>DAOULS010000130.1:0-19519 GCA_034418415.1 Dehalococcoidales bacterium | reverse complement strand
TCTCCCTTTATGGGCTGTCATTGCGAGGAACGTAGTGACGTGGCAATCCCCATGATATATAAACTTCGATGATTGAGATTGCCACGCTTCGCTCGCAATGACCTCCCTCTTTCACCCATATTTTTATTTCGTTTAGAGTTTAGGGCTTAGAATTTAGAGTTTCAACCCTACACTCTCATCCCCTCGTCCATATAGACAGGGTTTCCCAGATAGATGGTCGCCATTACCTTGCCGGTAAGCTTCCGGCCTGCCAGCGGGGTGTTCTTGCCCTTGGTGGCCAGCTTTTCCGGGTCGACCAGCCACTCCCGGTGCAGGTCGAAGATGCAGACGTCAGCCGGGGCGCCAATTTCCAGCGTGCCCAGCTTCTCGTAGCCCAGCACGCGCGCCGGGCCGACGGTCAGCGCCGCAATCATGTTGTTCAGACTCAACTCGCTCTTAAGAATCAGGCCAGCCAGCGAACCCAGCGCCGTTTCCAGTCCGCTGATACCGAAAGCCGCCTGCTCGAAGGGGCAGTCCTTGTCGGCTTTAGTGTGCGGCGCGTGGTCGGTGGCTACAATATCGATAACGGCGTCGTTCAGGGCGCGCAGCAGGGCGGTAGTATCCTGTTTGGTCCTCAAGGGCGGGCTGACCTTCGCCAGCGTGCCGTATTTCAGGACGTCCGCCTCGGTGAGGGTGAGGTGGTGTGGGGTGACCTCGGCGGTGACATGCACCCCCGCCTCTTTGGCGGCGCGGATAAGGTCCACCGAGCCTTCGGTGCTGACGTGGGCGATATGCAAGTGCCCGCCGGTCTCCTTAGCCAGCTCGATGTCCCTTTTGACGATGGACTCCTCGGCGGTGGACGGTATGCCGCGCAGTCCCATCTCCAGGGAGACGGTCCCCTCGTTGACCTGACCCCCCTTCGTAAGCGACAGGTCCTCACAGTGGGCGATAATCGGGCGATTGAAGTCGCGACTGTACTCCAGCGCCTGGCGCATGACGTCGTCGCTACGCACCGGCGCGCCGTCGTCGCTGAAAGCCACCGCCCCGTTCATCTCCATCTCATTAAGGTCGGCGAGCTCTTCTCCTTTACGCCCGACGGACACGCAGCCGATGGGGAACACCCGGATGATGCCCTCCCTGGCGGCAACGGTGCGGACGTAATTCATCATCGCCTCGTTATCCAGCGGGGGTTCGGTATTGGGCATGCAGCAGACGGTGGTAAAGCCGCCCCGCGCCGCCGCCCAGGTGCCGGAGGCGATGGTCTCCTTTTTTTCCTGGCCCGGCTGGCGCAGGTGGCAGTGCATGTCGATGAAGCCCGGGCAGACAATCAGTCCGCCGGCGTCAAGCACGGCGTAGTCTTCCTGCGGCGGGTTGCCTTCGCCCAGCCAGGCTATTTTGCCGTCGTTAATCAGCAGGCTCGCGGTTTTATCTATATCCTGTGAGGGGTCGATTATCCGCCCTCCGCGGATGAGTAGAGAGTCTGGCATTTTTAATTACTCCAGTTAAAATTTAGTTCTTTCTATTTTCTATGCTCACCCCTGCCCCTCTCAAACTCAACTCACTTTAGTACAGACTTCTATTTGTTTGAGAGGGGGGTGGTTTTTTAAGAGGGGCTGGCGCCCCTCTTAGACACCCTACTTTCCAATTCATCCATATTAGCTGATTTCTATACTCACCCCCCGTATAAAGCACGGGACTGGCGCTCCTCTTTGACACCCCGCTTTATTTGCGGCGACCTCCCGTAAAGTGACTCGGTTTGTAGCCGTGTGCCTCGGCTTCTGCCTCCGTGTTGAAGACAATCAGGTTCTCCGGGCGGATATATTTAGCCCAGTGGCTGGCGGCGCTGTGGTATTTCTTGGTGTCCAGCTTGTGCTCATGCCAGTCGGTGCTGGCGACGTACTTAGGCTCGAAGCCGTGTTCGCAGTACGTGCAGCGGAGGGTAAGTGGTGATGTATTCACTATCTTAAAACTCGGCTTGAGGTACTTTATTTCAGTCGGTTGAATCGATACGCAGCGGGGGTTGGGGCAGACCGGGCTCGGGTGTCCCTGATAATAGGGGTATGGAACGGGGGGCGGCGACTCCACGTCCGGGATATCGACCTCTTTGGCGCCGAGTAGGGTAGCCAGGAGCGACATCCTTATCGGCACGCCGTGGGCGGCCTGTTTGAAGTACATGCTTCTTTCGTCGGCGTCGATTTCATAAGCCAGTTCATCGACGCGGGGGAGAGGGTGCATCACCAGCGTCTTGCGGAATACCTTGTCCTGCAGCAGTTTCTTGTCCACGACCGGGTATTTTTTCTTTTCCTGCCCCTCTTCCTTGTCTGCGAAGCGTTCTTTCTGCGTGCGGGTGACATACAGGGCATCGACGCCGCCCTTGAGCTCCACCTGCACGCTCATGTCCGGCATCATCGCCAGCTGGTGGGGGCTGTTGGGGGTGGTGTAAATGGCGTCCACCGGGAAGAGGGTATTGTAGTTTTTCTTGGCGGTGGCCGATATTATTTCCACGTCGCCGCCGTATTCCGTTACCAGCTTATCGATAACGTGCTCCGGAACTTCGAGGCCCGGGCTGGGACAGAACAGGATATCCGCCCCGAACCTTGCCAGAGCGAAAATCAGCGAGTGGGTGGTGCGCCCGTATTTGAGGTCGCCCCAGAGGGCTATCTTGAGTCCTTTAAGGTCGTGCCGCTCTTTGATAATGGTATAGAGGTCGAGCAGGGTCTGGGTGGGGTGCTGATGACCGCCGTCGCCGGCGTTGATGACCGGAATCCCGGCGTAGTCGGCGACCACCTTGGCGGCGCCCTCCCAGGGATGGCGGATAACGATAATATCGGCGTAGCTGCCGACAATCTTGGCGGTATCGGAGATGCTTTCGCCTTTGGCCAGCGAGCTGGCACCGACATCGGAGGCGGTAATGACACTCCCGCCCAGCCGGTGCATGGCGGCTTCGAAGGAGAGTCTGGTGCGGGTACTCGGCTCGAAGAACAGGCTCGCCATGATTTTACCGCGGCAGAGGTCGTTTTGCGCCGGCATTTTTTCCGCCATTTCACCGGCCAGAGAGAACAGGGCCATTATCTCGCCGTTGGAGAGGTCGTCGATAGTTACCAGGTTTCTGTTTTTCAGGCTCATGGCAGCGCCTCCTTCCCCGATTTCACCGGGACTCAAGCTTTTCCTTCAGACCTTTATCGGTCTTGATGTTATTGGGATTGACGATAGCCACCTCGTCGCGGCCGTCGGTTTCCGTTAAGCGCACCTGTATGTCCTCGTGGCGGGCGCTGGGGATGTTCTTGCCGACGTAGTCGGCGCGTATCGGCATCTCGCGGTGGCCGCGGTCGATAAGCACCGCCAGCTGAATGGAGCGCGGGCGCCCGAGGTCGATAAGGGCGTCCATGGCGGCGCGGATGCTGCGTCCGGTGTAGAGGACGTCGTCGACGATGATGACGGACTTATTATTGATATCCGAGGGGATGTGCGTATGCTGGAGGGCGTTCCTTGTCTCCGATTCGTTGAGGTCGTCGCGGTAAGAGCTGAAGTCGAGAGCGCCAACGGAGAGCCTGGAGTTTTCGTAGAGCTCGATGTTTTTCGCCAGACGGCGGGCGAGGGGAACGCCGCGCGTGTGCAGTCCCACCAGCACCAGGTGGTCGACGACCTTGTTGCGCTCGATGATTTCATGGGCGATGCGGGCCAGCGTGCGCCGGATGTCCTCCGCATTCATGACGATTTTTTCAGGCATAAAAAAACCTCTTGCTTCCTGCCGGCAAGAGGTCGAGCGCATAGATATCCTTTTGTTTCCCTTGCCGGCCTCGCGGGACTGGCTTAAAGGTCCAGGTTAAACTCCTTTTGGTTTGTTTCGTTAAGTATAGCAGAAATACGTAGGAGAGGCAAGAGGTATTAGTGAGATTTACTTTCGATGAATTGCGATAAATAAATTATCTTTCCATACATCAATGACCAGTCTTTAAGTAGATGCTGCTGGAAGGCTTGCTTCCCCGGTTCATCAAATGTCTCAACGCAATCTTTAATAATTGTAAGTTTGTAACCGAGATGAAACGCCTCGCATATCGTTGCATTCACACATCCAGTCGAATAAATGCCGCTGATAATGAGATGCCCGATGCTACTTTCGCGCAGGTATTCATCGAGTTGTCCCTGTGTTCCCGAAAAAGCGCTGTACATATTCTTCGTAAATATCTTTTCATGTTTTTCGGGTTGCAGGCGGTAAAAATTATCGCCTCCGAGTTCAACGTTATAAAACTCAACTTCGGGGTTTTCATCATAGAACCGTGTTATATTGGGATGTACCTGTCCTTTGACCCAAGGGCAGGATTTTATCCAGATAACCTCTCTTTCCGCGCGAGTCCGCTGAAATGCCACCAGTTTCTCCAGCGATGGGGCGATATCCCTGACTTTTGACAGCCGGAGGTTGTACCGGGGATTCTGGTATCTTTCAATACAGGCGTTTTCTGTATAATCGATAACGATTAATGCCTCTTTCATTGGGTATCACTATAGGTTACTTTAAACTATGTGTCAATTTTAATAGTATCTTTCCCTCTTAATCTTGCGCTCTCTTGCCTAATAAACTATAATTTCTCATGGCACAGGGGTGTAGCTCAGTTGGTAGAGCAGCGGTCTCCAAAACCGTCGGTCGTGGGTTCAAATCCTGCCACCCCTGCCATGTTTCTGGATGAACGGAAGGGCAAAGTGCCGAGGTGGTGGAATAGGTAGACACGCCATCTTGAGGGGGTGGTGCGCGTAAGCGCGTCGGAGTTCAAATCTCCGCCTCGGCACCATTTTTTTATCTAAAATGTCAGAATATTGTCCCTGAGCAAGGAACCAGCCATGAATGAATACAATTACATCGTCGTGGGGAGTGGCATCGGGGGACTTTACACCGCTCTGCTGGCCAGCGAACACGGCAGCGTGCTGGTAATTACCAAGGGCAGTATCGACGACTGCAATACCAAGTACGCCCAGGGCGGTATCGCGGCGGCCATCGGCAAGGACGACTCGATAGAGCTGCACGTGCAGGACACCATCAACGCCGGCGGCAACCTGTCCGACGAAAAAGTCGTCAAAATCCTGGCTAACGAAGCCCCGGCGCGCATCGCCGACCTCGTGTATTACCGCGTGCCGTTCGATACCATCGACGGCGAGATAGCCCTGACCATGGAAGCGGCCCACAGCGTGCCGCGCATTCTCCATGCCGGTGGGGACGCCACCGGTGAGCATATTGAGCTGGCTTTGAGTCGGAAGGTGCGCGACTCCAGAATACAGGTGCTGGAGAATTTCCTGGCCACGGAAATCATGGTCGATAAGGGTAGAGTAGCCGGTATCAAGGCAATCGACTGCCGCACCGGCACCGAAGAGGAGTTCCAGTGTCGTTTCCTTATCCTGGCAACCGGCGGGGCGGGTCAGCTGTATAAATATAACACCAATTCGGACGTCGCTACGGGCGACGGCATTGCGCTGGCATTTAACGCCGGTGCCGATATCACGGACATGGAGTTTTTCCAGTTCCATCCCACCGCCCTGCGCATGCCCGGCGTGCTGCCTTTCCTGATATCGGAGGCGGTCAGGGGGGAGGGGGGCATGCTGCGCAACGCTAAGGGTCAACGCTTTATGACCGATTACCACGAAAAGGGCGACCTGGCACCCAGAGACGTGGTCGCCCGCAGCATACTGAACGAAATGAAGAAGACCGGCTCGAACAAGGTGTATCTTGATGTCACCCATCTGCCGCCCCACGTTATTTCCACCCGGTTCCCTCATATCTACAGCTTTTGCCTGGACCACGGTCTGGATATCACCAAAACACAGATACCCGTGGCTCCGGCGGCGCACTACATGATAGGCGGCATTAAAACAAACAGCTGGGGGGAGACGAATATCGACGGGCTGTTCGCTACCGGCGAGGTTGCCTGCACCGGCGTCCACGGCGCCAACCGCCTGGCCTCCAATTCTTTATTGGAAGCCATCGTGTTCAGTCGGAGGATTATAGAGAAAACAGTCAATAAAGTTAAAGATAAAGATCCAAATACCGAACAGATAAGAGACATGCAGGTATCGCTTAGCCAGCGGCCGGTGCCCAAGATATTGCCCGTGCCGGGTCTGGCGGCGCTCCAGCAGCTGCACTGGGAAAAGGCAGGCATCATCCGGGACAGGGACGGCTTGAACCAGGCGGCGGGCGTCCTGGCGGGGTGGCAGAATTCTCTCCCCGAGCCTAACGACCAGCCCTCCTACGAGCTTAGCAACCTGATACTGACCGGGCGCCTGCTGACGGAAGCGGCCTGCATCAGGGAGGAAAGCCGGGGCGCCCATTACCGCTCCGATTTCCCCGAGACCCTGCCCAAATGGAAATGCCATATCGTGTGGCAGAAAAAATAGTATTTGCCTCTCAAGCGTACGCAGCGCAGCTATTGACTTCACATAAAGGTTGTTATATAATCACATTACACATAAGAAGGAGTTTTTAGAAATTGTACTGTATTTTTCGTGAGATACAACATAGCATAGGTAATTTCCAGAGCACTACAACGCCCGGGAGGGCTCTTTGTGTCTCACGAACAGAGTTTGCTATCAGTTAGTCGATAATCGAGAGATATATTTAGAGCCCAGGTTGTTTCCCTGGGCTTTTTTGTTTTACTAAAAGACTTAACGATGGAAGTGTATAATGAAAATAGAAATTTACTACTGCAAGCCGTGAAATTTTAGGTCGCAAGCAGCCAGTTTGGCAAAAGAACTAGATAAGGCTTTGGGTGCTAAAACCAGGTTGATTCCGGGTACCGATGGGATTTTTGATGTCTTTATAAATGGAAAGTGTATTTTTTCCCGAACGGAAAGCGGCGATTTCCCCGAGGCATATGAACTAATACGCAAGTTAAAATCAAAGGGGTGATTTGAAAATCAGAATACTTTTGCTTTATAAATAATTAGATAGTTTTATATCTTTTTAAAAAGGGGTACTATCTTGGCTAAGAAGAAAAAAAGAATCGAAAGTAAACCGCGCGAATATACAAAACGTCAGCTGTCACTGCATAAAAGGCAGCAGCGGCGGCAGCATCTGTTTTTCTTCGGGGGCATTGCCATTGTCGTCGTTATTGTCGGCATTATTCTAGGTGGGTGGCTGGTAGGGGAATATTTCCCGATGCATAAAACGGTAATCGAGGTCTTTGATAAAAAGTTCGATGCCGCCTATTATATCGACGCGCTGGTCTTTTACGGCACCAGCGCGTCTTATGGAGGCATAGAACAGATAGCCAGTTCGGTGGCGAGTCAGATTATAACCGAAGAGGTACTGATACAAAAGGCGGCCGAGATGGGCATTGTCGTCACCGACGAGGAAGCCACGCAGTATTTGCAGGGCTACGGTGTTCCGGTTACCGAATTCGCTCTGAATATGGTCAAAGCGCAATTATTGCCTGCCAAGCTTAAAAGCGGATTTTTTGAAAATCTGGTGCCGATGACCGATAACCAGGTGTACGTGAAGGCTATGCTGGTGGAAAGCGAAGCCGTGGCCGCGATGCTCCGGGAAAGGATTATCAACGGTGAAAACTTCACGGCGCTGGGCGAGGAATACGCGCAGAACTACTATTCCAAGCAAAATTTCGGCGATTTCGGCTGGCATCCCATAAGCATACTGGAAGAACAGCTGGTCTCTGAAATTCCCCTTGCGTATATAAAGGATATGAGTGTCCAGCCCGGCGACATAAGCCCGCCCTTGAGCGACAATGAGTCTTACAAGCAGCTGGGATACTGGCTGCTTCGGGTCAATGAAAAGCCGGACGAGGAGTCCGCCAATGTATCGGCAATTTATCTGGGCAGCGAGGAACTGGCTATAGAAGTCAGAGCCAGACTGGAAGCCGGGGAAGACCTTGGACCTATCGCCGATAGTTTGTCCCAGTACAGCACCTCAAAAAGCCTGCACGGCGAACTCGGCGTGATTTACGCCTCGGATAATATTACCGAAGTTTTCAACGGCTATATATTCAATCCGGAAGTAGAAATAGGGCAGTGGAGCCAGCCATTGCGCGACGATCTCTGGACACAGGGCGGCGCCTGGGTGGTACAGGTTGTCGATAGGGACGAAAACAGGGAGTTGTCTGCCGAGGACCGGGATACGTTAATCGAAAACCTTTACTCCGCATGGACAGCCAGAATACAGGAAGAGTCGGCGCCGTATGTAGTCAATCACCTGCTGGAAGACGTCGAACTGGACCAGTGGGCTATTGCACGAGCGAACCAGCAGTTGTAAAGTGTCAGAGGAATAAAAAATGAAGAAGCAAAGCATAGGTATCGGGCTACTGGGTCTGGGGGTAATCGCCGGACAGGTCGCCAGGGTACTCACGGAAAAAGCCGATGAACTGGCGGAGAAGGTGGGCTGTCCGCTGGTACTGCGCAAGATTAAAGTCCTGCCGCAGGACCTGGCGCGCCCGCAGGCGAAGAAAATGTCCGCCCGGCTGTTTACCACCGATGACGATGAATTTTTCCGCGAACCCGGCATCGATATCGTTGTCGAGGCTATCGGTGGGGAGAGGCCGGCGTTCGACTACCTGAAAAGAGCCATTAACGGGGGCAAGCACGTGGTAACCTCCAACAAAGAGCTTATTGCCAAACGCGGCGTGGAGCTGCTGGCACTGGCGCAGCAGAAGGGGGTCGGTCTCCAGTACGAAGCCAGCGTCGGCGGGGGCATTCCGCTTATCGCCCCGTTCAAGCACGACCTGGTGGCGAACAAGATAAACGCCATCTACGCCATTATCAACGGGACCACCAACTATATCCTCTCGATGATGGCTAAAGAGGGCACGGACTTTGCCTCGGCGCTGAAGAAAGCCCAGAAGCTGGGCTATGCCGAGCCCAACCCGGAGAACGATATCGAGGGGACAGACGCTAACTACAAGCTGGCGATACTGACCTCGCTGGCGTTCCGGATGCGGGTGCGCCCTCAAGATATTTACTGCGAGGGGATTACCCGCCTGACCGGGCACGATTTCCGCTACGCCCGGGAACTCGGTTTTGCCATCAAGCTGCTGGCGATAGCCAAGCAGAATAAAGACGCCATCGAAGCCAGGGTACACCCGGTCTTTATTCCGCAGGACTCCTTCCTGGCTAAAATCGACGGCGTTTACAATGCCGTGCATGTGGAAGGCGACCTGGTGGGCAAGGTGATGTTCGTCGGCGAGGGCGCCGGCGCCAAGCCTACTTCCAGCGCGGTCGTTGCGGACGTGGTCTCCTCGGCGCGGAAAATTGCGCTGGGGGTCGGCAGCCTGTCCGTGTGGAAGGAAGTACCCGGCAAGACCATCAAGCCCATGGCCGACATCGTGACGCAGTATTATATCCGGCTGGCGGCTAAAGACCGCCCCGGTGTGCTGGCGCAGATTGCCACCGTGTTCGGCAAGAACAAAATCAGCATCTCCTCGGCCATCCAGCCGGAGTCCGACGAGAAAACGAAGACGGCGGAAATCGTGATTATGACACACCCGGCCGGGGAAAAAGCCATGCAAAAAGCCATCCGCCAGCTCGGCGGACTGGAAGTGGTGAAGGAAGTAAGTAACTGTATCCGCGTAGAGGATATAGAGGGAGGCTAACTCTGAAAAAGGGCGTCCTTGAGCAATATAAAAAATATCTCCCCTTCACCGGCAAGACCCCCATGTTTACCATCGGGGAGGGGGACACACCGCTGGTCAGGTGCGATAAGCTGGCGAAGAAGTACGGCTGCGGCGAGCTTTATTTCAAGCTGGAGGGGTGCCACCCCACCGGCTCTTTTAAGGACCGCGGCATGGTGGTGGCAGTGGCTAAAGCGGTGGAGGAGGGGAGCAAGGCTGTGATATGCGCCTCGACGGGCAACACCAGCGCCTCGGCGGCGGCTTATGCCGCCTACTGCGGACTGGAATGCGTCGTCGTTATACCCGGCGGGAAAATCGCCCTGGGCAAGCTGGCGCAGGCAATCGTTTACGGGGCGAAAATCGTCGCTATCGACGGTAACTTCGATAAAGCGCTTAAAATCGTCCGCGAGCTTTCGGAGAGAAACCCGGTAACGCTGGTGAATTCCCTCAATCCCAACCGCATCGAGGGGCAAAAGACCGCCGCTTTTGAAATTATCGATGTCCTCGGCGAGGCGCCTGACTACCTCTTCCTGCCGGTGGGCAACGCCGGCAACATCACGGCTTACTGGAAGGGCTTTAAGGAGTACTACGAAGCAGGCAATGCGACCAAAAAGCCGGAGATGTACGGTTTCCAAGCCGAGGGGGCGGCGCCCATCGTGCGCGGGCATGTTATCGAGAAGCCGGAGACGGTGGCTACCGCCATACGCATCGGCAACCCTGCCAGCTGGCAGAAAGCCGTCGCCGCCAGAGATGAATCCGGCGGCATCATCGACATGGTCAGCGACGAGGAAATCCTGGCGGCGCAAAGCATCATGGCGTCCGAGGCAGGGATTTTCGGCGAGCCGGCTTCGGGGGCGTCGCTGGCAGGGTTGATTAAGCTGACACAGCAGGGTCGTAAATTCTCCGAACAGGTAATCGTGTGTATCGTCACCGGCAACGGGCTGAAAGATACCGAAACAGCCCTGAAAAAGACACCCAAGATTCTCGAGCTTCCCGGTGATGTCGGGGCGGTGGAGAAGGCTCTGGGGTGGGGCAAGTAAAGGAGGCGGGTATTATGGACGGGACAAAAATTGAAAAAGCGATAAAGGAAATAATCGAAGCTATCGGCGAAGACCCCTCCCGTGAAGGAATGAAGGAAACGCCGCAGCGGGTGGCGGAAATGTACGCCGAGCTTTTTCAGGGTCTGCATAAAGACGCCGGCGAAGACCTGGAGGTGGGCTTTGAGATGGGGCACCGGGAGATGGTGGTCATCAAGGACATCCCGTTTTATTCCATGTGCGAGCACCACCTGCTGCCTTTCTTCGGGGTAGCCCACGTTGGTTATATTCCCAATGACGAGGGGCGTATCGTGGGCATCAGCAAGCTGGCCAGGGTGGTGGAGACGATTGCCCGTCGACCGCAGGTGCAGGAGCGCATGACCACGGACATCGCGGATACCATTTATAAAGGACTTAAAGCCAGCGGGGTAGGGGTGGTCGTCCAGGCGGAGCATATGTGTATGATTATGCGGGGCATTAAGAAACCGGGCAGCAACGTTATCACATCAGCGCTCCGAGGCGCCTTCCGCTCCAAAGCTGCCAGCCGCGCCGAGTTCTTCTCGATTATTCAGGGTAAATAATCTCTATAAAGGCGGATGTATGCCGCGCGCCAAGAAAACCCGCGCTGATTTCACGTGGGATTCAGAGAATGCTTTTCAAGGAACGGCCCGGTATTACGCCCGTTTCCGTCCCGGCTATCCCGATGAAGTTACAAATCTGCTGGTTAAAAAGTTCGCTCTGACCAAAGCCTCCAGAGTGCTGGACCTGGGCTGCGGGACGGGGCAAATGGCGTTGAAATTAGCTCCGTATGTTTCCGAGGTTATTGCCATAGACCCGCAGGAAGAAATGCTGCGGGAAGGGAAATCAGCGGCGGCACCCCGTGGTATTGCCAATATAACGTGGATTAAAGGTGGTTCCAACCGGCTGCTGCAAATGGCTGGGAAAATCGGGAAAATTCACCTTACCGTTATCGCCAGGGCTTTTCACTGGATGGACAGGGAACAGACGCTGGCGGATTTGTTGAAAATAATTTTACCCGGTGGCGGTGTTGCGGTAATAGATGATAGCGGAACGTACGATGGGGAAACGCTCCCCTGGAAAGAGGTTATCCGGGAAACCGCGAAGAAATGGCTTGGTCCGGAAAGGAAAGCCGGCACGAAAGGCACCTTTACTCCCCCTAAAAGAAGGTTCGAGGAATATTTGAAAGAATCTGAATTTAGTCATTTTGAGTCGGCCAGTTTTCAGGTGGATAGAAACTGGTCGCTGGACGAGATAATAGGCTACGTGTATTCAACGTCACATTCTTCAATCCCGGTTTTAGGAGATAAAAAGGAGCCTTTCGAGGCTGAACTAAGAAAGAGACTGAAAGAAATACAGCCGACCGGCCGGTTTCATGAGCCGGTGGCCATAAATGTTATGATGGTATGGAAAAGCTCGACTTAATCAAGGTCTTTTATTCAGGGAAGGTGAAATTATGGACAGCATGAAAAAAGCGTATGAGACCATGACGGGGAGAAAAGGCAATTGTGCGCAATCCGTGTTTGCTGCTTTCAGCAGTGACCTGGGTCTGGATGAAAAAACCGCCTATAACATAACGCAGGCCTTCGGTGGCGGAATGCACGTTAATAGCGTTTGCGGAGCGGTTACGGGCGCTTACATGACGCTGGGGCTGGCTAATCCGATTACTCCCGAGAATGCCAGGCGTAACTATGAAAAAATAGAAACCTTGAGAAACGAGTTCAACCGCAGATTTAAGGAGATTTACGGCTCTATAAACTGCACAGACCTGTTAGGGTACGATATAACGAAGCCGGAGGAAGCGGCGAAAGCCCGCGAGAGCGACATTTTTACCGCAAAATGTCCCAATTTTGTTAGAGATGCGGCGAAGATTTTAGAAGACCTGCTTGAGCTGCCAGAGAAATAGATACACGCTGAAACATTCTCCAGTGTGGGGTAGACATTTTCTTTTTTTGTGCTATTATATAGGCGCGCATATAATTTGCCAGGAGACCAAAAAAGAGTTATAAGTTTCCTGTTGTTTACTTATCCGGCATAGATAAGGAGGTTAGTGAAGATGAAGAAAATGCTACAGGTGCTGGCCGTTTTCTCTTTGATAGCAGCAATCTCGTTTCTGTTTCCCGCCTGCGGGGGAGGGGGAGTAGAGGAAACCGAGGAAACAGAGGAAGTAGGGGGAGCGCCGGAAGGGCAACTGCCCATCTACCAGGTCGGGGACACGTGGTCGTGGGACTATGAGTTGATGGGCGAAACCCGTACCATGACCGAGTCGGTTACCGGCAGTGAAATGGTCGAAGGCCGGGACTGCTATGTCATCGAAATGTCTTTCGACCCGGTCATGAGCTCGACCCATGACGGTGAGGTCTATACCGTTACCAGGATAACGTACTGGGGGGATAAATTATCCGGTCTTATCGGGAACAAGCAGGAAATGGAGATTACCGGCGGCGGACAGACCTTTATCAATACAGAGATTTACGTCTATAACCCCTGGATAGAGCTGTTCCCTCTCGAGATAGGGAAAATAGTAGAGGCGGAAAAGACGACCAGCCAGTATTCGCACGATGTGCCTATGGGAGAGCCCGTTGTTACTATCGAGAAATATGCGGTGGAAGGCAAAGAGCAGATAACGGTGACGGCCGGGACTTTTATGTGCTGGAAGATAGTAATCTATGACGGCGACGGCAATGTTATGGTGACGATGTATTATTCGGACCTGGTCAAGAGTTCCGTTAAGATGACGAGCTTCGACGGTGTGGCGATGGAGCTGAAGTCGTACTCGATCAGCTAGATATCCAGATTGGCGAACTTGGCGTGCGCCTGAATAAATGCCTTGCGCGGGGGGACGTCACCGCCCATCAGCATCTGGAAGGTCTCATCGGCCTTGGCGGCGTCCTCGATGCTGACCTGCAGAAGAGTGCGGTTGGCGGGGTCCATGGTGGTCTCCCATAATTGCTCCGCCGTCATCTCGCCGAGGCCTTTGTAGCGCTGGATATCGACCTTCTTCGAGCTGCTGTTTTTCAGTATCTCGTCTTTTTCCTGCTCGGTATAGACCCACTTTAAGCCATCGCTGGTCTTGATGCGGTAAAGTGGCGGCTGGGCGATGTACAGGTGCCCATCAGTGATGAGCCTGGACATGTGGCGGAAAAAGAAAGTTAACAGCAGTGTGCGGATATGAGCTCCATCAACGTCGGCGTCCGCCATGAGGATAACCTGATGATAGCGGATTCGGGTGGGGTCGAAGTCCTCATCCAGTCCCGCGCCGATGGCGGTGATGATGGTGCGTATTTCTTCATTAGCCAGCATCTTGTCCGGGGCGGCTTTTTCCACGTTGAGGATTTTACCGCGCAGGGGCAGGATTGCCTGAAAACGACGGTTCCTGCCCTGCTTCGCCGACCCGCCGGCGGAGGGTCCCTCCACTAAGTATAATTCGCACTGCTGCGGGTCGCGCTCGGAGCAGTCGGCGAGCAGGCCGGGCAGCGTGCCGGAGTCGAGTCCGCTTTTCCTGATAATAAGGTCGCGCGCCTTACGGGCGGCTTCTCTGGCGCGGGCGGAGGTGACGCATTTTTCGATGATTTTCTTAGCGTCGTCGGGGTGCTCTTCCAGATAGAGCGCCAGACCTTCGTTAACGGCGCTCTCCACCTGGCTCTTGACCTCGATATTGCCCAGCTTGCCCTTGGTCTGCCCCTCGAACTGGGGCTCGGGAAGCTTGACGCTGATGATAGCCGTCAAGCCTTCACGAACATCCTCGCCGGTGAGGTTGGGGTCGTCCTCCTTGAGTATCTTGGCTTTCTTGGCGTAGTCGTTCAGTACGCGGGTAAGCGCGGAGCGGAAGCCGGTAAGGTGGGTGCCGCCGTCGATGGTATTGACGCAGTTAGCGAAGCTATAGGCTGCCTCGCTGTAGCCGTCGTTGTACTGGAGGGCTACCTCGATGGAGGTGCTGTTGACGGACTTGGAAATATAGATAGGCAGCTGGTGGCGGACGGCGCGGTTGCGGTTGAGGTGGCGCACGAAGCCGGTGATGCCGCCTTCAAAGTAAAAGGTCTTGATTTTATCGTTGGTTTCATCGATGATGACTATCTCCACGCCTTTGTTGAGATATGCCATTTCCCGCAGGCGCTCGCTGACGATATCGAAGTCGTACTCAATCTCGGGGAAAATCTGCTTATCTGCCAGGAAGGTGGTGGTGGTGCCGGTGTCATCGGCTTTGGCTTTACCGACAACTTCAACGGGACCCACCGGCACGCCGCGCTTGTATTCCTGGTGGTAGACCTTGCCGTCGAGTCGGACATCGACGTTGGCTGACTCGGAGAGGGCGTTGACCACCGAGGCGCCGACGCCGTGCAATCCTCCGGAGACGGTGTAAGATTTGCCGCCGAATTTCGCCCCGGCGTGGAGCACGGTCATCACCGTTTCCAGGGCGGAGACCTTGGTGGTGGGGTGGATATCCACCGGAATGCCGCGTCCGTTATCGATGACGGTTACGGACTTATCCTTGTTTAAAATTACCTTAATCTGGTCGCAGGAGCCGGCCATGGCTTCATCGACGCTGTTATAGGCAATCTCGTAGAGAAGATGGTGCAGTCCACGCTGGTCGGTGCTGCCGATATACATGCCGGGACGCCGCCTTACCGCTTCACGCCCGCCGAGTACCTGAATATCTTCGGCGGTGTAGTTTTCCCGGTTTATTTTTCTGGTTTTCTTGGGTTTAGCTTTATCCGGCACTAAAAATCCTCTTTCTTAACGGTCGGGACAATAAAGAAACACTCGCAGACTGATGTTCGCGGAAAACGGTATTCCCTGTGCGGTTGGCGGCCACATGATGATAAGCCCCGTGATAACCGGATATTACACTCATTTGACCGCTATTATTATAGCATTTTTCAGCTATACAGTAAAGGTGAAAGTCAAGTGAGAAGCTGTTTCAGGATACGCCGTTAAAAAGCTACAGATTATCTAGTTACGGCGCCTGACCAGTGCGTAAGTCACAAAAAATCCGGCCACGAACCACGCTCCTACGACCGCGAATGACAGACCCAGGTTAGAACTAAGGTCTGTAAGTGTGCCGCGCATGAGGTTGGCCATATATTTAATGGGTAAAACCTGATGTATAGCCTGCAGCCAGCCGGGAAGTTGCCCCGCGGGGTACATCACCGGCGAAAACATCATCACCAAGAAGATGATAATCTGGGTGATTACCACCACCAGCATCGGTCTGGAAACGGCAAATGCTAGTGAATAACCGACAAATGTGCCGCATCCCATGACTAAAATGACTGCGGGGACAAGGAGAGGGCTGATATTCAAGCCGAAGCCGAAATATGAAGCGCCCAATCCAACGGCCAAGACAATACCCGGCAGCGTTGTCCCGAACATGACAGTGGCATTAGCGGCTACGTTGACCATCCGGGGGATGGGGAGCGACCATATATAATCAAACGTCCCTTCAAGACGAGCGTTGGCGACAACCTGGGGTCCTACCACCATTCCTACGGTAATAAGAATCAGCGTAGGCGCGCCGGTGGCCAGGTATTTGGCTATCTCCGGTGTTATTTGCGGGTAGAAAAAGCTGATGCCGTAGACAAAACTGATGGCAATCATGATTTGTACAGCCAGGTTGAGCGATATAAATGGCCGATAACTTAAGAAGACCCATTTTACCATCAGGTAATAGCCTCTGGCTAACTTGGCTATCGTCATGTTGCCTCCCCGGGCGTTTCAACTTCATCAGGATTTTGAACCAGCCGTACGTAAAGGTCTTCGAGTGTGGTCGGACCCAGTGTAAATTCCTCAATAGTATCCGCCTCTTTCAATCCGCGCGCCCAGGCGATGGCGGTAGCAATGTCGGTTGGGCTGATTTCGCCGATAATACGCCGGCCGATAACTACCGGCTGTTTAAAAAATTCCGGCAGGGTTGGTTCCGTTGCTTTCGGTTCCAGTATGAGTTCCAGGCGCATGTCGTCGCCCTCGGCTTCTTTAAGACTGGCGGGCGTGCCGATGCCTTTAATCCTGCCCTGGTCGATAATCGCCAGCCGGTCGACGATACGCTCTGCCTCCAGGACGTTATGGGTTATCAGCAATACGGTAGAGCCGCGCTTTGCCAGAGTCTGGACTTCCTGCCAGAGAAGTCGCCGTCGCAGAGGGTCGATGTCATTGGTGGGTTCGTCAAGTATCACGATTTTCCCGGGTGTTACCACTGCCATACAGAAAGCAACCAGGCGACGTACGCCGCCGGAAATTACAAGTCCCATCGTTTTCTGCCATTCCGTTAACTCCAGCCTCTCGATAAGCTCCATCGCCCGTTGGTGGACCTCCGCTTTTTTGCCGCCCCTTATCTGTCCCACGAGTTCGATAGCCTGGAGCGTGGTCAGGCCGGAAATGGGCGCCTGCACCTGTGCCTGGAAGGAGCATACCTCCCGGGCATAATCCGGCTTGGCGACCACGTCCACGCCGGAAATATGAATGCTGCCGGAGGTAGGTATCGTCAGCCCGATTATCTGGTTGACCAGGGTGGTCTTGCCGGCGCCGTTAGGTCCCAATAAGCCGAAGACTTCGCCTTCGTCTATGGATAGACTAATGCCGTCGTTGGCTTTGACCTTGCCTTTATATACTTTAGTTATGTCTTTAATTTCCAGTAACATGGGCATTTTCCACCGCAACGTATATCAAAAAATTCAACCTACATGATTAGAATTAATAATATTATTAAAATCAAAATTAATAAATTTAATATAAAATAGCATAATAAATTAAAAAAGTCAAGCCCTATTTGCTGATTATTCTGATTTATTTTATTTATGAAGGTTTTTTGTGTACCATTTTTGCTTATGATATACTCGAATCAGGTGGTAAGATAGGAATTCTGGTATGAGTACGGAAACGGAAAGAACCAAAACGGACGTTGATATAGATAAAGCTAAAAAGCTTGCCGAAAAAATCGTCCAGAACGTGGAAAAGGTAATGGTCGGCAAGCCGGAGGCGGTGCGACTGGCGGTCATCGCCTTAATCAGCCAGGGGCACCTGCTTATCGAGGACGCCCCGGGTCTGGGCAAGACCATGCTGGCCCGCAGCCTGGCGAAGTCGATTCACTGCAGTTTCCGGCGTATCCAGTTCACGCCGGACATGCTGCCCGGCGATATCATCGGCGTGACCGTTTACAATCAGAAAACCGGCGATTTCGAGTTTCACCCCGGGCCCATTGACGCGCAGGTGGTGCTGGCGGACGAGATAAACCGCGCCACCCCCCGGGTGCAGTCGGCCCTGCTGGAGGCGATGGAGGAAAGGCAGCTTACCGTGGAGGGCGTCACGCACAAAATGCCCTCGCCTTTCCATGTCCTTGCCACGCAGAACCCAATCGAATACGAGGGCACCTTCCCCCTCCCCGAAGCCCAGCTGGACAGGTTTTTGCTGCGGATTAACATCGGCTACCCGTCCGCGGAGGAGGAGGTCTCCATTATAGAAAAGCAGCAGCTTGTCCACCCCATCGAGGAAATCAGTCCCGTCGTTAAAGTAGCTGACGTTTTAATGCTCCAGGAAACGGTCAAAAAGGTCTATGTGGACGACCTCGTCAAGCAGTACATCGTGGCGCTGGTGGAAGCGACCCGCCGACACCCCTCGATATATCTCGGCGCGTCGCCGCGCGGCTCGCTGGCCCTTTTCCGCGCGGCGCAGGCGAGGGCCCTGCTGATGGGTCGCGATTACGTTTTGCCGGATGATATCAAAGCCCTGGCCGAGCCTGCTTTAGCGCACCGCTCGCTGGTGTCCTCGGCGGGTCAGTCACAGGGCAAGGACAGCCGTACCTTCGTCGCCGAGATACTGGAGAGCACCCCCGTGCCCGGCGCCGTCCCCGAACAATAAACGCGGGGAAAAACAGGGAATAATCCCCTTTCCCCGGTGAAAAAAGATGAGAATTCGCTGGCCTATCGCTGTTATCCTGTTTTTCACCCTAGCCCTGGCTCTAGCCACCGGGTCCATCATGCTGTGGCGCTTTTTCATTTTCCTGGCGGCGCTGCTTATCATGAGCTATATATGGATGCGCATGAATGTCAGCCGTATCGACGGCAGGGTCACCAAGCTATCGAGTTACTGCCGGGTAGGGGAGCGTTTCGAGCAGGAATACACCTTTTATAATCGGGGCAGGCTGCCGACCGCCTTAATCGAGGCGCGGGAGGACACCGACCTGCCCGGCTACCGGGGTGCGGCCACCTTCCATCTCCCGGCGCAGGGGTCTTACAGCTGGCGCGGCGAGGGCATCGGACGACGGCGCGGCTCCTACGACATGGGCAATTTCATCGTCAAGGTGTCCGACCCCCTCGGGTTCTTTTCGATTAAAGAACGCATCGTAAATAAAAGGAGCATCATCGTCTACCCCACGACCATCGAGCTGCCTTTTTTCCAGGCGCTGCCGCGACAAGAGCCGGGGGCGAGCAAGCGGCGCTGGTTCACCAGCGAGTCCGGCATCAACGCCGCCCGCGTGCGGCAGTATCTTAGCGGGGACAGCTTTCGCAACATCCACTGGCGCACCACGGCGCATACGGGCAACCTGATGGTCAAGGAATTCGACCCCGATACGGTCAATTATTCCTACAAGGACATCTGGATTGTGCTGGACATGCACGAAGCGGCGCACTGCGGTGAGGGCGAGGAAACGACCGAGGAATACGCCGTGACCATCGCGGCGTCACTGATTAAGAAATACATCGACAGCGAGAAAAATGTGGGACTGATTGCTTCCGGCGATAAGTCCTATCTCTTCCTGCCGGACACCGGCGACGAGCACCAGGAAGAGCTGATGCAGGCGCTGGCGGTGATAAAGTCCAACAGCAAGCTGCCGCTTGATGCTTTTCTTGCCTCGCAGGAGGAGCGTTTCGAGCCGGGCGCCGCGGT
>DAOULS010000129.1:0-22575 GCA_034418415.1 Dehalococcoidales bacterium | reverse complement strand
CGCCGTCGAAGCCTTGCTTTCCGGTCAGGCGCATGAGGAAGATATCCGCCACGGCGCGGCGGAGGCCAGGGTGGAGGGGATTTTTCATCGGGGCGACGGGGAGGGGTATATAGCGCTGGGGCAACTCCTGAAAGACAAAGGACTGGAGGGCGGTGACGGCGCCGTATTGCTCGCCTGCGAGTTCCGGAGGCAGGGGCGCACCACGCCGCGGGTGAATAGGCAAGCGGTATCAAGGGCGCTGCTGAAAGACATCGGCGGGGCGATGGTGGACATTCACGGCCAGAGCGAGCACCTGTCGCTCCTCGATAAGCAAAACCACCTGGACTACTTAGATGCTTACGCGCACACGCTGGAAAAAAGGCACGACTTCGCCGCGCAAGTCCAGGAGCTGCACCAGATGGAGCGTGAAATACAGTCGTTAACGCGGGACGAGCAGGAGCTGGCAAGGCAGACGGAACTGCTGAACTTCCAGATAGATGAAATCAAGCGGGCGGAGCTCGAAGAGGGCGAGGAGGCAGCACTGCAGAAAGAGTTAGCGATTTTATCATCCGCCGAAAAGCTGAAAACGGCGGCGTTTGAAATTTACCGCGTCATTTACGGGGAAGACAGCACCATGACGGCCAGCTCGGCGCTGGACAGGGTCAACGAAGCCATGCCCCTGATGAAGCAGATAGTCGATACCGATGCCTCCCAGCAGGCGAAAATGGGCAGCCTCGAAGGAATTATCAACGGACTTGAAGAGCTGGCGCGGGAGGTCCGCGCTTACGGGGATAATCTCAACTTCGACCCGCAGCGACTGCAGGAGGTCCAGGAACGGCTCGAGCTGCTGAAAAGCCTGAAAAGAAAGTACGGTGGCTCGGTGAAAGAGGTGATGGAATACCTCGTGAAGGCAGAAAAGGAGCTGGCGGGGCTGGCTTTTTCCGATGAGAGACGGGCGGAACTGGAGACCCAAAGGGAAAAGCTGAAAAAGGAAATGGGGGAGCTTGCATCTAAGCTTTCGCAGGAGAGGCAGAAAGCGGGCAGGAAACTCGCCGATGTGGTGAAAAAGGAACTCGGCGAGCTAAGCATGGCGCGGGTGGAGTTCTTCGTTACGATTACGCAGGAGACGTCACCGGAAGGGATACCCTTCCCCGACGGAAAATATTATAAGTTCGATAGTAGAGGCGCGGATGATGTCGCCTTCCTGGCCTCGACCAATCCGGGCGAGCCGGCCAAGGCTCTGGACAAAATAGCCTCGACGGGCGAGATATCGCGCTTCATGCTGGCGCTGAAAAGCGCCCTGGCGGAGGCGGACACGATACCGGTGCTGATTTTCGACGAGATTGATATCGGCATCGGTGGGCGCAGCGGGGAGGTCATCGGGAGGAAACTCTGGAAGCTGGCGCAGCACCACCAGGTAATCTGTGTCACCCATCTGCCCCAGATTGCCGCCTTCGCCGACGCCCAGTACCGGGTCAGCAAAAAGACCGCCCGCGACCGCACCGTCAGCACCATAGAGTCGCTGGAGGGTGAGATACGCACTAAAGAAATTGCCGTGATGGTGGGCGGGCCGCGCTACACGGAAAGCGCGCTCAAGGCCGCCCGGGAGCTCATCGAGGGGGCGGAGGCGTGGAAAAAGGAACAGGGCAGATAAAATAACTCAAGATGAGGTTACCGGTCTTATACTCGACGACCCGGACAGGTCTATTTCACCCAGTGAAGGATTTCCCTTATATTCCACTAGAGACGCACCGCTAAGGTCGACATCCAGTCTGCCATTGATATCCAGACTGGCGCGGCTGGCCCCGGAAAAGTCAACATAGGCATTGTCAACAACAAAGTCTGCCATATCAGCGATACTGGCGCCGGAGCCGTCAAGACTGATATTACCACCGGAACCGACGAGACTGATGCTGCTGGCGCCGGAAAGCTCTACGTGAGTGCTGGCGGCTATCAGGCGACCGGAAATTTTGCTGGCGCCGGATAACTCGGCGAAGAAGTCGCCCGTTTCCATATCCATATTAAGTTCGCTTGCCCCGGATAAATGTAGCTTCACGTCATGGGGGGAACGGAAACCTATGGCGGTGCCCTTTGAAGCCCCTGAAAGCTCCAGCTCGGTGAGGACCGGCATGGTAACGGTGAGTTTGGGACTAATAAACCAGACGATAAACCAGTTATCAACATCAACCACCAGAGTACTGCCGTTTTTATATACATTTATATTGTCGAAAGCATTTTCGCCGGCGGTGATGGAGACGGAGTAATTATCCGAGGGTATAATTTCCACCTCGAAAGCGTGCCCGGCGTCGATACCGGTGAAGTCGGTAAAATCATAGTGCCGCGTGGTAAGAGGACCGGCCTCTTCTCTTAAGTCGACACGGATGCATCCCGTAAGCAAGGCAATCGTTGCCATTGCCGAAATAATCGATAATACCAGTACAAGTTTTTTCATCTGGCTGCCTCCTGTGGAGTGGTTGTTTCCTTTTCAAATACCCGGCTCAACCGGATAATTAACTTAACCGATTGTATGATTATCATGATAAAGGCGAACAATATAATCAGTTTTTTCATTTCTATTCCCTTACCAGCATGGTCTTAGCCATCATGCCGTGAAGTCTGGCGGTATATTTTGCCAGGTGCATGATGGCAAACAGCAGGAGAATGCCGGCGATGACCACCAGGGGCATCAGCCACACCGGCGTGTAGTAGCCGTAATCGCCGATGATGAATGACGGTATGTTCCAGACCAGTTCCGTAACAGGCTTTAAGATAAGATAACCCGCGAAGGCTATCAGGGTAACAAAAACGGTGAAGTAGATGATACCCAGCGGCATCTGGAGAATCATGTACAGTACGGCCGTCCAGGTGTGCCTTTCCATGAAAATGATTTTAAATTTCTGCCACCAGCCGATGTCCTTGCGTGTAAAAAGCGGTCGGCGCGGCATCCTGATGCCGGTCAGAGCCTCGATAAGGCGGCCTTCCAGCAGGGCGATGCCCCGCGCCGAAAGCAGGAACAGGCACAATACCGGCAAACCGATGATGAGAACCAGCAATCCTGCGGATACTGATATCCCCGTTACCGCCCAGGTAAAGTAGGCAATGCCCGTGCCCAGGGTGAACAAGAGGTATATCAGGGCGCCCCAGGCCCGCGGCTCGGCGAAGACACCGAAGAAGCGGACGTAGAACGGACGGGTATCCGGGGCGGGGGGCGCGGCGACCGGGATTGCCGCGGCGGCTTTCGACTCGTCACGAACGGGACGGGTAAAGGCGGGGGGAGTGCTGGACTCGACGGCCTTATAGGCGGCGGCGATTTCTACGGGAGTGCCGTACTTTTCTATTATCGCTGTCAGAGCTTCGACTTCCGACGCGGGACTGTCTTTCATGGCATTGTCGAGAGCGGTCCGCAGGTATTCCTCGGCATCGGCAAGGGCGTCCTGCACGGTAGCGCGGTCGCTGCCGGCGAGCTCCCGCTTCAGCTCGGTAAGATACTGCTCGATACTATTGATCATGGTCTCCTCCTTCAAGGACGGCATTAACGAGGTCGCTGGTCTGGTGCCAGATTTCGGTCCATTTAGCCAGGGTGAGACGTCCGTCTTCGGTGATTGTGTAGTAGCGGCGAGGGGGTCCGGAAACGGAAGGCTCGACCTCGCTCCGGAGCAGGCCGGCGGCTTCCAGCGAGCGGAGCACCGGGTAGAGCGCGCCCTGCTTCATAATATCCACGTCCCTGGTTTGCGCCTCAATGAGTTTGGCAATCTGATAACCGTACATCGGGCTGGAGGCTTTGTCCAGCACGCCCAGCAGGACGAGGGCCGCCGTGCCGGCATTGAGTTCTTTCTGGAATTTCCTGATGGCTTCATTTATTTCGTCCAAGGTAATGCCCCCGATGATGTTTTAATAGCTTCATAGTGTCAATAAGCAAATAATAGTGATAACTTAATAATAGTATGAAATAACCTGACAGTCAAATTGGCATACAGCAATTTAAAACCGAAACAATGGATTGAAAGGTAGATAGAGTTATTTATCTACTGAAAATAATTAATTATCTTTAATAATCAAAAGATATCTGTGGATATCAATAATATTATATTATGTTTCCAGGGCTTTTTGGCCGGTGACCTCATGTTTGGTGTACCAGCTGTGGACGGCGCCAGCAACTTCCATGGGACTGTCAAATACCCTCAAGAGCTCAAAATCCTCCTCGGAAATGTGGCCATGAGCCAGCACCTTGTTTTTAAGCCACTTCAGGAAGCCGGCCCAGTACTCGCTGGAGAACATTATCACCGGAAAAGGCTTTATTTTCTGGGTCTGGATAAGGGTAAGCACCTCGGTCAACTCATCCAGCGTACCCAGTCCGCCGGGCATGATGACGAAGGCGGTGGCGTATTTTACCAGCATGACTTTACGCACGAAGAAGTGGTGAAACGTAATAGTTTTATCGGCATATACGTTGCAGGCCTGTTCCTTGGGAAGCTCAATATTGAGTCCCACCGACCTCACCCCTGCCTCACGCGCGCCCATGTTGGCGGCTTCCATGACGCCGGGCCCGCCGCCGGTCATGATGTTGAAACCGGCTTTTCCCAGCAGGGTAGCGATGTCCACGGTCTGCTGGTACCATTTATTGTCCGGCTTGAGGCGGGCGGAGCCGTAAATCGTCACCGCCGGCACGATATCGGCCAGGCTGTCGAACCCTTCCACCAGCTCCCCGATGATACGGAACATCCGCCAGGAATCTTCCTTGGCAAGTTGGTTGATTTCAAAATCGTTATTCATAAGCCCTCCTAAAGGGGAAAATGCCTGTTTGGCATGATTTATTGCAGATTGACGGCGGTAGCGTAATCCGGCACCATGGTCTCATAACCGGTGCTTTCTTTCAAGAATTTAGCGAACCCCTCGGCGGATTTGGTCTCGCCGTGGGTGATGAAAATGCGTTTAGGGTGTATTTCAAGCTTGGAAAGCCATTTCAGGAGGTCGTCTCTATCCGCGTGGGCGGAGAAGCCGTGAATATGGGCAATGCGGGCGCGGACGGGGTGCTGCTGGCCGTGAATTCTAACGGTCTTGGCGCCGTCGAGAATTATCCTGCCCAGCGTGCCGATTGCCTGGTAGCCGACGAAGAGCACCGTGCATTCCGGGCGCGAGATGTTATTGGCGAGATGGTGCTTGACGCGGCCGCCGGTGCACATGCCGGAGCCGGCGATTATCATGATGGTACCCATTATCCGGTTCAGGGCTTTGGATTCTTCAACCGTTTCCACCATCTTGAGTCCGGGGAAGGAGAAGGGGGAACGGTGCTCCTGAAGCAGCCTCTTCATATCCTGGTCGAAGAGATTGGAGTAGCGCTTGAATACCTCGGTGATTTTAATCGCCATCGGGCTGTCGACGTATACATCCAGAGCCGGGATGCGCTTTTTCATCAGCAGGATATTGAGGTAATAGAGGATTTCCTGGGCGCGCTGGAGGGCGAAACTGGGCACGATGATGTTGCCGCCGGCGGCGAAAGCCGACTTGATGATTTCCTCCAGCTCGTCGCCGATTTGCCTGGTGCCGTCGTGCCTGCGGTCGCCATAAGTGGACTCCATCACGATGTAGTCCGTAAAGCGGAACATGCGCGGGTCATGTAGCATGGGGCGGTCCCAGCGGCCGATATCGCCGGAGAAGACGATGCTCCTCTTTTCATCTCCCTGAATGATGCGCAGCCTTATCATCGCCGAGCCGAGCACGTGGCCGGCGTCGAAGAAAGTGGCCTCGATGCCGGGGGCGATTTCTATGGTGTTATTGTATTCGACACTCGTAAAGAGGGGGAAGGTAGCCATGGCGTCGGCGGTGGTGTATAACGGGACTTCCGGGTATGGCCCCTTCCTGCCTTCCCTGATATGCCGCTTTTTCTTATAGGCGGCGTCTTCTTCCTGCAGGTGCGCCGAATCGAGGAGGATGATTTTGGTGATATCGGCGGTGGCGGGAGTGCAATAGACCCTGCCCTTAAAGCCTTCGTTCACCAGCTTGGGCAGCAGGCCGCAGTGGTCCAGGTGGGCGTGGGTAATCAGGACGGCATGCAGCTTATCCGGGGCGCAGCGGAAGGGCTCCCAGTTGCGGTACTGGAACTCCCTTTCCTGGTAAAGTCCGCAGTCGACGAGGATGGTCTTATTGTTGGCTTCTATCAGGTAGCGGGAGCCGGTGACGCCGCGGGCGGCGCCCATGAACGTAAGCTTTATATCCATACTGCTCTCTTATATTTTAGTTTCATGATAGCACCTGTTAGTAACGGATGCCAATATAACAAGTCGGGCGGTGATTTTTTGTGGGGAGTACATTCAGCGCACGATGGCCGACGGGTTTTCCACGAAGGGATTGGTGCGCAACGCCAGCGAAAACAGGAAGGGGTACCTGTTTTTAAGGTACTGCATGTAGTCTATCCACTGCTGCGTCAGCAGCCGGTAGGCGCGTTCCACATCGACAACGAGGTGCTCGACGTCGGTTTCCGGCAGGCCCTTGAGGGTTTTCCGCGCCGCGAGTTCGTCACGCAGGTGGACGACCGCCCAGAGAAGCTCGGCGTAAGTCTCGTTCTCGACAAGGTCGGGGTTTTCCAGCTGGTGCACCAGCAGGTCGCCCCTTTCCTGGAGATAGCCGCGTATTTCTTCAAGGTCGAGCAAAGCCGGGTCGATATTGTGCTTATAAGCGTTAAGTCGTTTTTTCAGTTGCTGGAACTCCGCCGCCGACCACTGGGGGGTCACCATGAAGTCCTTACGCAGTTTGCTTATATCGGGGTCGAAGCGGGAGAAGGTGTGCAGCAGATTATTCCCCACCTCGGTATAAAACACCCCGATGAGCATGTTCAGCCGGTGCCGGTGTATAGAAAACTGGCGGCGCTGTATCAGCCACTGCGCCAGGCTGGTGAGTAACGTCAGGAAAGCGCCGATGCCGATGATGATAATGATGATGCCGAATATTTTGCCGCCCGTAGTGACGGGGGTAACGTCTCCATAGCCCACGGTGGATATCGTGACGACGGTGAAGTACAGAGCATCAAGAAAGGATAGATGCTCAATTATCATAAAACCGATAGTCCCGATGATGACTACCGCGAAGGGGAGCAGGAAAATATATCTCAACCTCTTGAGACTATACATACGCTTATACTATAAGGACTTTTTCCAATATCAATAATCCTGATTACATGGTATCACAGGCTTTCAATCCGCCGCTAGCCGATGAACAGCTCCACCTTGGACGGCGCGGCCATCTGGTTAAGCTCGCTGGTAAAAGCCGCCCAGTTGAAGTCGGTGCGCTTGCGGTACTGGTAATTGAGGCTGACGCGGTCTTCGACGACGGACATCGTCATCAGTCTCAAACCCTGCAGGCGCTCTTTAAGGAAAGCGGAGAGTTTTGTTTCCAGTCCGCTGTAGGCGGTCTGGTCGATGGAAATCATCAGTTGCCCCCGCCCGAACACGGAAATCTTGTTGCGCGTGAGCCAGTGAATGCCCAGGGCGACAAACACAAACAGGATGAGCAGAGAGGTAATCAGGAAATTATTGGTGGCGGCGCCGATTGACGTGGCGATAAGCAGGAGCAGGAAGCCGATTTCCGCCGGGTCCTTCACCGGGGTGCGGAAACGTACGAAAGACAGGGCGCCCAGCAGGCCCAGGGACAGCGGTATGGATACTTGTATGCCCAGGAAGAGGGCGGTAATAGCCGGCCCGCCGATGATAAAGGTGCGGTGCACGCCCGCCCCGATATGCCTCGTGCCGTAGAACATCTGGTACAAGAGATAAACAATTATAGAGGCAATAATGGAAAATCCCAGGTCGACGATGATTTGGTTCATTGATAGAGGTGATTGCAGCGCGGTGATATAGTCCCAGAGTTCGCTCATGTAATGTCCTCCTATATTTTTTTGGCACAGCCAATCTGCCGGATGGCAGTAAATTACTTAATAGAGGTCCCCCGTTTGCGCAAAATAGGCGTCCAGGCAGTTACCGTACTTGGAAAACCGACTCCAGTCGATGTCCAGGAAGCGCAGGCGGCGGAGGGTTAGGGGGAGGTCGATAGATGGCCCCTTGACCTCGATGACGCCGTTTTCCAGGCGGACTACACCCGACTGCCGCTTAAGGTCGGCGGCGACCACCGTGGCGCGTATATCACGGTCGAAGGAAACGCGCACACCGGTCTGCATTTCACTGAAACGGTAACGCCGGTAAGAGATAACGATTACCGGGCGGAGGGATTTTTCCGGGAAATATCCCAGCGATGCCAGTGTCCGGGAAATGGTCGTTTTATTCAGGATGCCTTCGTGCACCGGTTTGATAGCCGATACGGGTACCAGGAATTTCCGGCGCTGCTTGCTGCTGGCGAAACCCTCTCTCTGCTTGATTTCAAGATAGAAGGGCATTGCCGCCGGATTTTTTGCCGTATCGGAGCCGTACCAGCGGATGCGTACCTTATTTTTCCTGATTTCGCCGGAATCCGACTTCTGGTACTGGTCGAGGTCTTCGGTATCGAAATAAAGGCTGGTAACACGGTCGGCGGGATATTCCCTGTCCGGACGGCAAATCTGCCTTAAGAAGGCGTAAGCGAGGTCGAGGTTGGCCGGGATTATCGCGAATTTTCGCTCGAACCTTTGACCGGGCTTTAAGTCAGCCGGACCTCTTCTTTTTCTCGTTATGTTCGTGATATTAATTTCTGGTTCCTCTGTACTTATTAGAATCCTGGAGGAGGCGTAAACATATCAACCATCCACATGCTGGCGCCATTACCGCCGCCGAAGCCTGAACCGCTGGACCTTTCCCCGGCCAGCTGCTGTCGCACGGATTCCCACCTTGCCACGATGAAAGTTTTCAAACCGAGGCAGTTGGGACCGAAACCGGACTGGCGGGGCGGCTGCGGTGCCATCAACGGACCGTATAAGCTCATTAAGAATAAATCCGCATTCTCTTTTGTTAAACATCTTCTAAGCTTTGGTATATCGGTGTCGGGGTTAAAGCGCATCACCAATTTCCATAGCGTGCCGGTACCGAATTCTCTACGTAAAGCCGTGCTTTCAGCTATACTTATTTCAAAGGGCATCATCGGCGTTGCACCTCCTGCCTGCCACCCCTCGAAAACGTCCGGCGGTCTCAAGTCCTCGGTGATACACCGCTCCCAGTCCTCGTAGGAGTAGAACATCTCGGTATCCGCCTTGGCATAAGGACGTACCATTTCGACCAGCTGGTCGATACGCGGCAGGATAACGTCGGGAGAGAACGGGCCGTCCAGCAGTTCCTGCATATAGCCATGATATCTCTCCATGTATTCAGGCACGCCCAGCAAACGGTCGACCAGAGGGAACCTGTTCACGGGGCCGGAGGTTGGCTCGTCAATGTAAAAGTTGATAATGCCGTCTTTACGGATGCCGGAATTAAAAGTGCCGAATGTCATATTCAGGTCCCACGGGATAATATAAAATTTGCCGTCAACCTCGTACATATAAGTGTTATGGCCGATGCCGATATAGTTGTCCAGATGAATGATGCCGGCCGATACCGCCAGAAACTTTAGCGCCTCATCGACGTCCAGCACCTTTTCGATTGCTTGAGGGAAAGTCTCGTCAGGTTCGTTATTGAGGGCGTCCAGAAGCTTAAACAGGGCAGTGTGGTCCGGGTTGTTTTCATTGGTCTTAAGTGCCATAGATTCAATAAGGTTGCGCGGCATGGTGCCGAACATAAAAGCCGGCGCTTCAGATTCGTTGGAGGAATGTAAAGCCGCAATCGTATCCTCCGCATCGAGCGCCTGCAGAATATCCATCAGCCGCCCGCCGCCGATGTTTTGCTCCAAGACAGTGTCTGTCTCCGGAGGTTCGGGCATCTCCATACCGAAAAAAGAAAAAGGCTTATAAGCGTCCTCTTCCGTCCAGTCCAGGCGGGCCGCCGCGACATCGGGCTTATACAGATTGCCGGAGGTGTCGGTGAAGTACCTCGCCAGGAGAGTCGTATCAACCGCCTCCGCCATCGTATAGACCCCGAGATGATGGTCGTTAACGTACAGGTCAACGATGGAGGCGCGGGGTGAAGGCACGCCCATTTCAGCAAATATTTCGTAAGCAAGGACATCCCGGATGAGAGTGGGGTCGCTCCAGCCGTTATTAAAGTGTACCTTTTTTACGCCGTGGAAGGAGCGTTCCGGGTTCAGTAAATTAAAGTCAACCGCCAGCGGAAAACGCTGGCTGTTCCAGTGTAAGGTCTCCTGGAGGGAGGCGTTGCCCTTGGTCCTTAGGCCGACATCCGGCACCAGTTCGTCATCGAACCAGAAGTCAGCCTTATAATAGTCTTTGGCATAAGCATTAGCCTTCAGGGCTTCCCAGTCGTCTTCCGGTAGAACGATGCGCACCGTAGCGACGCGGTCGGTGTAAAAGGGGTCGACCGTGGGGTCGCCGCTATAGGCGGCAGGACTTACCTTGCACCCTGACGCGTAAGGAGCGACGATGATTATCAGTAAAAGCGCCGCTATAATTGCTGTAATTTTTTTACGCATATTTCACTGTATCTTTGTATCTAATAGGTTATCAAAAAAAACGCAAAAACTCAAGTAATGCCTAACATGCTAAGGGATTTACTATAATTTGCGTAAAATAAATGTTTAGTTCCGTCGATTTACGATACCTATGTTATTACCGCCGCCCATGAAGGAGTTGCCCCCGTTGCCCTGGCCGTTGTTGGTGCTGGGGATTTCACCGGCAAGCTGCTTTTCGATGGAAGCGATGCGCTCTACCACGAATTTTTTAAGGCCGATATTGGTGCCCATTCCCATGCCCGAGCCAAAGTTACCGCGGTCATTTACGGCGCCCTCGCCGATAGCGGCCTCGAAGGCTGTATCGGAATAGAATTTCAGCGTGTCGGCCTGAACATAGGGACGTATCATGTCGGCAAGCTCGTCGATGCGGGACGCCATTACTTCGGCGGAGAAGGGTCCGTTTATCAGTTCGGTGAGGTAGCCGTGATAGGTTTCCAGGTATTCAGGCACGGCCAGCAGCCGGGCGGCAAGCGGACGGTCGGCGACAGCGCCGGAGGTGGGTTCGTCAATCAGGAAGTTGGTGGTGCTTGTAAGGTCGATGCCGACGCCGAAGCCGCCGAAAGACATGTTCAGGTCCCAGGGTATGATGGTGAATTTGCCGTCGACCTCATAAAGATAGTAGTTATGCCCCATACCGATATAGTTGTCCAGGTGCACCAGCGCGACGGACACCGCCAGGAAACGCAGTACCTGGTCGACATCCAGCACCTTTTCGATTTCCTCGACGAATGTCTCGTCGGGCTCGTTATTCAGGACCTCGAGCAGACGGAAAAGGGCAGTGTGGTCCGGGTTGTTCTCATTGGTCTTCAGTCCCATCTGCTCGAGGTAGTCGTTCCGGAGTAAGCCCGAACCAATGTCAGCCACCGCCGGCGCCTGGTCTCCTTCCTGTATAATAATCATGTTCCGGCGGGTGAAATTATTGGTAAGATTTCCGGCCGCAGGCATGTTGGCGGGACGCTGTATCTGAAATCCCGGTGTGACGTTTTCCGCCCGCGGATTATTCTGATTGTTTAAGTTGAGTTGCCCGGCGATACCCTGGAATAACAGGTCTGTCTCCGACTCTTCTTCCTCTGCTAAAAATTCCCAGCCGAGCGCCGCCAGGATATCGCTAAGGTTGCCGCCGCCGAGGTTCACATCCAGACTGTTTTCGGAGGCATCCTGCGAGACCAGTGTTTCCGCTAAATCCTCTTCAGTCCAATTAAGGTAGGCGGCCGGCGTTTCCGGCTTGTAGAGATTGCCGGTGGCATTAGTGAAGTGCTGACTTAGGAAGGTCTGGTCCACCTGTTCCACCATGGTATAGAGCCCCAGGTGGGTATCGTTAATCCAGACGTCCACAAAAGACGCGCGGGGGGTGGGCAGCCCCATTTGCTCGAGTATCTCGTAGCTTAAAATCTCACGAAGGAAAGAGGGGTCGCTCCAGCCGTTATTGAAGTTAAGCTTCTTAACGCCGTCCAGATTGCGCGCCGAGTTGAAAAAATTGAGGTCGGCTTTGAGACTGAACCTGATGGAGCCGCTGGAGATGGTCGAAGACAGCGATGAATTGCCCTTGGGTCGCAGGGCGATATCCGGCACCAGTTCGCCGTCGTACCACATATCGGCTTTTACATATTCTTCTTCGCGGGCATTCTCCTGGAGATAGGTCCAGTCCTCTTCCGTCATCACGAACCGCACGGTGACCACGCGGTCGGTGTAAAACGGTGCCGTGCTTGCCGCCGCCGACTCCCCGGTTGACTTCTGGGCGCAACCCGCCAGGCTTACGGTGAATATCAGTGCCAGCAGGCAGGCCAGCACCGTGTAAATTACCCCGTATTGTCCTCTGTTTTTCATAACCTTTTGCTTCTGCAGCCAGTGCATACCGACCGATTTTAAAGCATCTGGTTTATTTTAGAGGATAATTATTAAAAAACTATTAACCGATATTTTTTATGAAAAAAGTGCCACTTAATTCACCGCCCACCCTGGTTTACTTCTTTCTTGCCACCATCCTGATGAGGGCCAAATAACGTCCGGCATCGGCCTGGAGGGACTCTACCTCCGAAGGGAATATCAGCGTCCCGGCTTCGTCGCAGGCCCGGTCGTACTGGAGCCAGTGCTTCCAGCCGTCCGGCATTGTATCCGCGACCTCCACATCAACCATGCTGTTGTGGTCCCAGTGGTTATGCCACCAGGCGGCGGTGTGGAAGCACCAGCACTCGTCCACCCAGAGGACGCTGCCGTCCTTACGCGGGCGGGTCAGGTGCTCCGGCACTTTCCCCTTAATCTCGCGCGCCAGCCCCGCCACCACGACGCCGATTTGCCCGCCCGGCCTGACGAACTTCTGGAAGTAATTCAGATAAAGGTCGTCCGTGCCGAAGTACTGGTAGGCGTCCAGCGATACGATGGCATCGAAGAAGCCGTCGGCATAGGGCAGGGCGTGCGCCTCGGCGTAGATGGGAAAAACCTGCTTTTCCATGCTGGCTTCCCTGATGCGCTGCCAGTTTTCCGCGGCGCTTATCCAGAGGTCGTTAGCCCAGACCTGCACGCCGTATTCTTTAGCCAAGAAGACAGAACTCAAAGCCTTGCCGCAGCCCATGTCCAGCACCCTCATGCCGGGCTTGAGCTCCATTTTTTCGCAGAGAAACTCCGTCAGCCAGAGGACGTTGGGACCCATCCACCCCTTTAACACCCATTCCGGGTCGTATTTAGCCGACCGCGGAAAGTTATCGTTTTTAAGCAGTTCCTTCATTCTCTTTTTAGATATTTTCATAAAGTATCTCCTTAATATAAAAGTATTATCTATTAAGCAGTCCGTCAAGGGGAAAGGGCGGCTGGGCGACCGGACGCACCGCCAGAGATAAAAGCGCCAGCTCGTTATCGTCCCCGGCAATCCGGTTCTCTCTTAAAGTCCCGCAACTGCTGCAGCGGTGAATGATTACCCATTCTTTACCTCCCCGCACCGATATGGCAATCGGTTCCATGATGCCGCCGCAGGATGAAGAACGGTCACCGGGCTGGTTGTCCACATGAACACTACGCAAGCACCGGGGACAATGGTTACGGTGCGCCGTGCCCGGGGCTCTGGCGCTAACGGTATGACCGCAGTAACGGCAGGTAAATCCCTTTTCTTTTCCAGTAGTTTTAACGTGATTATCGTACATATAAAAAGTCCTCGGAACTAAAAAATTTCGTGAAAAAACTGCCGAGCTGCCACACCTGCGGTCGGCATCTGGCTTTTGAGGGGAATAAAAAGCAAAAAGCCGCTCCCGGAGGAACGGCCGTATTTAATACTTGAAAAGAAAGATTAGCCGCGGACCAGCCGGGGTGTGACAGCTTTATGGAGTTCTCTGACTTGTTTTAACATAAACCACCCCTGCTTTTTACCTTTACTTCGGGGTAATAATATCACGCTTTGGAGAGAGTGTCAATCATGGCTGTGTTGTAGATATGGAGCGGGAGACGGGGCTCGAACCCGCGACAGCCTGCTTGGGAAGCAGGAACTCTACCACTGAGTTACTCCCGCCCGAAAACGCTATCATTTTAGCTTAAAAGTACGATGTTGTAAAGGATTTTTTTGGGTAATATTGAGAGTGGAAACAGAAAGTTTACTTTATATATTATCTACAAAGTGTAACATTTGACTTTTTATTTCGTGGTTGATATACTCGCCATGAGCAGTCTGCGCTTGGGTTAGAGGCAGACCGCTTCAACATTTGGAATACCAAAAAAATACTAAGGAGGAATCAAGGTATGTCCGGAGATTTTGTGAATCTGTTGGCTGATCTTAAGGAGAATGAGGTTATGGCGCTGACCAAGAAAAGGCTTGATGCCAAAGAAGACCCCATGAAAATCCTGGAAGACAGCCGGAAAAGTATGGAAATAGTCGGCAAACGTTTTGCCGAAGGTGAATATTTCCTGCCGGAACTCGTTTTTTCCGGCGAGCTCCTCAAGCAGATAAATGAGCTTGTCAAGCCCCATCTGAAAGGACCGGCTACCCAGAAAAAACTGGGCAAGGTGGTTATCGGCACGGTGGCCGGCGATATCCATGATATCGGTCTGAATATCGTCGATTTCATGCTTGATGTCAACGGCTTTGAGGTCACCAACCTCGGCGTCGATGTCTCCGTCGAAAAGTTCGTTCAGGCGGTGAAAGACACCAAGACGACCATTCTCGGCTTGAGCGGCTTCCTTACCCCGGCTTTCGACGCCATGAAAGAAACAGTCGAGGCGCTGGAAAAAGCCGGATTACGAAAGAACCTGAAAATCATGATCGGCGGCGGCCAGATGGATGACGACGTCAGGAAATACGCCAAAGCCGATGCTTACGGCAAGGACGCCATGGCGGCGGTGGCTCTCTCTAAAAAGTGGATAGGGGCTGCCTAAAGTGGACAAGGCATGGGCGGAGTTGACCCCAGAACAAAAGCGGGAAGAACGCTTTAAGAAGTGGCTTTCTCCGCCGGGTGTCACCTTTGCCAGTCCGCAGGCCGAGAAAGCCTATAAAGAGAGAGTTACCAGGTTTATAAAAGCCTTCACACTGCAGAAGCCCGACAGGGTGCCCTTCATCCTGCCATCGATGGGACTGTACGCCGCTTACTATGCCGGCACTAATCTTGCCACGGTCATGTATGACTTTGACGAGATGAAGCGTGCCTGGCGTAAGGTGCTCCATGAATTTGACGCGGATACCTACGTGCCGCCCGTTCTCGTGCCGCCGGGTCCCCCGCTGGAAACGATGGACTACAAACTCTACAAGTGGCCCGGGCACGGACTCGGCAAGGACGTGTTTTCCTATCAAGCGGTGGAATCGGAGTGGATGAAACCCGACGAGTATGACCATCTTATCAGAGACCCCTCTGACTTCTGGCTGCGTGTGTACCTGCCGAGGGTCTTCGGGGCTTTGAAGGGTTTCACACAGCTATCGCCGTGGACGTCTTTTGAAGAAATCGTCACCGGCAATTTTCTGACCTTTGCCAACCCTGAAGTGCAGGCCGGTCTGAACGCCCTCATGAAAGCCGGCATGGAGAGCCTGAAGTGGATAGCGGCCGCGGGTGAGGTTGCCGGCGAAGCCATGGCGATGGGTTTTCCCGGCGTGATGAGCGCCTTGGCTAAAGCGCCGTTCGATACGCTCGGGGATACTTTACGCGGCACCCAGGGGATTATGCTGGACATGTTCCAGCGGCCCGATAAGGTACATGCCGCCATGGAAAGAATCGCTCCCATTGCCATAGCAGCAGCCATAAACTCGGTAAACGCGGCGGCGGCGCCTATCGTCATGATGCCGCTGCACAAGGGCGCGGACTCCTTTATGTCCGTTAAGCAGTACGAGACGTTCTACTGGCCCACCTTTAAGAAGGTCATCATGGCGTTTGTCAACGATGGCATTACGCCGGTACTTTTTGCTGAAGGCAGCTATAATAACCGACTCGATATCATCGGTGATTTTCCCAAGGGCACCGTGGCCTGGTACTTCGACCAGACGGACATTTTTAAAGCCAAAGAGAAAATCGGTGACAGGTGCTGCATCATGGGCAACATACCCACCTCGCTGGTTGCGACGGGTACGCCGCAGGAAGTGAAAGAACACTGCCGCAAGCTCATCGAGGTCTGCGGCAAGGGCGGCGGCTATGTCTTGGCTGGCGGCGCCACGGTAGATAAGGCTCCCCCGGAGAACATGCGCGCCATAGCGGAAGCGGCCAAAGAATACGGCGTCTATAAATAATTTCAGGATTAAGTAAAATATATAGCTGTTTGACTGATAGCAGGCATTTCCAGACCTTCTTCTTCAGGTGGGAAATGCCTGTCAGTTCAAGCTATTTGTCTTCGGAGGTTTATCATGGCTAAAGAGTGGTCGGAGATGACCTGGCAGGAGCGGCGTGAGGAAAGGTTCAAGAAGTGGCTGAATCCCCCCGGCGTGACATTCCCCAGCCCGGCGGTGGAAAAGAAATATAAAGAACGCGCCACCCGCATGATTAAGGCCTTTAAGATGGAAATTCCCGACCTCGTTCCCATCCACCTCGCCGCCAGTTCCTTTGTCGCTTACAACGCCGGCTACACCTATAAAGACCTGCTCTATGATTATTCCAAGATTGTGCCCGCCTGGACCAAGTTCGTGGATGAGTTCGACCAGGACTCGGCGGACGCCCCCGGCTTTTTCCCCGCCAGGGTCTATGAAATTCTCGACTATAAGGTGAACAAGTGGCCCGGACACGGCCTGCCGGACAACACGACCCTCCATAACTTCGTGGAAAAAGAGTACATGAATGCCGACGAGTACGACCTTTTTATCAACAACCCGTTCGACTTCGGTCTGCGGCGCTTTACGCCGCGGACGTGGGGCGCCTTCGAGCCCCTGGCCGATATACCGTCCTTTTCCGACTACCAGGGACTCCCCGAGCGCCTGATGATGATGTGCCTCGACCCCCGCTTCCAGAAGCTGTTCAAAGCTATCTGGGAAGCCAGCCAGGAAAACGCCAGGCACCAGAAGGTCATGGGCGAGTGCGCCCAGATATCTCTGGACAATGGCTTTCCCCCTTTGATGGGCGGAATAATGCTGGCGCCTTTCGACACCGTCGCCGATATGCTGCGCGGCACCAGCGGTTCCGTCAAGGATATGTTCCGGCAACCGGAGAAACTGCTGGAAACCCTGGATGTAATCGCCGAGCGCAGTCAGGAGTCTGCCGTGGCCATGACCAATATGTCGCGCAGTCCGGTCGTCTTTGTTCCTACCCACAAGGGTGCCGACGCCTTCATGTCCGTCAAGCAGTTCGAGAAATTCTACTGGCCTACCTTCCGCAAGCTTTTATTGGGCGTTGTCAACGAGGGCTGCGTGCCGATGATGGTCCTCGACGGCAGCTATAATGAAGAGCGCCTGAAAATCATCAGCGAACTGCCCAAGTCGTCGGTCGTATGGACGATGGAAAAGACGGACATGGCAATGGCCAAGAAAATACTGGGCAATTCCGCCTGCATCGCCGGCAATGTCACGGCGGCGCAGCTTTACACCAAGACCCCGCAGGAAATTAAGGATTACGTGCGCTACCTTATCGATACCTGCGCCCCGGGCGGCGGCTACATACTGGCGCTCGGCTCCGGCATCGATAAGTGCGACCCGGCCAATTTACAGGCTGTCGTGGAAGCCGGTAGAAAATACGGCGTCTATAAATAGTCAAAAGATTATTCAGTAATTGTATCCCGGTTATCGGTTGCTAAACGAATACTTTAAAAACAGGGGAGGCATACGATGGAAAGTACCGCCAAAAAATGGGAAGACATGACCTGGCAGGAAAAACGCGAGGAGCGCTTCAAGCATTGGCTTAATCCGCCGGACGTGAAATTTGTCAGTAAAGAGGCGGAACAGCTTTACAAGCAGAGGGTGACGCGTTTTATCAAGGCTATAAAGCTGGAAGAACCCGACCGCGTACCGTGTATTTTGCCAATGGGGAACTTTCCCGCTTACTGGGGAGGCTCCAGTTTTTATGAACTGATGTACGACTATAAAAAAGGGCACGAAATCTGGAAGAGATTCATGAAAGAATTCGGCGATATGGACATGTTCGGTGGCCCCAGCTTCATACCCTGCGGTACGTTAGCGGAGGCTATTCCTTCTATACAACAGAAACTGCCCGGGCACGGCCTACCGAAAGATGCCCCGATGAACCAGTTCGTCGAGGGTGAGTACATGAAAGCCGACGAGTACGACCTTTATATGATGGACCCCACCGATTATAATATCCGGGTGATGATGCCCCGCACCACCCCCCTCTTCGAGCCTTTCAAACGCCTGCCTCCCATGCGCGGCTTTATGATGAGTAATTACTGGGTGATGGCGCTTAGCGACCCGGGGATTCGCAAGGTATTCGAAAAGCTCATGACTTTAACCGACGATCAGGTCAAGTGGCAAATGGCCAGTATGGAAATCAACGAATATATCAGGTCGCACGGCTATCCCTCCCTGTGGGGAGGGGGCATTATGGCCGGTGCGCCCTTCGACCATTTTGCCGACGCTCTACGTGGCACGCAGGGCATTTTTACTGATATGTTCCGCCAGCCTAAGAAGCTGCATGAAGCTATGGAATGGTATGTGAAAGTCAATGTTGAAACAGTGCTTAAGAATTTCCCCATGACGGCCAGCCCCATCTGCATGATGCCCCTGCACAAGGGCGATGACACCTTCATGTCTGACAAGCAGTTCGCCGAGTTTTACTGGCCTTACCTGCGCCGCGTTTTCCTGGCCATGATTAACGAAGGGCTGGTGCCCTTCCCCTTCGCCGAGGGACGCTACAATAACCGGCTCAAGCAGATTACGGATACCCCTCCGAGCGGCGTGGTCTGGTACTTCGACCAGACGAACATGAAAGAGGCCAAGAGGGTTCTGGGCGGCATCTGCTGCATCATGGGCAATGTACCGACCTCGGTGATGCTGAATGGCACACCGCAGCAGGTTAAAGAGGCGTGTCGCAAGCTTATCGAGGACTGTGCACCGGGTGGCGGGTATATTCTTACCGGTGGCGCTCACATCGATAGTGGAGATATAAAAAATTTTAAAGCTATGATGGATGCTGCTAAAGAGTACGGTGTTTATAAAAAGTAAGCGAATTTATTGTCATTGCGAGCCCCGATGAAATCGGGGCGTGGCAATCTCAAACATTGAGTCTAAAAAAGATAGGGATTGCCACGTCGTCCTTCTGCGGAAGAACTCCTCGCAATGACAGGATGCTTTAGGCATGGATATTGGAGGTCGTTAGTTGTTTCAAAGACCGGATAACTGGGCGGAACTGACCTGGCAGCAGAAGCGTGACCTGCGCCTTGAGCAGTGGATAAGCGGCCCGGGCATTAAATTCGAAAGCCAGCAGACGGAGGCAGGCTATAAAGCGCGCGCCACCCGTCTGGCTAAAGCCGTTAAGATGGAGCTCCCCGACCGCGTCCCCTGCATGATTCCCACCGGCTGGTTCCCCGTAAAAAACGCCGGCGTTACCCTAAAGCAGGTCATGTACGACCCGGAGCTGATGAAAAAGGTCTGGCTTAAGTTCGTGGACGAGTTCGATTCGGACCATTTCGACGGGACGCTGTTCTTCCAGGCGCCGGTCAACGACTTCCTTGAAGTTAAAAACTTTAAGTGGCCCGGTCACGGTCTGCCGGACGACGCCCATTCCTACCAGTACGTCGAGGGCGTCTATATGAAGGCGGACGAGTACGACCTCTTCATGAAGGACCCCTTTGATTTCCAGTTGCGGAAACTGCTGCCGCGCACCACGGGCGTTTTCGAGCCTTTTGCGGACATGCCTTCTTTTTCTTCCTACCAGGGGCTGCCCGAACGCCTGATGATGATGTGCCAGGACCCGCGCTTCCAGAAGCTGTTCAAGGCAATCTGGAAAGCCAGCCAGTTTCTCCCGGCCTTGGGCAAAGCCAATGCCGAGACCACCCAGGCAGCGGCGGCCAAGGGGTTTCCCGTTTTTCGCGGCGGGCTGGCCGTCGCCCCGTTTGATGTTTTTGCCGATAACCTGCGCGGCACGCAGGGCATCGTTATGGACATGTACCGCCAGCCGGATAAAATCCACGAGGCGATGGAATTCGTTCTGCCGCGCCTGCTTTCCGGCGCTATTTCTATGGCTGACGGCGCCGATTGCCCCATGGTAATGATGCCCCTCCACAAAGGCGACGATACCTTTATGTCCAATAAGCAGTTCGAGACCTTCTACTGGCCCACCTTCCGCCGCCTGTTGCTCGGCATGGTGGAAGAAGGCCTGGTGCCCTTCCCGGTAGCGGAAGGCGCCTATAACCGTCGTCTGGAATATATTTCCGATATGCCCAAAACGGCGGTCGTCTGGATGTTCGACCAGACGGATATGGCTAACGCCAAGAAAACGGTCGGCAAGGTGTCCTGTATCGCCGGCAACGTGCCAGTCTCCATCGCCTACACGGGCACGGTCGATGAAATGAAGGCATACTGTCTTAAGCTCATCGAGACCTGCGGCCCGGGTGGCGGCTACATCCTTAGCGGCGGCTGTACTTTTGACATGGCAAAACCGGAAAATTTACGGGCGATGATGGACTCCGTTAAAGAACACGGTTATTATAAAAAAGGCTGATACTCATCCCGATGGAGGCGAGGAATATGGAAGGAGTTAGCAACTGGAAAGAATTGACTCCGGCCCAGAAACAGGAAGTCAGATTTAAGAACTGGCTCGAAGCTCCCGGCGTAAAATTTAAGAACAAAGAAGCCGAAAAGCTTTATAAAGCCAGGGTAGCCCGCTTTATCAAGGTAATCAAGCTGGAAAAGCCGGACCGCGTGCCCTGCGCTCTGCCGATAGGCTATATCCCGGCTTATTACGCCGGCTACGACCTCAAGACGGTCATGTACGACTATGAAAAACAGCGGGACGCCTGGCTGAAGTTCATGTACGACTTCGGGGACATGGACACCTACGGCGGACCCGGACTTATTTTACCGGCCAAGGCACTGGAAATAATCGACCACAAACTGCATAAGTGGCCCGGCCACGGCCTGGCCGACGACGTTCGCTCCTACCAGTACGTGGAAAAAGAATATATGAAAGCCGATGAATACGACAAACTCATCAACGACCCCTCCGATTTCTGGATGCGGACCTTTATGCCGCGGCAGGCGGGGGGCTACGCCGCTTTAGCTAAACTGCCCCACCTCACTGCCTTTATCGGCATACCAATTTTTTATCTGGCCAGTTTCGCCGACCCCGAAATCCAGGAGGCGTATAAGACGATATTTAGAGCTGCCGAGGAGACTGTAAAGTGGCAGCGAATCACGGGCGAAGTAAGTCGCATTGCGTTAGAAGAGGGTTATCCCGGCTTCAGCGGCGGCTTCTCCGGCGCCCCGTTCGACATGCTGACCGACATGCTGCGCGGCACCCAGGGTATCTTCATCGATATGTACCGCCAGCCGGAGAAAATCCATCAGGCGATGGAAAGACTGGTGCCTATCGCCATTGAAGAGGCGGTCAGCATCGCCAATCTGGCACTATCTCCCATCGTGATGATGCCCCTGCACAAAGGCGAAAAAGGGTTCATGTCGCAGAAGCAGTTCGAGACGTTTTACTGGCCGACCTTTAAGAAAGTCCTGATGGGCATGATTAACGAAGGCCTGGTGCCGATGCCCTTCGCCGAGGGCAATTATATTCCTCGACTTGAGATTATCCAGGAAATGCCCAAGGGCACGATGATATGGTACTTCGAGTATATGGATATGGCGCTGGCCAAGGGGACGGTCGGCAAGAGAAACTGCATCTACGGCAACCTGCCGGTTTCCACCATGGTGACCGGTACGCCGGAAGAGGTGAAGGAGGGCTGCCGCAAGCTCATCGAGACCTGCGCGCCCGGCAGCGGCTATATCCTTAGCGCCGCCGCTTCAATGGACTTCGGGAGGATTGAAAATCTCCACGCCATGATGGACGCGGCCAAGGAATACGGTGTTTATTAATAAAATTGATATAGGAGAAAAACCATGGAAACAAAGGTAACCAGCGACAAAAAGGAAGTCATTATCTCTATCGACCGGCCGACGGTCATCATCGGCGAGCGTATCAATCCCACCGGCAGGAAAAAATTATCCGAAGCTTTGAGAACGGGCGACCTTGAAATGGTACGCAAAGATGCGCTTATTCAGGTGGAAGCCGGTGCGGATATCATCGACTGCAATGTAAACGCCCCCGGCGTGAATGATGTCGAACTGCTGCCCAAGGCGGTGAAAGTCGTGCAGGAGGCCGTCGATGCTCCGATGTGCCTCGACAGTCCCAATAAAGATGCCCTTGAAGCCGCCCTGAAGGTCTACAAAGGCAAGCCGCTGGTCAATTCCGTCAGCGGCGAGGAGGCTTCCCTGAAAAGAATGCTGCCCCTGGTGAAAGAATACGACTGCGCGGTCATCGGTCTGGTGCAGGACGACGAGGGCATCCCCAAGAACGCCGAGCGCCGCATCGCCATCGCCCACAAGATTGTGGAGAGGGCGGAAAAGGCCGGCGTCAAGCGCGAGAATATCGTTATCGATGTGCTTACCTTCGCCATCGGCGCCGAGCCGAAGTCCGGACTCGATGTGCTGGAGGCTATCCG
>DAOULS010000128.1:0-58166 GCA_034418415.1 Dehalococcoidales bacterium | reverse complement strand
TGGAACAGCACCACCCCGTGTACGTGATGGAGGTGCCCAACAAAAAGACGGAATACAGTCGCAACCTCTGGCTGGAAGAGGTCAGGGCTTTCATAAAAGTCATTGAAAAGATGACCGGCAATAAGCTGACGGCGGATAAATTGAAGCAGGCTATCGAGATGGTCGATGAGCGTCGCCGCGCCTTCCAGCGCCTCTATGGCCTGCGCAAAGCCAGCCCCCCTCCCATCAGCGGCAAGGACGCCCTGCTGGCTACCCAGGTCTCCTTCTACGACGATGCCACGCGTGAAATTCAGATGGTCAACACCCTCTGCGACGAGCTGGAAAAGCGCGTAAAAGAGGGTAAGGGTGTTGTCCCCGACTCCGCCCCCCGCATCCTCGTTTCCGGCAACCCGATGGCTATCCCCAACTGGAAGCTGCACCACATCATCGAGTCCGCCGGCGCCGTCGTTGTCTGCGAGGAGTCATGCACCGGCACCCGCTTCTTCTCCGACCTTGTTGGCGAGGTCCCCGCGGGACTGGACGACCAGATAGAAGCCCTCGCCGACCGCTATATGAAAATCCACTGCTCCTGCTTCACCCCCAACGAGGACCGACTCGACGATATCGTCAGGCTGGCTAAAGAGTATAAAGCCGATGGCGTTATTCATTACAACCTCCAGTTCTGCCATACCTACGCCACCGAGGCGTATCAGGTGGAGAAACGACTTGAAAAGGAGGGCATTCCCCTCCTGCGCATCGAGACCGACTACTCGGACGAGGACACCGGCCAGCTTAAGAATCGCATCGAAGCCTTTCTGGAGATGGTCAAACGATGATTTACGCCGGACTGGACGTCGGTTCCCGCACCACCAAGCTGGTTACCTGGAACGCCGCCCTGGAGGACTCGATTGTCATCCCCACCGGTCTTAATCCCCTCCAGCGCTGTAAGGAGCTTCTTTCCGGACGGGAGTGCGCTCGCTTGGTGGTCACTGGCTACGGCCGACACCTGGTCGCCCCGGTCTTGGGCGGCGAGGTCGTCTCGGAGATAAAGGCATTCGCCTTGGGTGCCCGCCATCTTTACCCGGACTGCGCTTCCGTCATCGATATCGGCGGACAGGATAGCAAGGTTATTTCTCTTGCGGATAACGGCGATGTACGTAAGTTTGAAATGAACGACCGCTGTGCTGCCGGTACCGGTAAGTTTCTGGAGGTCATGGCGGGCACCCTTGAGGTGAATATCTCCAAAATCGGCGATTTAGCACTAAAAGCTAAGAAAAAATTGAGTATCAATAGCCTCTGCACCGTCTTTGCGGAGTCGGAAGTCGTTTCCCTCATCGCTAAGGGTGAAGAGCCGGCTTCCATCGCCCTCGCCCTCCACGAGGCTATCGCCACCCGTATCGTCACCATGGTCAACCGGGTCGGCGTCAAAGAGAGGGTTGTCTTCGCCGGCGGCGGTTCTTATAACAAATGTCTTGCTAAGTTGCTTGAACAAAAACTAACTAAAAACCTGACCGTGCCCCACTTACCCCAGACCGTTGGCGCTTTAGGTGCTGCCCTCTTGGCGCGGGACGGGGCTAATCTTTAGTTGATAAGAGGTGTGATATGTCAGGGAGAAAAATTTTAATTCAATCGGAATTCCTCGGCAGAGGCAGCGATGAGCTGGGTGAGTTGCTTATGTCCAAATTTCTTGACCTCCTCAACGATAGTAAGGTAAAGCCCGCCTCTCTGCTATTCTTGAACAGCGGCGTGAAACTGGTCGCTGAAGGTTCGTGGGCACTGGTCCATCTTAAGAAGCTGGAGGAGCAGGGCGTGGAAATCCTTGCCTGCGGTACCTGCCTGGACTTTTTCGGGCTGACTGATAAAATCAGGGTCGGCAAACCCACCAGCATGGTCGACACCATCGACTCCCTGCTCAACTCTGATATCGTCTGCCTTTAATTCTATCAGGTTTTGAGCTTTGACTTTTAACTTTTGAGTTTTCACTGTACAATATCCCCAAAGAGGAAAAAACATGTCCAAGGAAAAGAAACTCCGCCTTACCGAGACCGTCCACGGCTCCGGTTGAGCTTGTAAAATCGGTCCGGGCGACCTCGCCAGAACGCTTGCCGGCCTCCCCTTTCAGACCCACCCCGACCTGATCGCGGGCATGGAAAGGGCGGAGGACGCCGGCGTGTTTAAACTCACAGACGACCTCGCTGTCGTCCAGAGCGTCGATTTCTTTACCCCCGTCGTCGACGACCCCTACGACTTCGGTCGTATCGCCGTCGCTAACTCCTTGAGCGATGTTTACGCCATGGGCGCCCGCCCGCTGACCGCGCTTAATGTCGTCTGCTTCCCCCAGTCCGCTATGGACTTCTCCGTCTTGAGGAAAATTTTAGAGGGTGGACTTGACATGATGCACGAGGCGGACGTTATCCTGCTCGGCGGCCACACCGTTGATGACCCCGAGCTTAAGTACGGCATCTCTGTAACCGGCATTATCCACCCGGATAAAGTCGTCCATAACAGCACCGCCCGCCCCGGCGATGTCCTTGTACTCACCAAGCCCATCGGCACCGGCATCATCAGCACCGCTGTCAAGGCTGGCGCCGCCTCCCCCGCCGCCATCAAAAGGATTACCGACTCCATGGCTGCCCTCAATCGCGCCGCCTCCGAGGCCATGGTAGCGCTGGGCGCCCACGCCTGCAAGGACGTAACAGGATTCGGACTCCTCGGCCACGCCGCGGAAATGCTGGAAGGCGCTCAAGTAGGCATGGAAATCGACTCCGCCGCCGTGCCCCTCTTCCCGGAAGCTAAAGAATACTATGATAAAGGCTGTGTCCCCGGCGGGCTCGGCCGCAACCGCGACTTCCGCAAGGACATGGTAACCTTCGACCCCAAAGTACCCACTCACTTGCAGGATTTACTTTTTGACCCCCAGACCTCCGGCGGACTCTTAATCGCCCTCCCCGCCCCTAAAGCCCCCCGCCTCCAGGAAAAACTGAAAAAGTCAGGTATAAAAGCTGTTACCATCGGTAGGGTAGTATCTCTGCATAAAGGCAAAATCAGGGTTACTTAACCCCGCTCATGGTGAGCCTGCTTGCCCTTCGTAGCTTCAGCGCAGGAGGGTTATTGGAAGAGTGGTAGCGGAACACAAATCCAGAATAAAAGTGATATAAATCTCCCCTTCACCCCCCGCCACCATCCCGATGTAAATCGGGATCCAGCGGAAAATATGGGTAGGATTAGAGTGGAGTAGTATGTTATTTAGTCTATATACATTAATCTTGATAATTCTTTAGTTTGTTTATTATCATGCCTGTAATTTCTTCAACTGATGTTTTACGTACGTCTATCCATTTTACGTTAGGCAGTATATTAGAAATATCTGTATCGTCTAATTTAATTGGTAATATATATTCCTTATTAGGTTCTTTGATAGCTCTTGCTCTAGCAGCTTTGAACTCGAGAATCGACCAATTTTTTTTAAAATAACTCTTTGAAATAAAAATGAGACAGAAAAGTGCATATTCTTGGAAAATTACATTAAATTGTTGGTCTAGGTCTTTTCCCCATAACTCTGTTTCAAAATATTTATCAAAATATACTCTAATACCTCTGGATCTAAGTATGGAAGCTAGGCTTTCGGGGAATGTTATATCTTCACTAGCGTATGACATTACAACATCATAAGGAAATCTATGGGTTGGTTTAAATGTTGATACTTTAAAATTTACCTTCTTATTTTTTGTTTCCCTTTCTTCTATATTTATTATCCTAGTTTTTGTTGGTACCAACGTATCATCATAAGAGTAAAGCCTCATAGTAATAGTATCAATAGCCCACAATTTTATGAGGAACAAGGATGTAGCACTCGTTCTTAACGTAGACGGTTGTTTTGAAAAAACTAGAGTACCTGTAGGTATATTTTCAAAAGCTTGAGGTAAAACTTCTGTCGGTGATGTGCATTTCCTGATTGCGCCATCACTTGAGGATACATAAAGAATATTATTATGGATTACTATGCCTGAGCCTGTCTTTGGAATACCAACGGTATCTAGGTTATACCATGATTCTTTTTCTGTTTGTCCAACCTTCCATCGCCAAACACCTGGTTTGTTTGCTACAGCAGCAAAGATATATTCATCGGTGTTTAAGCCACTCGCGGTAACTTGTACATTAGTAGCTTGAGGAGTTATTATCTTTGTAATTGGATTCCATGTTTTGTTTCCATCATTGGAATATGAGACGTAACCTGTTGTTCCACCAACAATGATGTTTCCCTCGCTAATACAATTAATTGTATATGCTTCTCCACCTTGAATTAATGGATTCACGGGTGGCAACCACGTTAAACATCTGGTAGTGGTTTTTTGAACATTTTTACCCCAACATATGTACGCAGTATTATCATTTTCAACTGCAAAATCTACTGCCACCGCTGGGCTATATCTTCTATTCCACCTACCAAGACCGCCGTTTGTGGAAAAGTAAATATCATTAGTTAGCGTGGATATTATATATACTAAATTTGGGTCGTTTGGGTTAGTTCTTACCAGGAAGTTATAAACTCCAGTAAGACTTAGCACTCTCTTCCAAGAGCCGTCGTCGCAACGCCAGATACTCGTGTTAATTTTATCGTCTGATACTAAGTAAATTATTTTACCATCTTTGGAAACGGCCATATCTTCAATATTTATTAAATTCGTATTAATTAGGCTTATGTCATTAAAAGAAGCTCCATTATCAGTTGAATTAGCAAATGCACTCATTTGCCCCGATGTGCATGCAACAAAGACAACGCCAGCAAGAGCAACAATGGTATTTCTTGTACCTCCGGGATTTTTATATTTAGAAATTCCAGACGTCTTATACGTAGATGAGTGGGAAAAAAATGGTGTTGGTGACAATGAGTTAGGACTACTTATTATGTTTGGGCTATCAGTCTGACCAGCTACTAATGTCAAACCATCCCAGGCTATGCTAAAGATTCGCTTTTCACTATTTATTTGTTTAACAGTGTCACCCAATATTCGATATATTCCGTCGGCATGTGTTCCACCACTATCTATACCTATAAAAGCTATCTGGAAAATCTCATCGCCACCGAAATAAGAAGGATCAAGAACTATTGATGCATGGGACATTTCTGAAATAGGCTTATCTAAGGTATTTAGTACTACAGGGTAATTTGCGTGTACCGCTGAGTCCCATAATACAGTATTGAAACTAAAGACATGTAATTCAATAGTTTTTTTAGTATTATTAGCAGTAACTACTAACATCATATAGTCAACAACGAAGTTCGGTGAGAATGCTACCGCTAAGTTAGATGTTACGTTTTCTGAATCCCTAGTATTCTTATTAATAATTTTATTTTTGGTATTTATTGATCTCCAGGTACCGACTTTACTGCCAAGAGTATAACACCATATATTTCCTTCGTGATTTTTGTCTTGACCAGCTATTGCTATATGTTGTAAGCCCATTATGGTTGATGATATAGCTATATCATTGATAACAGCGATAGGATTTTTTCTAGGTACGCCTAAGTCTACCCAAGTTATACCGCCATTGGCAGAAAAGTAAATTGTGAGATTATTTTTATCGCATATGGCAACATAGTTACTATTATCGGGTGCGATTGCCACCAAATCAGCATTTATTACGGTTGACTTAGGATTTTCAATATGTATGGCCTCCCATGTAACCCCGCCATTTGTAGATTTATAAATAATATGGGGCATTGTATTTCCGGGGCAAGCCCAGATGGTCATCCCATCAATAGCAACTGCTAAATCTTTAATATTAATACCTTCAGGGCATATTACATTACCTACTTCGCTGGGTAAAGCTTGTTGTTTCCATTTGAATGGTTTAAAAATGCTAGTATTCAAATCTGAGCACCTCTTTGTATAGGCGATTATATCATTTCAATATATCACGTACAATACTTTGATCATATAATAATCTCTTTACATAACTTAATATAATAGTGACATTTTCCCCTTGCCCCCTCTCCCCTTAATAGGCCTATAATGGGGAAGTCTCCCTTTATAAAAGGGAGAGACAGAGGGATTTTATAATAGTCCCGGCAGGGGGTAAACAGCCGGCTACTATACATAACAATTAGACATAACGCTAAAACGAATAAAAACAAATCAGCTACGGCGCAAAGCTAAAGAAACAAAAAAATTTTTATCAAAAACAAATAAAACAAATATAATATCGCCCCTTCCACTTTACCCTCTCCCTTTATGGGAGAGGGAAGGCAAGGGAGAGGGTACTTAAAATCTCGCCCACCGAAGCCTTGGCGCAGGTGGGTTGACATCCACCCCCTTATTTCCCTACCATATACACTGGCGGAAAGGCAGGTGTCGCAGTGCCCTCTCTCAAAAAGATGCTCAAAATCGGCTTCACCCGTGAGGAAAAGCGCACCACTATCTGCAACGCCATCCACCAGCTCCGCGCCATCGAGTTCTACTACCACGGCGGCTACCGCACCGTCGAGCCCTTCGCCCTCGGCATCGTTATCCCCGGCGACGCTGATAACGAGTCCCTCATCTGCTGGCAGACCGGCGGCTACAGCGAGCTAAGAGAAGTCGTCGGCTGGAAGCTCTACCGCGAGTCGGAGATGGAAGACATCGTCGTGCTCAAGGACGACTTCAACGGCGAGCGACCCAATTACGACCCCGATAACATCGGTTTATGGCAGGTAATCTGCTGTGTGCGACCCAGACGGCGAGCCGAGCCCGTCCCCGCACCGACCCCCCTTCCGATCATCGAGCCCGCCCCCGAGCCGGCGCCGCCATACGTACGCTATCTCACCCACAACGAGCTCATGGAAAGGTTCCGCTTCGCCCATCCCCAGCCCATCCCGGAACTCGATACCAGACTCTGGCCCGACCCCCTTGCCGTGCCTTACTCTCACCCCCTGGAATCGGCTATCTCGGCGCCTCCCCCCGACCGCTACCTCGTTGGCCGGACCGCTTAACCCTGGCGTACCTGCGCCGATATCCGGTTCAGCAGCTCCGCGTCGTCCTTCACCCCCCGTACGTCCAGGTTCGTCTGCCGGAAAGCCCGCACCATCGCCTCGATGAGCTTCGTTTTGCTAAGCTTCTTACCCCCGCTGAACTTCGCCGTAGATGCCAGCGACTCCAGATAGGCGTCTTCCTCACGGTTCAGGAACACGGAAAGCTTTATCATCGCCGACCTCGGGGACGCCGTTGCCGGCTTGGCCGGTGGCGGTTGCTTTATCTCCGGACGCACTTCCGGCCGGTCGCTCCCGGTGAGTCGGTCTAAAGCGGAGCCGTAAGCCATCTCCTCGGTAATTTTAGCTCTTTTCATGTAGCACCTCTCTGGCAAGTTCTCTATAAGCTTCAGCCCCGTCGGTGTTAGGGGCGTAATTCAGAATCGACATTCCCGCCGCCGGGGCCTCTTTAAAACGTACGCTCGTCGGTATCGACGTATTGAATACCCGTATCCTGTCCCCGAAGGCTTTTTTCGTAACCTCGATTACTTCCTTACTGTGCAGGGTGCGGGAATTGGTCATCGTGAACAGTATTCCCATGATTTTTAAAGTAGGATTGATTTTTTCCTGCACCCGTATGATGGTCGTCAGCAGCATCGCCAGCCCCTTCATCGCCAGGAAGTCCGCCTGCAGCGGAATCAGCACACTGTCCGCGGCGGAAAGGGCGTTGATGGTCAGCAGCCCCAGGCTGGGCAAGCAGTCCAGCAGGATGTAGTCGTACTCCTTGAGCACGGGCTTGAGCATGTCCTTCAGCACCAGCTCGCGTGTAAAGGCATTCACCAGGTCCAGCTGCGCCTGCGATAGCTCCACATTGGCCGGCACCAGGTCGATATTGGGATTGCCGGTCTTTATCGTAACGTCCCCCAGCGAGTACCGTCCGTTGTCCCTGATAACACTCGTCAAAACATCATAGCTGGTTAGCTTGAGGCTGTCAGGATTGTATCCCATGCTGATGGTTAGGCTTGCCTGCGGGTCCCAGTCGACAAGCAGCACGCGCTTTTTATCCTCGCTGATGCCCTCGGCAAGGGCGGCGGCGGTAGTGGTTTTCCCCACGCCGCCTTTCTGGTTAGCTATGCAGATAACGGACATTTATTAAATTCCCCGCTAGATTATAGCGCAATTGCGCAAATGCGTCTAATTTTTTTCAAAAAAAGTGATAGTCTTTGGGGCAGCTTTGGATTAAAAAAATTAATAAAAAAGGAAAAAATTATAAAAATAATTAAAAAATGTATTGACAAAATTAACACTAGTCATTATAATGTATTAAGAAAATTAAGGTGCGGTTAAAAAAATTTAAGTTTTTGTTAAAAAAATAACCAGGGAGGTGATGATAAATGACCAAGGAGTGGAATGACCTTACCAAGATGACGAGGGGCGAGCCCATCGTCGTGGAGCGGGTCCGTCTGGTGGATAGCGATATTGCTATCGAGGGCAGTTTCTCACTGCCGCCGCTGGCGAATCTCTCTGCCGAAGACCAGGTCTTTATAATCGCGTTTATACGTAGCGATGGCTCGATAAAAGACATGGAGAAAATGTTCGGCATCAGCTATCCCACTGTGAAGAATCGCATTAAAAATATCGCCAGGCAGCTGGAGTTTGTCGAAGTAACCAAAATTTCTCCGCAGGAGGAGATAATCGGCGCCCTCGAGCATGGTGATATTACCGCCGAAGAGGCAGTAAGGAGGTTATCGGAATGAACTGGTACGAGCTTTTGATATATGTAAAAACCAGAAAGGTGGAATACGTTGATAATGCCAGGATTCCTCCACGAAAGGAAATAATTGACGGACTTGATAGTTATGACGTCGGCATTATAAGGAGGTTATCAGAATGAGTTGGCCGCCCATGTTTATGCGTATAAAAATCAAAAACAAAGATACCAGATTCGGTTTGTGGCTGCCCCTGTTCCTGCTCTTTCCCATAGCGCTGGTGATATTTATTATCCTTTCTCCCTTTATATTGATTGCCATCATCGTTCTGTGGCACACCGGTTGGGGCAGGGTGGCCCTGTTTTCCCTGAAGGCTGCCTTCATGGCGTGCTGGGCGTTGCGGGGCTTAAAAGTGGATGTCAGGAAACCTGACGAATGTGTAACGATATCTATTATTTAGTAATTACTTCTATATATAAAAAAGGAGGCTATTAAAATGTCTGACAATAAGAGAAAAATACTGGAAATGCTGGAAAACGGTAAGATAAGTGGCGATGAAGCCTACCGGTTGATTACTGCTATCGACGGCGAGGAAGGGCAAAAAGATTCTGCCCGTGAAAGCCAGTCCTCACCGGGTAGTGCCGTTAAAAGCAAGGCGAAGTACCTGCGGGTGACGGTGACGCCGGGCGATAAGCACACCGACCCGGAACATGCCGACCGCGTGAATGTACGCGTACCGATGTCTTTGATACGTGCCGGCATCAAACTTACTGCCCTGATACCTCCGGAGGCTCTGGATAAAGCCAACAACGCCTTGAAAGAAAAGGGCATCGACTTTGATGTACGTAATATAAAACCAGAGGATATCGAGGAACTAATCGATGCCCTGGGTGACATGCAGGTCGATGTTGAAACCGCCAAGGGCGACAGTGTAAAAGTATTCGTAGATTAGATTCACCGGTAATAGTAGTTAATTCGTGCTGGTTTTTATACAGACACTGAAGGAGAAAGTATAGATGAACTTGAGTAACTGGACCGGCTCTCTTGCCGGGGCATGTGCCCGGCGGCCGTGGCTAACCATAGGTATCTGGATCGGCGCGATGGCACTGGCCGTTGTCTCTATAGTCACTCTGCTGGGTGGTGCTCTTGTAACCGACACCAAGCCTACCAATAATCCAGAGTCGATGGAGGCTATGGATCTGATAAATGAGCGGCTGGGAATTGATACATCGGAAATTGTTGATGAAATGATAATCGTCCGCTCCAGTACGCTTACGGTAGATGACCCTGAATTCCAGAACGTCGTCGAGAATATATACGCCGATGTCTCGGCTTTAGGACCGGATGTTTTCCTTGGTGGGGTTACCTATTATATGACTCAAGATCCGTCGCTGGTATCGTCTGACCGCCATACCACCCTGTTTTCTTTCAGCATGCCCTTTGAAGCTGACGAAAGAATGGATGAAATTTATGCCATCGGTGATAAGTACGCTGGCGAAGAATTCGAGGTTTACCATACCGGCACGGCCGCCTGGGCCGCCGATGCCATGAAAATTGGTGAGGATGCCGCCAGCAAGGGTGAAGCTATCGGTATCTCGGCGGCTCTAATTATACTGGCGATTGTTTTCGGCGCTATAGCCGCCGCTCTTTTGCCGGTAGCCCTCGGCGTTGTCGCCATTGTCGTCGCCCTGGGTCTCACCGGCCTGGTGGGACAGGCTATGGACCTTACCTTCTTCGTCACTAACATGATAACCATGATGGGCCTGGCCGTCGGTATAGATTATTCACTGTTCATCCTCACCCGCTTCCGCGAGGAGCGCCAGCGCGGCTTGAGTAAAATGGATGCCATCGGCACGGCCGGTTCTACCGCCAGCCGCGCGGTATTTTACAGCGGGCTTACCGTGGTGCTGGCGCTTTCCGGACTGGTTATGTTCCCCCTTACCATTTTTATCTCGATGGGAATAGGTTCTATCCTGGTTGTATTTACGGCTATTATTGCCTCGTTAACGCTCCTTCCGGCCCTGTTAAGCCTGATGGGTGATAAGGTAAATGCTATCAGAATTCCCTTTATACAGCGGAAAAAAGACACCATGTCTTATGAGAAACCGGTCGGCTTCTGGGCATGGATAACTAGGGTGGTCACTAAAGTTCCGGCTGTAAGCGTAATCATTGCGGTAGGAATACTGCTGGTGGCCGCGGCGCCGTTCCTGGATAAGAAATCCGGCATGTCGGGCATCAATGACGTTCCCGACTATTTGCGGTCGAAACAGGGCTACATCGTTCTGCAAAGCGAATTTCATGTCAGCATCGATAGACCGGCTACTATCGTTATTGATGGAGACATATACTCAGAAAAGACCCAGGCAGGTATTATGTTGCTGCAGGAACAGCTGGCAACCGACTCCGCTTTTATGGGTTCACAGGTGGTCCCGTATCCGGAACAGAATATGGCTATCGTTTACGCACGCTTGACCGGCGACCCCATGAGCCAGCAATCGATGGATTCCGTAATTAAGATAAGGTCGGAGTACGTGCCGCAGGCATTCGGCGATACTCCTGTCCGCGTTTTGGTAACCGGCGATTCTGCAAGTATGGTCGACTTTAATCAGACGACCAACGACTATACCCCGGTAATTTTTGCTTATGTTCTGGCGTTGAGTTTTATCATCTTGATTCTGGCATTCCGCTCCATTGTGATATCAACAACCGCCATAATCATGAATATGCTGTCTGTAGGCGCCGCTTACGGACTTATCGTGCTGGTCTTCCAGAAAGGCGTGGGAACGGGGCTCTTCGGGTTTATCCAGGTTGAAGCCATCGAGACCTGGCTGCCGCTGTTCCTTTTCGCCGTCCTTTTCGGGCTTTCCATGGACTACCATGTCTTCCTGTTGAGCCGTATGCGGGAAAGGTTCATGCAGAAGAGAGACAACTCTGAAGCGGTGTCCTTCGGTCTGCGCTCGACCGGCCGGCTTATCACCGGCGCCGCCCTGATAATGGTGGCGGTGTTCATCGGCTTTGCCCTCGGCGACCTTGTGATGATGCAGCAGATGGGCTTCGGGCTGGCGGTGGCGGTGTTCCTGGATGCTACCCTCGTGCGCTGTGTCCTCGTCCCGGCGACGATGAAGCTTTTGGGTAAATACAACTGGTATCTCCCCAAATGGCTCGAGTGGATACCCAATATCAGCCTGGGAGAGGGAACGCATACGGTAAAGACCAAAGCAGAGAAAAAACTCACATCGGGTACTCTTGATAAACCCATACCGGTCGAAGAAGACTAATTATCTAAAAAATATTTAGGAAAACCTCTTGACAAATTGCCGTTTTGTTGTATAATAATAACTAGATATATCTAGATGTAATTAGACATATTTAGTTATGTCAAAGGCAATAAGGAGGTAAATATGTTTGACAGACGATTGTTCCGTGGAGAAAGAATCTTTCACGGTCCTCGACGTAAAAGCTCTTTCCAGAAGGGCGACCTTAAATATATCCTTTTGGACCTGATTAAGGATAAGCCCCGGCATGGTTACGATATTATCAGTGAACTGGAAGAGCAATCACATGGTTTTTACAAGCCCAGTCCTGGCGTTGTCTATCCCACCCTCCAGATGCTGGAGGAAATGGGTTACACCAAATCCGCCGAGGAAGAGGGTAAAAAAGTCTACTCGATTACGGAAGAAGGACTGGCGTTCCTAGCAGAAAAGAAGGATATTGCCAACGGGGTCCGGAGCGAGATGAAACACAAGTGGAGCTTTAAAAACATCGGCAGGATGGCTATGGTCATGAAGGAGCACCACGACCTGGAAAATCTGCTCGGGAGGGGCTTCCGCAGTCTGGACGCCGACAAAACCGAGCGGATACGTCAGGTTCTTTCCAGTGCCTACCAGGAAATCGAGGCAATACTGGGGGAATGAGTCAATCATGGCTAGGAAGGCTGACTTAGCAAAAAACGACCTTATCGTCGAATGTGATACTGAAACCATGGACTATTATTCCGTGTGGGAACCGGTAGTCATCGGGGCGGGTAAAACGGAACAGGAAGCCCTGGAAGACTTAAGAACCGCGGCGCATTTCAGTGTGGATAAATTGATTGACCTTAAAATAAAAAATATATGATGGAGGTTTGACATGTCTGGTTATTTTAAGATTTTCGCGGCTATTCCCGGTTTTTTCTTGAGTTCTTTTATCCTGATGCTGCTCTGGGGGGCCATCGCGCCTGATTTCGGCATCGCGGCTATCAGCTATGTAAAGGCGATGCTGATAAACATCACTCTCTGGCTGGCCGTAGCACCTCTGGCAGCCGTAGGGCGCAGTCGTTTTCACTACTAGCTAAGCACATTCTGGCTGTAAATTAATAAATTTCTTTTCTAGGAGCTTTTATGAACGGGTCCGATAAAGGTTATCGTAACCGCTGGATAGCGCTTGCTTTCATGGGTGTTTCTTTGCTGATTATTTCCCTGGATAACACGGTGCTGAACCTGGCGCTGCCGTCTATCTCTAACGACCTTGGTTCGAGCGCCAGCCAGCTGCAGTGGATCGTGGATGCCTATGTGTTGTCTATCGCCGGTCTGCTGCTGACTATGGGCTACTTGGGCGACCGACTCGGTCGCAAACCGACTCTCATGGCAGGTCTGGCGATATTCGCGCTATTTTCGCTGGGTGCGGCGTTATCCAGCTCTACCGGTATGCTTATCGCCATGCGGGCGTTGATGGGTATCGGAGCTGCTATAATCATGCCGGCAACCTTGTCCATACTCACCGCAACTTTCCGGGAGCCTAAGGAGCGCGCCCAGGCAATCGCTCTCTGGGCGGCGGTATTTTCCCTGGGCATGGGTATAGGACCGCTTGTCGGGGGCTGGCTGCTCGATAACTTCCACTGGAGCTCGGTCTTCTATATCAACATACCGGTTGCCTTAATCGGACTTGTCGGTGGCTATATCTATATTGAAAACTCAAAGACAGACAAGCCGCGGAAACTGGACCTTACCGGAGCGCTGCTGTCCATCGCCGGATTATTTGCACTGGTTTATGCCATTATCCAGGCGGGTATGGACGGCTGGGCGGCACCCCAGGTGCTGTACGCTTTCGGCGCGACGATAGTGCTCTTAGGCAGTTTCATTATTCTGGAGTTGAAGTCGAAAAATGCCATGTTGCCGCTGCATTTTTTCAAAAACATGTCCTTCACCGGGGCCAACGTGGCATTAACACTGGTTTCATTTGGATTAATGGGCGCCTTTTTCTTCTTAAGTCAATTCCTGCAGTCCGTGCAGGGTTACACTCCTCTTGAGGCCGGCATACGACTTATTCCAATGGCGGCCGTATCTTTCGTATCGGCGGCATTGTCGGCACAGATAGCCAATCGTATCGGCACGAAAATCACCGTTGGACTGGGAATTCTGATTGCCGCGGCGGGTTTCTTCTATTTTTACCGGGTGGCGGCTGCAGATATCAGCTATGCCAATATCGTTCTACCGATGTGTCTGACTTCCCTCGGGATAGGCATGACCATGAGCCCGGCTACTAATTCCGTCATGGGTTCGGTGCCCGTCGGCCAGTCGGGTATAGGTTCGGCGCTAAACAACACCACCAGACAAATAGGCGCGGCCCTGGGAGTCGCCATATTGGGCACAATCATGAATGCCACCTATCTTGCCAAGTTAAACGCCGTGGAATGGCCCGCCCAGCTTCCGGCGCAGGCTATTGAGGCGATTCGCAATAGCGTTCAGGGGGCTCATATTGTCGCTCAAAATATACCCGACCCGCAGCTATCGGAACTGATCGTTAATCAGTCCAACCAGGCATTCACCTACGGCGCTTCTTACGCGCTACTCGGCGCGGCTATCGTGCTGGTTGTTACTTCTATTATCACCTTTATCATCCTGCCCTCGAAGGTGCAGGCAAGCAAAGAAGTATAAAAAATCAGTAGCTTCCCTTTTTACTTTACGAGCCCCGCCTTTTACGGCGGGGTAAGTATTTGGGGGTGGGTAACTAGACCAGTACGCTGCCCCCATTGACGACGATGTACTGGCCGGTGATAAAGTCGGAGTCCGCTGAAGCCAGGAAGACCGCCGCCCCCGGCAGGTCGGTGGGCTCCTCCCGCCGCTTGAGGCACTGGGCGTCTATCGTCGCCTTGAAGGCTTCCTCGCTGCTGGCCTGTCCCAGGCTCGCTTCGGTCGCCGTATAGCCCGGCGCGATGCTGTTGACGTTAATCCCGGATGGCCCCAGGGCACGGGCAAGGCACTGCGTCAGCGTGTAAACGGCCGACTTGCTGCAGGCGTAGGCAAGCAGCTGGTGCGCGCCGGCGACCTTAAAGACATCCGAGGCAATGTTGATAATCTTGCCTTTTCCCGCTTTGACCATCAGCGGGGCGATAGCTTTACAGCAAAGGTAGGTCCCCCGCACGTTAATCTCGAACATCCGGTCCCAGTCCTTCACCGTCCAGGCGTCCCAGGCGCGCCTGTCCACTCCGTAATACAGGGCGGCGTTATTAAGCAGGATATCCACCCTACCGTAAATTCGCATTACCTCATCGGCCATCCTCCGCGTATCTGTTTCATCGGAGATATCGGTCAGCATGGCATGGGCTTCACCGCCTTTATCTCTGATTTCTTTGACGGTGTTCTGCGCCCTCTCCAGGCTGATATCGGGTAGCAGCAGCCTGGCTCCTTCCGCGGCAAACCGCAGCGCGAATTCCCTGCCCAGACCGCGCCCGGCCCCGGTGATAATAGCGACTTTATCTTTAAGTACGGGTGACATATCGGCCTCCTTTAACTCTTGAAGCTATGTTAATCCCCTGCTGCCGTTGATGTCAACAGACCTTTTCATAAAATATATGTTCTAGTGCAAGTGTAACATATTACGTTCGTTCTACAAGTGAAATTTGTGTGTTTGACATTCTTTTATTACTCATTGTAAGCTTCATACTGGACTTACAAGCTGTAAAAAGAAATTTATATTAATCAGGAGGAATTTCTATGGCACACGGCTTTATGGGAAAGATGCTCTGGGTGGACCTTTCCAAGAAGCAAATCAAAGAAGAAGCCCTTGATGAGAAGATGGGGCGCGATTTCCTGGGCGGCTATGGCCTGGGCGCCCGGATTCTTTTCAGTCGGCAGAAAGCCGGCGTCGACCCGCTGGGGCCGGACGCTATCCTCGGTCTTGTCACCGGCGTGCTGACCGGCACGGACGCCATGGGCGGCTCGCGCTATGTCATGGTGGGCAAGTCGCCGCTTACCGGCGGCTGGGGCGACGCCAATTCTGGCGGCAATGTCGGACCCTACCTTAAGTTCGCTGGCTACGACGCTGTTTTCTTTACCGGCAAGTCGGATAAGCCCGTTTATCTCTTAATAGATAATGGCAAAGCCGAACTGAAAGATGCCGCCAAGCTCTGGGGCAAGGACACCTTTGATACCCAGGATATCTTGAGGGCGGAGCACGGCAAGGAGCTGGAAGTCGCCTGCATCGGGCCCTCCGGAGAGAAACTATGTCTCATTTCCGCCGTGATGAACAACAAGGGCAGGGCGGCGGGACGCTCCGGACTGGGCGCCGTCATGGGCTCCAAGAAGCTTAAGGCTATAGCCGTTAAAGGCAACATGAAAATACCCGTAGCCGATGAAGCCGCTTCCAAAGAAATGAGAACAAGGCACGTAAAGAACAAAAACCCGCGCTCGGAGATGATTGGAACTTTCGGCACATCATTTCTCTTTAATATGAGTTTAGAGGGCGATGACGCCCCCTGCAAGAACTGGGACGGCGTGGGAATAATCGACTTCCCGAAGTATAAAGATATCAGCGGGGAGCCGGTAAAAGCCCAGCAGGTAAGAAAATATGGCTGCTGGCATTGCCCTGTCGGCTGCGGCGGCATCATGCAGCCATCAACCGGTGAATATGAATATGACGAGAATGCCCATAAGCCGGAATATGAAACGCTGGCGATGTTCGGCTCCAATTGCCTTAATAGCGACCTGAAATCGATTATTAAAGCCAATGATATCTGCAACCGCTACGGACTGGACACCATATCCGCCGGGGCTTGTATCGCCTTTACGCTGGAGTGCTATGAGAAGGGCATCCTTACCAAGAATGACACCGACGGCATCGAGATGAAGTGGGGGGACCCCAAGGCTATCCTCGCCATGACGGAAAAACTGGCGAAACGCGAGGGCTTCGGTGATATCCTGGCCGACGGCGTTAAGAAAGCCGCCGAGAGGGTCGGCAAGGGCTCGGAAAAATACTCCATCCACGTCGGCGGGCAGGAATACCCCGCCCATGACTCGCGGGGAGGCTTGAATTTCGCCATCGGCTACGGAGGCAACCCGACCCCCGGTCGCCACACCCAGGGTGGGGAAGGCCCGCTGCCGGAGGGGTCGATGCCCCAGTACGACTTCGGTTCTCTGAAGGGGCGCGGGCAGCCGCACAAGCAGGGCATGGGGATAACCAGCGCCTATAATGCCGCCGGTATCTGCATGATTGTCATCGGCGATGCCTACGTGCATATCAAGGACCTGGTCGAGGCATTCCAGATTATTACCGGCTGGGATATCACCCTGGAAGAGCTGATTAAAACCGGCGCGCGCATCGAGACGATGAAGCAGGCTTTCAATATACGTGAGGGCATCAAGACGCCGTGGAAGCACCACGACCGGATGCTCGGCAAGCCGCCCAAGAAGGTCGGACCGCGCGCTGGCGCCACGCTGGACGAGCCGGAACTGGCTAAAGAGTACTATGAAGCGATGGGCTGGGACCCCAGGACCGGCAAGCCCGGCAAGCAGGCACTGCTCGACCTCGGTCTGGACGACGTTGCCAGGGTGCTCTGGCCTTAGACCCGACTTAAAATAAGACTTTGAGAAGCCCCGGGAGACCGGGGCTTCTTTATTGGGGCGGAACTTATTTGTTTTATTTGTTTTTGATAAAAATTTTTTTGTTGTTTTAGCTTTGGACCGTAGCTGATTTGTTTTTATTTGTTTTGGTGTTATGTCTAATTGTTATGTATAGTAACCAGCTGTTTACTTCCTGCTGGGGGTATTATAAGGGTTTAAGGGGAAAAAGTGAAGGTAATTTTGTCGCGATTGGAAGGGTGTTTATGTTGGGGCGGGGGTGGGTGTATAATGACAGGAAAATAAGGGGGAGGAAGGGTACAAGAAATGGATGCCGCCGTAGCAGATAAAATAATACAACCGATAGACCGCGCGTTCCCGGCGGAAAAGGCAAAAGCGTGGCATTACAAGATACATCCATATTATACCAAGCAGCCTTCTAATGTAGTTGGTGAATATATTAGACATTTTTGTCACGAAGGCGGATTAGTGGTTGACCCATTTTGCGGTAGCGGAGTTACTGCAATTGAAGCATTGACCAACCGGCGGAGAACAATATGTATAGACCTTGACCCGTTAGCAGTTTTTATTACAAAGCAAACATGCATAGCACCCGTTGACCTTAATGAATACTGGAAAGCATACGAAAAAATAGAAAAAGAAACGGCCCCAATTGTTCATTTTGTACGCAGATCCTCACAAAAAGAACTGGATAACTACGTATTAAAGGAATGGTATCCAAAGGGTGTAAAGTTGCCTTCTAACGCAGACAGGAGTTACGTTGAAGACATTTTTGGTAAAGCGCAACTAATAGTCTTGGCACACCTTCGGTCCAATATTTTAAAAATCCAAGATAAACAGACACAAGATTTGTTATTTTTCGCTTTTTCAGGAATTTTAGCAAGGGCAAGTAAAACTTATGGAATTGACCCAAAACACGCAGGAGGAGGTGACAGTGGTATTTTTAAAGTTTTTCGCTACTGGGTGCCCCCAAAACCTGATTATCGTGATGTATGGAATTTATATGCTACAAGAGTGAGATTGGTAGCACGTGCAAAAGAAATCAGCAATAAATATTTGGGGCAATATTTCAAAGAAGGTGAGACTTTTAACGTTTTCCAAGATTCAGCAGAAAACCTGCTCAACTACATTGATAAAAGTAGTGTAGATTATATATTCACCGATCCGCCGTACGGCGCACATATTTCGTATTTAGACTTAAGCACAATGTGGCACGCTTGGCTAGGTTTTGACGTTAACAACGAAATGAGAGCAAAAGAGGCAATAGAAGGTGGGGAACAGAAATTCGATGAAAAACACTATTTAGACATACTGAATACATCCTTTGAGCAAATGTTTTATGCACTTAAAGAAGAGGGCTGGCTATCTTTAGTTTTTCATCATAAAGAGACCAATCTCTGGTATTCAATACGCGATATGCTCCGCTATATAGGTTTTACATATGTGAACACCATAGCACAACCATTATCTAAACAGACATTTCACAAGATCAAGAATCCATTAAGGACACTGGGCGAGAGTCTTATTATAAATTTCCAAAAATCAAAGACGAGAAAAATTTCACAGCCTATGTCATTACCTATGGTTAATATCATTAAAAATGTAGCTGAACGAGTAATACATCAGGGGGGTGGTGCAACTACTGAAGAGATAATGAGGGAAGTAGTACCAGAGCTTTTTGATAACGATTTATTTATTGATGCTTCTTCCAAGAAGATAGGTGATATTTTAGCAATTCTGGAAAGCGATTTTGAAATGGGTGAAGATGAACTCTGGCACCTAAAACCGGAACGCCAAGTGGGGAATTTTATACCGTCAAAACTTCGCATCCAATATTATGTGATAAGCTATCTAAGGAAGAAAGGTAAAGCTAACTTCGATGATATTATAACTACCGTACTCCCACTATTAACAAACGGCCACCGCCCATCTAGAGAAGATATTGCCGATGTTTTAAAAGAAATAGCAATATCAAATGATGGAAAAAACTGGGAACTACGAGACCCCAGCACATTAGCGATACAAGGAGTATTACAATCTTTCATCAGTGAAAAAGATGCGGAATACTCAACAGAGCTTCCTGAGAGCACGACACACAACCAACAGATTTATAGATTAGCTATAATGTGCAAGAAAGCAGGGCTAGCGCCATATATTGGGAAAAAAGAAAGACACGACCCAATGCTGGCAGCTCTAAAGCCAATAAATTATCTCAACATTAAAGCAGACACTACGCAACAAAAACGCATTGAACAAATTGATATTATCTGGGCAGGGGCAGACGGAACGCCAATATGGGCATTTGAAATAGAAGAAAGCACATCCATCTTGAGTGCGCTAGAAAGATTTATGGCTTTATTATCCGTTATGCCAGAAGTGGGAAATAGACGGCAGTTAACGATCGTAGCACCAAAAAAAAGACGCAGGAAAATACATCAAGAACTAACAAGCTCGTCATATATCGGTCACCCGCAATTTCTTGAAACTAAGATTAACTATATGTATTACGATGATATAATTACAGCCTTCAATAGATTTAGTAATCAAAGAACGATGCATCTAGATGATATTCATAAATTCTGCCATCTACCACCACCACCAGACGAGTATAAACCTAGAAAGCTGATATAAGGCTGTTGGATTCCCGAACGGGTCGGGAATGACGGGTTGGGGGTAAAGGAAGGGAAAAACTCCCCCCACCCTGAGATGCTTCGCTCCGCTCCAGCATGACAGACGCGATTGGGTTGGCTTGTAACCCTAGCCGCTCTATGTATATAATATTCCATCTTATATCTTTTTCCCTTTGATAAAGCGGAGGCAAGGTCATGGCTGAAGAATTTGTGGTCGTAAAAGACCTCTATAAAAGCTTCAAGGACATCAAGGCGGTCGACGGCGTTTCCTTTTCCATCGGTAAGGGTGAAATCTTCGGCCTGCTGGGTCCCAACGGCGCCGGCAAGACGACGACGATACGCATGCTCTCGACCGTCCTCCCGGCCGATAAGGGCGAAATCATCGTCGGGGGGCATTCCGTTAAAAGCGACGCGGTAGCCGTCCGCAGCTTAATCGGGGTCTGCCCGCAGGAGCTGGCGCTTTATGAGGACCTCTCCGCTTTCGACAACATGGTGTTTTTCGGGCGGATGGCGGGGATGGAAGGCAAACAAGCTAAAGCCCAGGCAATGCGTAACCTTAAGCTCATGGGGCTTGAGACGAGGGCTAAGGGTAAGGTGTCCAAATTTTCCGGTGGCATGAAGCGGCGCATCAACCTGGCGATTGCGCTCATGGGCAGTCCCGAGCTGCTTTTCCTCGACGAGCCGACCGTCGGCATCGACCCGCAGTCGCGTAACCACATCTTTAAGAACGTCCAGGAGCTGCAAAAGGGCGGCCTGACCGTCCTCTACACCACCCACTATATGGAAGAGGCCGATAGGCTCTGCCAGCGCATCGCCATCATGGACGGCGGCAAGATTATCGCCCTCGATACGCCGCATAATTTGAAATCGAAAATCGGGTCGCCGGACAGGGTCACCCTGGAAGACGTTTTCCTCAACTTGACCGGCCGCAGCCTGCGCGATTAAGAGCATGAAAAGAGCATTATTTATCACCCTGAATGAAGTCCGCCTGTACCTGCAGGACAAAGGCGACCTGGCTTTCGGTCTGCTCCTGCCCATACTTACCTTTGCCCTCATGTTCGGTGCCTTCGGTGGGGAAACCATGTACAAGGCAACCGCTACCGTTGTCAATGAGGACGGGGGCATCTACTCCCAGCAGTTGATTGAAAAGCTGGACGCCGTCGACGGCATCAGCATCGACCTGTTATCCGCAGAGGACGCCGAAGCTAAACTGGAGAGGTCGGATATTTTGATAGCGCTATTTATCCCCTCCGGCTTCTCGGATACGCTGGCGTCCGGCGGCAAAGCCGAGCTTATTTTCAAGCAGCGGGGCAACGCCGGACTGGAGGGGCAGATTCTCGCCAGTATCATCCGCAGTGTGGCGGCGGAAATCGACCAGGAATTTCAGGTGCTGCACCGCGTTCAGAGCAACCTGGCAGGCGAGCCGATTTCTGAAAGCAATATCGAAACGACGGTACATAGTTTGCTGGAGGAGGAACGCCAGCAGCCTGCCCTGGGCGTCACCGAGGAAACAATCGGCGGTAGCACCGAGTTCATTAATCAGTACCTGCCCGGCATTATTACAATGTACGTGCTCTTCGCCATTTCCATGAGCGCCCGGACCCTCGTGGAGGAGCGGCAGCGGGGCACGCTGGAGAGGCTCCTCACTACGCGCCTCAACACGGGCGAGCTGTTTTTCGGCAAATTCACCGCTAACATCGCCCGCGGTTTTATCCAGACCTTAATCCTGTTGATATTGTCCTACGCTGTGTTCCAGATGTTTACGCCGATTTCCTTTTTAGCCTGCCTGGTAATTTCTCTGGTATTCGCGGCGGCAGCTTCGGCTGTGGGCATGATTGTCGCCGCCATTTCCCGCACTGCGGAAGCGGCTAACTGGATCGGGGTTGTCCTCACGATGTTCATGGTAATGATGGGCAACACTTTTTTCCAGATATCTGAAGACTCGGTGCTGGCCAAATTCGGTATATTCTCACTTAATACCTATGCCAATAAAGCCTACACTACGCTAATCACCGAGGGAGGCTCGCTGGGCGATGTGTGGTCACAGCTGGTGGTACTGGCGGCGGTGGCGGTTATCGGGCTCATCATCAGCCGCATGATTTTCAGGGCGGTGCCCGGGAGTAAATAAAGAGCTATGAAACAGCTGAAGCAGATATGTTACATCGCCATGAAGGACCTGAAGATATTCTCCAGGGACCGCGCCAGCCTGTTTTTCTTTCTTATTTTCCCTTTCCTGTTTATCATTTTGTTCTCATTCCTGTTGCAGGGGACGGGTGGAGAGGACAACCGGGTTGAACTGCACATGGCCACGCGTGAGGCGGCGGGGGGTTTGAGCTACCAGATTATCGGCGCTATGGTAACTGCCAATGAGTCTTTGTTGAAGCCGGGCGACCCCGTGATTATCTGGGACAGGGACTATGATGCTGCCCGTCAGGCCGTCGTGGATAAGGAGATTGAGGGAATTCTCATCTTCCCGGCGGATTTCACCGAAGCGGTGATGTCGGGCGCCAACACCGACCTTGAAATATTCGCCGACGCCAGTGCCACTTATACCCGGGCGGCGCTTGGCAGTGTTGCCGGTTCTATCTCCTCGCAAATCAGTACGAACAAGGTCGTCATCGATGCTACCGTCAGACTGCTGGTGAGTAGCGGCGCCATACCCGCCGATAGCGAAAGCATCGACGACGAGGTGCAAAAGCTGATGGCACAGGCTATGTCGGAAGGGGTCATGGGGGGAGGAGATTCTTACCTGGCGTATAAGATTGAGAACATCGGTGATGTTGAAGCAGGCAACCCGTCCGACTACGTGATTCCCGGCTACCTGGTGATGTTCGTCTTTTTTGCCGCCGCGATATCCGCGGAGAGAATCGTCTGGGAACGCAAGAATAATACCCTGGAAAGACTGCTGGCAAGTTCCGTTAAAAAGGGGACCATCCTGGCGGGCATCTACACGGGCACGGTAGTAAAGGGGCTGGTCCAGATTATCATCTTCTGGGTGGTGGGCATCCTGGCATTTCATGTTGACCTGGGGCTGTCCCCCCTGGCGGTGATTATCCTTTCCGTGCTGATGGTTTTGATGTCCGCCGCCTTTTCCCTGATGCTGGCGACGCTGGTCAGGACGATACGCAGTGCCGCCTCCCTGGCGGTGTTGACCTCTCTGCTGCTGGCGCCTCTGGGCGGCTGCTGGTGGCCCTTCTTTTTATACCCGGAATGGCTGCAAAATATCGCCAAAATAACGCCCCACGCCTGGGCAACCGATGGTTTCAATAAACTGATGCTCTACGGGGCGAATTTCGGCGACGCCGTGCCGTCGATGGTGGCGCTGCTGGTATTCACGGTGATTTTCGGCGGCATCGCTATCTGGCGGTTCCGCACCAGCGCAACTTAATAAAAAAACATCAACAGCCTTCAAGATTTTGAATCGCTAGCTGCCGGATATGATGTAATGCATCGTGCCGCCAATAGTGGTCTTGCTGCGGACGGACAGTATCAGGTAAATCAGGTTGAAGTTCTCGAAGTTGGTGTAAATGTCTATGTGCGCCGAGGTGTCATCGGCGTGCAGCATACCGCTTGCCCAGGTTATCTGGAATGTATCGATATCGATACCGTCGATGGATGAAGAACCCGTATCGCCTACCCTGAATTTCGAGTTCCATACATTATTCGGCGATGCCTGGCTGTTGTAGCTGGTGGTGATACCGTCCCAGAGCTTGTACGTGTTGGGAATGCTCCAGGGATAAGACCGGTATTCCTCCGGCGCATTCAGGGCGATGAAGTCGTCGTGCCAGGCTTCGTCTCCCTCGCCGACGAAGCAGGTCAGTTTCGCGGCCAGTGTCTCGCCCTCAATCGGCTCGGGGATGATGAATCCTTCGATATCCCCGCCCGGCTCATCGTCGAAGTCGAAGTCGAGATTTTCGTTTTTATTGCAGAAAGCGAACCTGTCGAACAGGTACAGCTGGTGCCCCGCCGTCTCGGGGCTGGAATAGATGATAATCAATGACCAGGCGGCGTAAGACCAGTGCTCTCCAATGTCAGCGGCAACCCCCTCGACCGTATATTCGCCGTTGCCGGTCCGGTTTTCGTCGTCTCCCTCCAGGCTGTAGGTGGCTACCAGCGCGGAAACGTCCTTCTTGCAGGAGTAGGAATACTCACCGGTAGCTGCGTTCCCCAGAATCCAGAACTCGTCGGCCGTCAGCGAGCCGCTGTAATCGGGGGCCAGCGGATTGCCGATTTTGAACGTGATATTGGTATCGGCAACGTCGCCTATATGTATATCGTCGATGCGGCAGTATTCGGTATTGGGGCCGGAGCCTTCGGCAAAGCCGTGCAGGTAGAACCTTATCTTGAAGGTCGATGTAAGATAGTTAGCCGGTATAACGTAATAATAGGCAATTCTCGTTCCACCTATATCGTCGTCGAAAGCGGTAATCATACTGCTCCAGGTGGCGCCGTTGTCCTTCGATATCTGGAAGCGCAGGGCGTCGCCGGAGGTGGGGTCGGTAATGGGTTCGAGCGAGCCGCTTTCAAACTGCGACCACCCCACCACCACGCTGCCGGGGACGCGACCACTCAAGTTTACCGGGTCGGCAAGCGTCAGGTAGCGGTAATCATCGGTGCTGCCGGTATAACGGCCCTGGATATAATTATACGGAACATTCCATGCCGTCCCGTTCTGCGACCAGTCGGTTAATGACTCGCAGTCGTCGGCAAAAATCGTGGCATTAGGGAAGCCGTCTTCGCATTTAAACCACCCGGACCAGTATAAATAGGCGCCGCCCTCGGAAAGGACGGTAGCGTCGGAGGGGATGCGGTAGGTAAGGTCGGGATTTTTAGTGTCGGCGGTACTTGAGGATAGCAGTGTATCGCGGATATTATCTTTTGGAATATCAGTGTCCTGCATCAGGGTGTTGCCGATAGCGCAGTAGTCGCCGAGGAAAGACGCGCCTATTTGGCGCAAATCGCAGCGGGAGGCGTAGGCCTCTATTTTCGTCCCGCCGGCAATCGACGTTATCTTGTAGTACTTGGTGTCGATGTCCCAGGCCATCGGTATATCGCTGCTCAAGGTGCCGGACGTTACTATCCAGGCAACCGCCACCGGTCTGGTGCCCTCCTCGTCGGCAAGGTAGTCGAAGATTATCTCCGCCGACTGCGGATTGTCATACGGGTCCAGTTCTTCCGGGGGCAGGTCATAAAAGAATAAAGGCGATAAAGAAAAGTCCCAGACGACGACCTGTCCGCCGGGACTGGTTTGAACGGTCTCTACATACTCGTTCTCGGTGCCCTCGAAGGTTGCCATATTACAGTTGCCGTCATAGGTATAACCGTGCGGTATCCATACCCCTATCAGGGAGACGGACAGATTATCGGCGACGTCAATAGAGGGATAGAAGTCGATTTTTATCCTGAACTGCGTATCATCCAGGGCCGTATCGGTAACCGCCAGCCGGTTCGTCGTATTGTCGGTGATGTCCCTTTCCAGCGTGGCTTTGGCTAGGGCCGGCGTGGCGTAAGGGTTAGCGACCGTGGGAACCCAGAAATTCTCGATGGTCACGTTGGTCGTCAGGCCGTTTATCGTGTCGTCGATGCTGTAGTTACAGCTGGCGGTGAAATCGTAAGCGAAATTCGGGTTGCCCGATAGCGCCGGCAGGCGGTCGTATTTTATCTGCCAGATGCCGTCTTCGATGCCCGCATCGGCGGCGTAATACTCCTTGGTCTTGTCCTCGTAAGCAACGCCTGACTTCAGGGCCGTGCTCATGTGCATCAGCGTGGGCACGATGGTCAGGCTGCCCAGCAGGACAAAAACGAGCACCAGGATAAGCGCCTGCCCCGCCTCCCCGGACGCAGAACGTCGGAAACGTACTCTACCTGTTCTTTTCATGACTTTACCTGTTTTTTACAGACCGGGTCTGGTGGCTATATCACGCACCTTGGTCACGTTGACGATGCTGTCGCCTTCACCGACGCTGCCGGTAATCGTCACCGTGAGGGTGCCGTTATACGATACGCAGTGGGTTAGCGAAATATCGGGGTTTATATTCGAGGCGATAACCGTTATGGTCACCTGCCCGTTTTCGGAATAAATGCGCTTAAGTACGCCGTTTTCCAGGGTGTAGTTGGCGGAGTGCTCGGTATTGTCCCACCCTATCCAGTACAGCGAGAGGTCGTCGGTCTGCGGGAAACCCTCCGCGCCCTCTATCGTCTGCGCCATCGTGGCGTCATGGCTTATCCAGTAAAGGGCGTTAAGAGCATTGCGACTGGCGAGGGTATAGTCGTTGTTCCTGGTGGTCTGGTTAAGCACCTGGGCGGTGGCGATGGAGACGCCGAAGGCTATCACCCCGGTAATGGTTATCGCGACTAATATCTCGATGAGCGTGAAGCCTGCCTGTCTGCGTCTTGAGTTCTTTAGCTTGAATAGTTTCATCGTTCCACCTTAAAGCTCTCCAGCGTCAGCACCTCGCGGTTGAGGTGCCCGATGGTAATGATGAGTTTCTGGATATTGCCGTTGGCCATACCCTGGACGGTCAGGTTGGCGGAATATCCGTCGTATGCCTCCGGGATGGTGATATTGTAAGACGACTCGTAGGGCTGCTTTTTAACGTCGTCCATCAGGGTTTCCGCCAGGATTTTCGCCGAGACCCGCGTATCGGCGGTGACGCGGGCGGTCGAGGAGTTCGCCAGGCTGCTAAGGAACAGCACGCTGACGATGCCGAGCAGCGCCAGGGATACCAGCACCTCGATTAAAGAGCTGCCCTTTTCACGCCTTTTCATGTTCCCCAGTCTGAAAAAAACTTAGCCTGATGACAGCAGATAGTATTCATGGTTCTGTCTTCAGGCTTGGTTCTATTAATATTATTCTCTGATTGTAAATAGATTAGAATAGTAAATTCGTCATGAATGACTGGTTACTTAGGTCACACCCTCACGTATGGTGCTAATTCTTAAACGACCTGACCATGGGCGTTTTGAGGAAAGCCCGCACGACCACGGGGTCGAACTGGGTGCCGGAGCACTGCTCTATCTCGGTTACCGCCTTGATGGCGGACATGGCGGAACGATAAGGCCTGTCCGAAGTCATCGCGTCGAAGGAGTCGGCCACGGCCAGAATCCTGGAAATCAGCGGTATTTCTTCGCCCTTCAGCGTCTGGTTGAGTCCCGTACCGTCGTAGCTGTCATGGTGGTGTCTGATGGCCTCCACGATGATTTCGTTGACCAGCGGCTGCACGATGCCGGGTCCTATGGTGCAGTGGGTGAGGACATAATTATATTCGGTCGGCGTCAGCGAGCCCGGTTTGTTCTGGACGCTGGGGTCGATGCCTATTTTTCCGATATCGTGCAGGAGGGCCGACCAGCGCACGTTTTCCAGCTCCTCCCCTTCAATCTGCATTGCGGAAGCTATATCCATGGCTATTTTGGTAACCCGCCGCGAATGCCCCGCCGTATATTTGTCCTTAGCCTCCAGCGCGCTGATAAGCGATTCCACGGCATCGATGAAGAGCCTCTGGAGTTCTCTGGCCTGTTCCGTAACCTTGCCTTCGAGTACCTGACTTTTTTCCTTCAGGTACAACTCGAGGTTCCTCTTTTCCAGGACCGTCTGGATATTTTTGGTCAGCTGGTTCAGGTCGAAGGGCTTGGTGATGTAGTCGTGGGCACCGTTCTTCATGCAGTTAACAATGGTATCCGGCTCAACAACAGCAGTAGCCATAATCACCGCGGTATTGGGGAAGGACTTTTTAATCCGCGGCAGCAGTTCACTCCCGGGGATGCCGGGCATCATGATGTCGAGGATAACCAGGTCCACCGTTTTATGGTGGAGATATTCCATGGCTTCCTCGGCGTTGCTGGCTTCCTCGCAGGCGAAGCCGTTCATCGATAAGCACTTGGTAAGACTTCTCCTGACTATCTTTTCATCATCGACGACGAGGATTGTCTCTTTGTTCGCCGATTCTTTTATCGGTGTCTTTTTATTTGCTGTTAATACCATTGTTATGTCCTTCCTGTCTTCTGCGCCAATGCCCCTTCACATTACCTGACAATCGGCAGTTTTATAGTGAATGTGGTGCCTTCGTTGACTTGACTTTTTACGTTTATTTTGCCGCCGTGCTTCACGATTATGCTGTAGCAGATGCTCAAACCGAGTCCGGTGCCCTTGCCGATTTCCTTGGTGGTGAAGAACGGGTCGAAAATCCTGGGCATAACCTGCTTATTGATGCCGCATCCGTTATCGCTGAACATGATGCTCACGTGACTGTTCGTCCGCTGCGTGGCGATGGTGATGATGCCCGGGCGGTCGATTTGCTTGATGGCGGCTTCCGCATTGGAAATAAGGTTTAAAAAGACCTGCTGCAGCTGCCCTTTATCCAGAGGTACGGATGGCAGATTTTCTTCAAGGTTCGCCACTATGGCGATATTGCCGGCCTTTTCCTCATACTCCCGCAGTTTTAAAACATTTTTTATCACATCGTTTATCGAGGACTGGCTGATTTCTCCCGCTTGACTGCGGGCAAAGAGGAGGACGTTCTTCACGATGCTCGCCGCGCGTTTGGCTTCGGTGTTGATGCATTCCATGTCCTCTTTGTACTCCGAAGGCAGATTAGCGTGCGTCAGCATCTGCGATAGCGCCAGAATTCCGGTCAGGGGATTATTCAGTTCGTGCGCCAGGCCGGCCGCCATTTCTCCTATGGAAGCCAGGCGGTCGGTGAGGTAGAGTTTTTCCTCCTCCTCCCGCTCTCTGGAGATATCGGCGAAGCAAAGCAGGGTGCGGCCGCCGTCCATTTTCACAACTACGCAGTCGATTATTTTATCCAGCCCATCTATCTGGTATCTGAATTCCAGATTTTGCTTATCCGTCTTTCTGCCTTTCACGGACTTGTGAAGATTAAAGAACTGCTCACGCGGGAATATATCGGCAAGCGTCTTCTTTTTAAGCGACCTGCCGTTCAGGTCGAAGATTTTATGCATGGCTTTATTGGCCAGTAAAATGCTCTGTTTTTTATCGATGACGAGCACTCCCTCCGGCATGGTCGAAAGAATGCTCTCGATCATTTTCTTGTGTTCCTGCAGCTTCTCCTCAACCGCTTTTTGTTCGGTGATGTCCGTGGCTACGGCAATCATGTATGGCTCGCCGTTGATATTGATGGTATCTCCCGAACACATCCAGGAGCGTATCTGCCCGTGTTTTGTCCTGACACTGTGTTCCGCTTCTCTGATTTTGCCGGTCTTTTTCATGACGGCTATTATCTTCTTCGTCTCCTCGGGCTTTACCCAGATGTTCAATTCATCGGCTGTGTGTCCGACTAATTCTTCGCGGGTATAACCCAGGCACTTGGTATAGCTGTCATTGACTTCGGTATACTTCCCATCTTTGAGACTGGCGATAGCCATCATATGCGGGCTGGTGTAAAATGCCTTGGAGAATTTTTCCTCCGATTCCTGCAGCTCTTCCTCGATATGCTTGCGCTCGGAAATATCGGTGGCTACGCCGATTAAACATTCTTCTCCCCGGATGGTTATCGGCTCGACGGAAAACAGCCAGGTGCAAATATCGCCGGACTTTGTCCGGAATTTAAATTCCTCGTTGTTCACTCGCCCTTTTTCCTTGAGCAGCTTGAACATCCTTTTCCTGTCGGCATCGTTTAGCCAGACATTTATGTCGATGCTTTTCCGCCCTAACACCTCTTCTCTGGTAAAACCTGTGTAACGGGTATAGCTATCATTAACCTCTATAAAACGTCCTTCTTTACGTGTGGTAATCGCCACTATCTGCGGACTGGAACGGAACGCCTTGGAGAATTTTTCTTCGGACTCCTTCAGGGCTTCCTCCATCCTTTTACGGTCGGTAATGTCAACCGAATTTATCAGTAAATATAACAGCTCTCCGTTGTTCATTACCGAAGCCCAGTTGATATTTATCCAGTAAATTTCACCGTTCTTCTTTTGAGAGATTATCTCGCCGTTGCCGCTGCCCTGCTTCACGGCTTCTTTAAAAGCGGCAAAGAAGCTGTCCTTAAATTCGTCAGGCCACCAGGGATACGGCGCTTTAATGCCGGTAATTTCCGATAGGGTCCAGCCGTTCAGCTTTTCCCAGGCCGGGTTTACATACTTCACCGAAGTATCCGGGTTGATTACCATGACGGCATGGGGCGCGTTTTCCAAGAGACTGGCGTTGAACTGCTGGCTTTCCTGGAGGGCTATTTCGGACTCCTTGCGCTCGGTAGTATCGCGGAACATGACGTTTAAACTTACAAGGTTGCCGTCTTTATCCAGAACGGGCGAAATCAGGTGTTCTGTCCAGAGCATCCTTCCGTCTTTGCGTTTCCATCGTATTTCCATGGGTTTTGCTTTATCAGGATTCATCCATACCGATAGGTCCGACAACCTGCGGAAGTCTTCAGATGGAATGCACTTCTTCGCCAGTAGCGGGTCGGCATAAAAGTCTTCCGGTGTGTATCCGGTAATTTGTGTGGCGGAAGGACTCACTTGGTCGAACTTAAAGGCAGGTGATGTACCCGAACTGGAAATAGGGTCGGATTTGTTATCCTTTGTGAGATGAAAAAAGACGTGGTTATTGGGGAAAGGTGGTGCTATGTCACCACGATGAGTTTTACCAAATACTCCGTTGCCGTTGCCGCGGCGGTTTTTAATATCCGGGTAGGCGGTTTTCATCTCCGGACACCTTTTGATATGGAATTAGGGGTTTGACCCGGTGATTTCGTTCGTAAAAATTTTGCCATGCGGCAAAAATATATCATCACAGCTATAAACATGCGGTGAATATTACGTTTGGGGATATAAACGATTCGTAAATATTTGATTTTTTTAGTACCGGTACGGATGTCCTGATGCCGCGGTTTTTGACAATATAGCTTGCCCGTCCCATAATAAAAACATTCCTGTATTCCTGCCCGCGGAGGCCGTTTAACTTGGCGAATACGAAGAAATCCGATGACAGAGAATATCCTGACCTGCCCATCAGCAGCGTCGGGGCGGTGGTACGTAAGGGTGGGAAGATATTACTGGTGAAGCGCGGTCAAGAACCCGGTAAAGGCATGTGGAGCATTCCGGGCGGGGCAATCGAGCTGGGGGAAACCATTTATGAGGCCGCCGCGCGCGAAGTGCTTGAGGAATGCAGTGTAAAGATAAAGATAGAACAGGTGCTGGACGCGGTAGAAAACATCGTAAAAGACGGCCGCGGACGCATCCGTTTCCATTACGTCATCATCGACCTGCAGGCTGAATATAGTGGCGGGAGACTTAAAGCGGGCACGGACGCCGCCGAGTGCGGCTGGTTCACGCCGGCAGAGGCAGCCAAAATGAATTTGACCCCCACCCTGCGCGCCATGTTCTTACGGCAGGGCATAATCAAGGACGTTTCTTGACTTGGATTTGGAGGCAATTTGAGTAACATAATTACGCTGCCCCAGCTTGCCTGGCACGGCGTGAAAAAGCTTGAGCTTCCCCTCCCCGCCAGCTGGCAGGTGGAGGTCTGCAATATGGCGGGCTATAACCGACCCCGCCTTAAAGCCGCCGATGTTAAAAAAGCCATCGGCAGTCCTCTCGGCATGGCGCCCCTGCGCGAGTACGCCCGCGGTAAAAAAGAGGTGGTCATCCTCTTCGACGACATGACGCGGATTACACGCGTGGCGGAAATCGTCCCTCACGTGCTGGCGGAGATTTCCACCGCCGGCATTAAGGATAATCAGGTGCGTTTTATCGCCGCCACCGGCTGCCACGGCGCACTGGACCGGGCGGACTTCGTGAAAAAGCTGGGTGAAGATGTGCTGAAGCGCTTCCCGGTCTATAACCATAACCCCTTCGATAATTGTGTATATGCGGGCACGACTTCTTCCGGCACGAAGCTGAACATCAACGCCGAGGTGATGAAATGCGACCTTAAAATAGGCATCGGTTCCGTGGTGCCGCACATCATGGCGGGGTTCGGCGGGGGAGGTAAGATTATTTTACCGGGTGTCGCCGCCTACGAGACGGTGCTGGCTTTACACTCCCCGCGCGGGGTTAAAGGGAGGGGTAGTACGGTGTCCGGCATGGGCATGCTGGACGCTAACCCGCGCCGTCGCGATATCGACGAGGCGGCGGAAATCGTGGGACTGGACATGATAATTGACGCCTTGGTTGATACCTGGGGCGAGACGGTCGCCCTGTTTGCGGGCAAGCCCCGCCCCGCCTATGCCGCCGCCCTCGAGGCGGCTAAAGCCCACTACCTTACGCCCGCCGTCTCGGGCAGGGATATCATCATTGCCAATGCCTTGGCCAAGGCTAACGAGGCCGTTTCAGGTCTGCTGATTGCTTTTCCGTCGGTTGCCAAAAGCGGAGGCGACGTCGTCCTTATCTCAAATGCCCCGGAAGGCCAGGTCACCCACTACCTCATGGGGCCCTTCGGCAATACCATCGGCGGTCAACTGCAATTACAGATGAAAGTCCCCCAAAACGTAAACAGACTTATCATATACAATGAGTACCCGGAGCTGGCTGGCCGACGCTACCTTGAGGATACGGAAAAGGTAATCATGCTGGATAAATGGGATGATGTCCTGGCTTTGCTGAAAGAATCTCATGGCAGCCGGGCTAAGGTGGCGGTTTATCCCAACGCCGATATTCAATATACTGACTGAATCAGGCGCGCTTGAAAGACAGCCGGTACGACCCGAAGTACCCGTATTTGGCGCACCCCCAGAAGACCCCCACCTGATAGGCAAGGTGCTCCAGCAGGTAAAAATAGAGAAAGACCGGGTAAAACAATTTCGGTTTTTTGACTATGTAGTCCGTAATTGAGGTGTAAAGAATACTCACCCCGCCCCATACCCAGAAAGGCCACCAAGCAACCCCCAGCCCGACGATGGGAATCAGGTAATACCGCATCAGGTGGAAAAAGGCGTAATAATAAAAAGACAGTCGACTTCTGAATGCAGCGGCCGCCACTTGCACTAGCGGCATCTCGACCCTATATTTTCTTATCGTATGGTATTTCCACCAGATATCGATACCGCAAAGTAGCGGCAGGGCGCATAAGGGGTAGGGGTTCGCCAGCAGAACCGCCAGCGTCAGGGCGATAAAGGACAGTCCGGCCATGATGGAAACGGGGAAACCTTTCTTTTTCTCGCGGTGGGTGCGGTAAAGCCGGGCTTCGGACGTGCCGTACTCGAAACGGCGCTTGAGCATTCTCCCTAACTGGTTGCGGTGCCTGTGCGCCGCGCTGCCCGACGGCGTATAAACGAGCGTATGTCCCTGTTCTCTCAAGCGCCAGCAGAAGTCGACGTCCTCCCCCACCTCCATCCCCTCCCTGAAACCCCCCGCCGCCTGAAAAGCCTCCCGACCGACCAGCAGGCTGGCCGTGGGCACGTAAAACCCGGATTCACCTTTGCCCTCGATGATTAGTTGTTTACCCATATTCAGCGGGGAAAACACCTTTTCGTAGCGTTCCAGCCAGGTCTTATCTCCGTGCCCGTCGATATACCCGCCTACCGCCCCCGCCCCGGCGTATTTTAGGAAAGGCACCAGTTCCTCAAGCCACCCTTCCCCGACTGTACAGTCGGCGTCCAGAAAGGCAAGCATTTCACCTTTAGCTTTTTCCGACCCGATATTACGGCAGACCGCCGCGCCCTTCGACTCGCTGTTCCTGATAATACTGATGTCTTCTTGTGAGATAATGTTATCTACTTCCTCTTTCGACCCGTCGTCCACCACGATTATTTCCAGTTTATCTTTTGGATAGCGCACGTTTTCCAGCGCCTTCAGGCATTCGAGCAGGTTCTTCGGCTGGTCGCGCACAGGGATGATTACAGAAACAAAGGGAGACTCCGTAAGTGGCGGCGTGCCCTCCAGCTTCAAATATCCCCGCGCCGCCAGCTTGAGCAGGACTTGCGCTGCGGGAAAATCGACCGGTTCGCCTCGTCTAATTTGCTCGACGAGTTTATATAGAGATTCGTTAAGGCGTAGGATTTTTATCGGGACTTTAGAGACAAGGAAAAAACCGTCGTCTTCCGCCCGCAAAGACACGTTTTTTGCCAGGGAAAACCGGAACCCCTCCATTACCGCCCCGCTTGGTTCTTCCCCGCCCGTTTCACCACGCCCTCTTCAAGAAACAGCTGGTAGAGCTTTTCCGCCACCTCGTCGCTGCTGCCTTCCAGTAGCTGCCCTTTTCTTTTGGTTATGCCGCCCTCTAAAAGCTGCAAAATCCTGTAAAAAGCCGGCAGCGAGCTGTCCAGCGGCGGCGCCTTCACCGGCAACGGCCTGGGGTAGATCAGGCGCGTTACTCTGGCGGGGTCTCGCTTGAGCTCATCGGGGGTTATGGAGAGGTCAGCGGGAGTAAGCAAAGCAATCTCACTGGATTTACTGTCGATATATTTATCGAGTGGTGCCTAGGGTAACCTGCCCTCCCCCTTTACCCCCACCACCGCCGGCAGCGGGCAGCTTAACCTTTCCCGTTCCCCCCGCCCGATATCTTTCAGCAGGGTAATTTTATTTTCTTCTGTTTCCATCGCCACAACATCTGTTACGCAAGGCCAGCCCAGTCGACCCGCTATTAAATGCCCCACCTGGCCGCTGCCCGTGTCCAGGCTTTTCGTTCCTGTCAGGACTAAATCAGCGCTGGAGAGCGATACAGCTTTAGACAATAATCTTGATTTCTGATAAGGCGATAAGCCTTCAAAATCGTCGCCCCAGATTCTTACGACCCTGTCCGCGCCGAGGGCAAGCGCGTTTCTCAAGTAACTTGCCACCTCCCCACCAATGGAAATAGCAGTGATTTCAACCGTGCCGTCCGCCGCTTTTAAATCGAGTGCCATCGCTAAAGCCGCGGCATCATTGGGATTGAGCATAAGCGGCAATCCGGTCTTGAACACAACGCTGTTGCCCAGGCCGAAGTCTAGGTTCAGCTCGGGGTCGATTACCTCTTTCAAACAAACGATTATCTTCATGGCTTTACGTCAGCCGGTAGCGCACGCCGTAGCCGCCGCGCGGGTAGCTCCAGTCCAGCGCCCCTTTATCGCAGATAACGTAACAGGTGCCGCACTCCAGGCACGTCTCGTAAACGACGCTCAACAGTTGGGTCGCCTCGTCCCAGGTATAGCAGTTGGCCGGGCAGGCATTGACACAGGCTCGGTGGTCGCAGGTCTTACAGACTTCCTTATCGACGATGATGTGGGGCTGGTCGTCGACCTCGAACTGCGTCATCTGGGTCAGGTTCTCGATGTTCATAACAGCGACCTGCCTATCTTAAAACCGTCGGAGATTAATCCCTTCAGACCGACCCCCTTAAGCGCCTCCTGTCGTGCGATACGCATCAGCTTCGACCTCGCCACGCCGTCCGATTTATGAATCATTTCCATGATATCGGCGAGTATTTGAGGGTAGGTCCGGTACAGGCGCTCCAGGTGCATCATGCCCGCGGCGCTCTTAAAGGTCTTCATGTCCTGCATCACAAAGCTGGCGTCCAGCCTCTTTTTATAGAGGGATAATGTCTTCGCGGTGAAGTCGCCGGACTTGAGTGCTTCGATGGCGGTCTCGGCGGCCAGCACGCCGGAGGTCATCGCCAGGTTGATGCCTTCCAGGTTCAGCCCGTTGGTGTAGCACAGCCCCGCCGCGTCCCCCGCCAGCATCAGGCCGTCGGTATAGACCTGCGGGATGGCTTGATAGCCCCCCTCCGGAATCAGGTGTGCCGAGTATTCCAGCGGCGTGCCCCCCTTGACCAGCTTCCTTACCGACGGGTGCTCCAGAAAGTCGTTCAGTACCTCGTAAGGCGCTTTGCCTGATGCTTTCAAAGAATCGAGGTGCATCACCAGTCCGATGGAAATGCTTTCGAGCTTGGTAAAGAGGAAGGCGCCGCCCCTTATCTCTCCCATCGCCCCCAGGAAGTATATCGCCGCCCCCTGGTCGCGCACCAGGCCGAAGCGCTCGTTGATGGTCGCCTCGGGCAGACCCAGCAGCAGCTTGACGCCCACCCCCATGTTTGATTCTTTAAAGTCCTGCCTCAAGCCGGCCTTTTTCGCGAGGAAGGACAGCACGCCGTCCGCCGCAATGACGATATTGCCCCTCAACTCCCCCTCCCGACCCTTTACGGTTATCCCCGCCACTCGCCCGTCCTTCTTGATGACGTCCTCCGCCGTGCACTCGCACAGCAGCAGCGCTCCCGCCTTGACCGCCTCCTCCGCCAGCCACTTATCGAAGGCGGGACGGAAAACCGTGCAGCCGTTGTAGGGGGGCTTATCGTAGTGCTCGTTTTCAAAGTCCAGCGATACCGCCGCTTCGGACGTCATGAAAACCAGCGACCTTTTATAGACGTGCCGCTCCAGGGGCGCGCGCTCGTAGAAGTCGGGCAGCATTTCGTTCAGGACAGGCGTGTTATGCAGCAGCCCGCCGAACATGTTCTTGGCGCCGGGGTGCTTGCCCCTTTCCAGCAGGCAGACATTAATACCGGCCCGCGCCAGCTTGAGCGCCGCCAGACTGCCCGCCGGCCCCGCCCCCACGATTATTACATCAAAGTATTTCGCCACGTTTTTTCGCCTGTTTTATTTTTTCTATCAGTTTGGGCAGCACCTCCCGCAGGTCGGCGACCGCCCCCGTGTCCGCGTTCTGGAATATCGATGCCTGTCTATCGCGGTTAATGGCGACTATTTTCCCCGATTCCTGGATGCCGCCCGTGTGGTGCGTCGCCCCGGAGATGCCCAGCGCCAGGTAAAAGTCCGGACTGACCGTCTTGCCCGTCTGCCCTATCATGCGCTCGCGGGTAATCTTGCCCCCGTCCACCACCGGCCGTGTCGTGCCGATAGCCCCTTCGACCAGCCCCGCCAGTTCCGTCACCAGCGGGTAAATCTCGTCGCTGACTGCCCCCATCCCCGCCGACACGATTGTTTCAGCCTCGGTTACATCAACCGACTTAAAGTCGGCGGGGAGGAATTCCAGGTGTTTGGTTTTTACTAAATCGGGTGATAAGCTGGACTCTATAACTTCGGGTTTTGGTTTCGTTTCTTTTTTCGCGGGGAGGTCGTTAAGTGCATCTGCCTCCATCGTCACCAGCATCGTTGCGTCTGTATCAAACACTATTTCCTGGTAGAGCTGCCCGTCGTAAACGGGACGGTAGAACACCGGTTTTTCCGCTTGAGAAACATCTATTTTCACGCAGTCGGTGACCGCCGCCGTGTCCAGCAGCGACGCCAGGAGGGGGGCTAAGTCTTTCCCCACCACCGTATGCCCCGTGAGTAAAAGCCACGGTTTTTCCTGTTGTAATTTCGACAGAATAGCCGCCGCATAGGCTTCTACGGAAAAGTTGCGAAAAATGGGGTCGAGGAAAAGATAGACTCTAGATACTCCGTGTTTCGCTAGGACATCGGGGACTTGCCGCTCCTTATCGCTGAATATCAGGGCTGTAATGGTGCCCCCGACCTTTTCCGCGATTTTACGCGACTCGGTAAGCAGTCCCAGGCTTGTTTTACTTGCCTCTTCGTCAATATTGCCTATCTCCGGCAGCACCCAGATGTTTTTGGTCATTACTAAATTTCCCTCCCCACCTTCTCCCCCTCCAGTATCGCCATGTCTATCTTGCGCGGCGCCACGCAGTCACCCACCCGGTAAAGCTCCCTGACCCTGCCCTTGAGCTCTTCATAAAGGGCATCCTCGGCGCGACTGCCCATCGCATACACTACGGAATCGTAACCCTCGAACGTGTGCCACTCGTTGTTGTAATAGTTAAGCCCTTTGACGTCTTTGCCCTTTATCTCCGTCACCGCGAAGTCGGTCGTGAACGTAATGCCCTTCTGCGCCAGCCGCTGGTGCGTCAGGTAAGTATCCTGCGATGGCCCCAGCTCCGACCCTATGGTCGGGGCGTTGGTGACGATGTGCACCTTTTTGCCGCGGTCGAGGAGGAATTCCACCGTGGCTGTGGCCTGGTGGTGCCCGTCGTTATCGATGAAGAGGACTTTTTCGCCCACTTTAGCCTCGCTGGTCAGCACCTGCCATACGTTAAAAACATTGGCGCCGTCCCCACCCGGCAGCGCGCAGGGCTTGGGCAATGCCCCGGTAGCCATAATCACTACGTCTGGGTTCTGCTTGATAATGAAGTCCGCCGTTACCTCTTGGTTCAGGACTATTTCCACCGGCAGCAGTTTCAGCTGGTTTTCCTCGTTGCGGATGACGGACTTAAGCTCTTCGCGCCCCGCCCCCAGCCCCGCTATATTCACCTGTCCGCCCAGTATTTTGTTTTTCTCATAAAGCGTTACCTGGTGACCGCGTTTGGCGGCAATCTCGGCGGCGCGCAGTCCCGCCGGACCTCCCCCCACCACCAGCACCTTCTTCTTAATCGGCGCGGGTTTGAGGGAATTACTGCCCCGCTCCTTTTCATAACCGATATTTGGGTTCTGTATACAGCCGATGTCTTTATTGAGACCCACCCGACCGTAGCAGCCCTGGTTATCGGCGACGCAGTAGCGTATCTCTTCCAGCCGGCCCTCTTTGGCTTTGTTCGCCAGTTCGGGGTCACATATCTGCGCCCGCACCATGCCAATCATGTCCGCCTGCCCGTTGGCTAATACCTTCTCCGCCATGACGGGGTCGTTAATCCTGCCGGTGCAGAAAACGGGAAGACTAACGACGCTCTTGATGCCCGCCGCCAGCGGAATGGTATAGCCCAGCGGCGTATGCATACTGGCGCCGACCAGGTAAAGGTTATAAAAAGTGGCTAAACTCAAATCTATGAAGTCGATGTTCTCCGATGCCTCGAAGCGTTGTGCGATTTCCTTGCCGTCTTCCAGCGTTAGTCCCCCCTGCACCATCTCGTCGGCGCAGAGGCGTATCCCCAGCGTATAGTCCTCCCCCACCGTCCGCCTCACCGCCGCGACGACCTCCAGCGGGAAGCGCAGGCGGTTTTCCAGACTGCCTCCGTAGTCGTCGGTGCGCAGGTTGGTGAGAGGGGAAAGGAACTGCCGCAACAAGGAACTGTGCCCGATTTGCAGTTCAATCCCGTCGAGGCCGCCCTCCCTGACGTTGACCGCTGCCTTGCAGAAATATTCCGTGATTTCCCTCATTTCCTCGATTTCCATCTCCTTGGGCACTTCCCGGAACATAAAGTCGGGCACGGGAGAAGGGGCTAAAATGGGCAGTCGCGAGTAGCTGCCGTCGCCCTGGCCGCCGTTGTGGTTCAGCTGGGCGAATATCTTCGTCTCGTATTCATGGACGGCGCGGCAGATCTTGCGGTAGCCCGGCACCGTCTCCGGCTTCCAGGCATCGATGAGCTTTTCGTAGGCGCGGTCGGTGGGGTGGACGGTCTGCTCCTCGGTGATAATCAGGCCCGCCCCGCCCTTGGCCCTCTCCGCCAGGTAGTACGTGTACCGCTCCGACGGCAGGTTGTTCTCGGCGAGGTTGGTCAGGTGCGAGGAAAAGGAGATGCGGTTGGGCACGGTGACCTTCCCGATTTGCAGGGGTGAAAACAGGTATTTGAATTGACCGTACATAGCGTTACCTCTCAAACGCCATTATACCTCTAAATGCGGCATTATGGAAAAGGGGCGGGGGGCTTGCATTATTACGGTAAATTAATATAATATTCTATCTACACATAATATAAAGGAGGAAAGCAAATATGGCAGAAATGAAAGTATGGACACTTCCGGTTATCCCTCCGGCGAGCAATCCCTTTTACCTGACGGATTTGGTCTGTTACAAAACACGGGAAGGGGTAAAAACGCTTTATTATTCCAAGTACATCGTCGATATGTTTGGGGAATTGAGTTTAACCGACGACCTGGTAAGGGAGTGGCACGTGCCGAGTTCACTGTACATGGAGCCGGATTACGGCAGTTTATCCGGCATATGCTTGGGGCACGACAAGAGAATATGGGGCACTCTGCATAATGGGGACCGGCTGATCGCTCTCGATACACAAAAAAGTGAAATGGTCAGCTTCGGCACCGAAGCCGTTAGCAGCACCGGTTATAATATGCCCTTTTCCCGGCCCAGGAGGATAAAATTCGATAGCAAGGGTGATGCCTGGTATAGCGGCTGGTATAATAACCTGCTGATCGGCAGATTCAGTGTCGACGACCTGAAAACGAACGTCTGGATTATTCCGGGCCTGTTCGTATCGATATGGGACATAGCGGTCGAATCGTCCGGAAAGGTGGTGTGGTGTACTCTGTACAGCAGCCAGGCCAATTACTACCAGATTCACCCGTTTCTCGGCAGGCTGGACGTCGATAAACACATGTTTGAATACTGGTCTATCCCCTCTCTCTACGCTTCGGATTTTGCCGGCGCGCGCGGCCTGACCTTCGATACGCCCCAGAGTCCCGCTAATGTCTGGTTGTCTCTCAGGTGCACCACCCAGCATACCAGCGCGCTGAATTATAGAATCGCCACCGCGAAGTTTATTGAATACCCCAAGACGGTCGTCTCCGTGGACTTTTCATCGATTAAGATGCTGGACACGAAGCCCTGCTTTACCGACCGGATGGGCGGACTGGTCACAAAGCTGAAGTTCGGCAAGACCTGCAGTCAGGCTCTTTACCCGGTCCATACCAGGATAACGGGAATCACGCCGGTCATGCTCAGGGTCAAAAAGCTTACAGCGACGGCAAAGCCGGTTGAGAAAAATATAAAACCGGAAAGGAAAAAAGTCGATATAGATTCGTCCAATTGCTTTGATGATTATGTGTTGCCCTTCGGCTACCATCCTGTCGAAATGCAGATCGTCGATGAAACGGCCTACCTTACGTTACAGGGCGACCGTATCGGCGCTCTGGTTCTTTAGGAATAACCTAATTGGTGACAGGAGAAGAAGGGGGAGGCTGGAGTAAGGTCTCCCCCGCTCCACTGCGACCGGTCATACGGTGACCTGTCATCCTGGAGGAGCCCCGATGAAAACTGGGCGACGAAGGATATCAGGCCCGCCCCTGTCTCGAAAAGGGGTTAAAAACACCCCTCGACAAGTTCAGGGCAGGTGTGGAATTTGATAGGCGCAGCTATAAAAAATATAATAAAAGCATGAGTCAAGCGACTGGCCGACTTTCTTTTTTAGATAGATTTCTAACACTGTGGATATTCCTGGCGATGGGGGTGGGGGTTTTACTGGGGTGGCAAACCGAAGTAGGCGATTTCATCAACTCATTGAGTGTAGGCACGACATCCATACCTATAGCTGCCGGACTCATTCTGATGATGTACCCTCCCCTCGCTAAAGTGCGCTACGAGGAAATGGGGCGGATATTCCGCAACTGGCGGGTGTTGCTTCTATCGTTGGTGCAGAACTGGGTAATCGGGCCTATCTTGATGTTCTTGCTGGCGGTGCTGTTCTTGGGGAAAATCTGGCCGAATTCCGAATACATGGTCGGCCTGATAATGATAGGGCTGGCGCGGTGTATTGCCATGGTCATAGTGTGGAACGAACTGGCAAGAGGGGATAGGGAATACGCCGCGGGACTGGTGGCTTTCAACTCCGTTTTCCAGATTCTTTTCTATTCCGTTTACGCCTGGATTTTCATCACCGTACTGCCGCAATGGTTCGGACTGGAAGGCTCGGCGGTGGAGGTGACGATGGGGGACATCGCTAAAAGTGTGTTCATCTACCTGGGGATACCCTTCTTCGGGGGGATACTGACGCGGTTCGTATTTCTAAAGACAAAAGGACGCGATTGGTACGAGAGTAAGTTCATCCCCAGGATAAGCCCGATAACACTGGCAGCGCTGCTGTTCACAATCGTTGTGATGTTCTCACTAAGAGGCGAAACGATAGTGCAGATACCGCTGGACGTGCTGAAGATAGCCGCGCCGCTGCTGATTTACTTTGTACTGATGTTTTTGGTCTCCTTCTGGATGGGGTGGCGGATCGGGGCGGACTACAGCCAGACGGCTTCAATAGCGTTCACTGCGGCGAGCAATAACTTCGAGCTGGCGATTGCCGTAGCGGTGGCGGTGTTCGGGATTGGCAGCGGGCAAGCCTTCGCGGCGGTAATAGGTCCGCTGGTGGAAGTGCCGGTGCTGGTAAGTCTGGTGAACCTGGCGCTATTTTTCCAGAGAAGATATTTTAAAGAGGTGGTTTCTTAAATCCTCACCCCTTGCTCTCCACTCTGTTAAGGATGGTCTTTCCATTTGACAGGGATATACTGAACGCTAATTATAAACGGGGAATCTGATAAGGAGGTGAAAAATGCCGGTTGTGCATGTAAATTTCTGGACGGGCGTGGGGCAGGTGCAGGTTAAAAAGATGATACGGGGCATCACGGATGTCATGATGGACATAGGCGTCCCGGAGCAGGCCGTGGAAGTAATCGTTCACGAAATTCCCAAAACGCACTGGGGTGTCGGCGGCGAGCCGGCTTCGGAAAAGCTCAAGGACGTATCCCCGCCCAAGTAGCGACCCGACGTATTAAGATTGTCATTGCGAGGAGCGTAGCGACGTGGCAATCTCAATCATTGAAATAAATCTATCATGGGGATTGCCACGACTTTCTGCAGAAAGTCTCGCAATGACAGAGGGGTTAAAGGGGGATACTGGGTAGGGAAATGTCCTTACTCCACTGTGCCAGGCACTCGGGGTCGGCGCTGTTGAGGTCCTGATTAATAAAATAAGCCACCGCCGGGCAGCCGCCCCGACACTTTTCGTAACGGGGGCAGGACCGGCACGATTCAGGCTCCAGCCTGCGGAAATAGTTAAAGACCCTGGAGTTGTCCCAGATGTCTTTCAGCGTTTTCTCCCTCAAGCTGCCCCCGCGGAGTTCCTCTGCCTGCAAAAAAGCGCAGGGGTAAACGTCGCCGCGCGGGTCGATGCAGCAGGTCATCTTGCAGGCGCCGCACATATCAAGCCCTAATTGCCGCCGCCCGTCCTGCGAGATGGAGAAAAACGAGTCGCCGGTGAGGATGTCCGGCTCGCTGTTGAGCCAGTCCGCCAGCTCCTTAAGCTGCCGGGAATTAAGCCTTAATGCCTCCCAGCTTGCCCGTGCCCGCCCCGAGGGACGGAACCGGGAGACGCGCAGGTTCGCCCCGTAGGTGACCGCCAGTTCCTTAAGTTCTTTTAGCTGGAAATAATTACGCGACGTCACCACGCTGTTGATGGAAAGCGGGATGTCTTTCCCCGCCAGCTTTTCTATCCCAGCGATGATTCGAGAGAATGTGCCACGACCCCTTATCGCGTCGTTGACCTCCGCCGTCGCCCCGTCGAGGCTGACCTGCACGTTGACCAGCGGGTTATCATCGAAAAGAGCGATTGCTTCGTCCGTTAGTACGGTGCCGTTGGTGCTGATGCAGGTAACGATGCCCTTCTTGTGAATGTATCTTAAGAGAGGGAGGAAATAGTCCTTGAGTAAAGGTTCCCCGCCCCCGAAGTTGATTTCAAAAACTCTTAATTCCGCCAGCTCGTCGACGATTTTTTTACATTCGTCGTAAGAGAGTTCGTCCGCCGACGCCTCGCTGCTGGCGGAGAGGCAGTGGACGCAGCGCAGGTTGCATCGGTGCGTGATTTCCCAGGTGAGGTTTACCGGGGCGGCCAGCGGCCAGTCAGCGTATTTCACAGATGATTAACCTGCTCGATGTGAGGCGTTTGGTCAGTTTCGGCAGCGAGCGTCCGACTTTTTCGGCAGGGACGCCGGTGCGGGCGACGATATCGTCGATGATGCCCTGCTCCGTCCAGGTCCCGTCGAAGTGTTCCGGATGCAGCCAGTCGCCGCTCCTCACGAAGTACATTTTATGCCGCGTCTGCTGGTAGAAAAGCAGTCCCCAGCTTTCCTTTCTTACCTGCACTCTGTCCGCCAGACGGCAGGCCACGGCTAATACACCCCGCAAATCCCGTCGATGCTTAATTCCTCGACGGCTATCTCTTCGATGATTTGAGGTTCTTCGTCGGTCTGCGTCTCACCGGCTGTTATCGTCGTTTCTTTATCCATGGTGAATCTGCCTCTACTTAATATTATCGGTGCATTATGAGGGATTATCAAGCCCCAGCCCTGTGCGCAGTTTTTTCACGTATTCCAGTCCATCTTCCTTATAGGGTTCCGGCACCCACGGCATCTCCGCCAGCGTTTCCAGCATGGGTTTTATCCTGTCGTAGGGGATGGATATGAAGTGCCAGCCCTCCTCGAAGATGTGGCGGCGCCTCATTCCGAAACCGAGCCCGGTGGTGATGTGGTTTATCTCCCCTTTCAGGAAGGGGTATATAATCAGCCAGTCGCACCCCACGGCCGGCGTGTACTTGCTTACCCACATGTCCCCTGTCTTATAGCTCGATGCCCGCAGCAGGATTTCCGCCTGCGTGGTGTCGGCGGTGATGAGCAGCACGTCCGGTTCGAAGGTCAGCTTGTCCAGCGGGGCGAAGGTGACGTAATTTATGGTGCCCCGGTCGATTTTATAGATATGCTGGTAGAGTCGGGCGGCGGCGCGCGGCGAATCATAGACCTGCAGGCCGGTGCCGTATTCCCCGTTAACATACGGCAGAGCCACGTCCTTCATTCCCAGCAGGTATAAACCGGCATCGCAGGTATGGTCATCGATTTCCGCGTAAAAAGCGTTGCCCTCCTGCGCCCACTTAATCATCTCGCAGAAGGTCGTTTTCTTGGTTATCCGGGGGATGCCCTCCACGCGCTTGACGGTAAGCTTGACGCCTATCGGCGTTGTCTTAAAGTTGAATTTGTCCAGTATCGAATAATCAATTTTATTTTTACTCATCAATAATATCTCCTAGAGCGCGCTCTTCATCACGCCCATTACCTCGTCGTAGTTGAACTCCCTGGGGTTGCCCTGACTGCAAAAGTCGTTGGCATAGACCTTGACGATTTTGTCCAGGTCTTTCTCCTGCACGCCGAGCTGCTTCTTGAGCTGTCCGGGCGTAATTTCAATGTCTTTCAGCAGCTGCTCTATTTCATAGAACCAGTGGTCGGCGGCTTCCCACTCGGTCATGCCCGTGGTATCGATGCCCATGGCGCGGGTCAGGGCGGCCAGCTTCTCGATGATGGACGGCTGGTTGTACCGCTCGCCCGCCAGCATCATCATGCCGTTGATGCGACCGTGATGGACGTCGGTGAGGGCGCTTATCTGGTGTCCCAGCCCGTGCACGATGCCCGCCCCCGCCCCGAACCCGATGGCGATGCCGCCCATCGTCGAAGCCCAGCACATCCTCTCGCAGGCGACGTTGTTCATGCGGTTATAAACGAAATCACGCAGGTTTTTATAGACCAGCTCGACGCAGCGTAAAAGCATCCCGTAGGCGTAGGGCCCCTGCACCTTGGTGACGAAAGCCTCGATGCCGTGTGCCATGGCGTCGAAGCCCGCCCACGCCGCCATTTCCCTCGATTGCATTCTCGCCAGCAGCGGGTCGATAACGGCGAGGGTAGAGTGGATATTGGGCGCGCTGACCAGTATCTTGTTCTTGGACTTGGTGTCGGAAAGTGCCGCGAAGGACGATACCTCGGCGCCGGTGCCGGAGGTGGTCGCCACGGAAATCTGGGGAATGGTGCAGGGCTTCATCTTTTTCAGTGTTTCTATCCAGGGCGGGTCGATGAAAACGGTGTAATTGGTGATGTCTTTACCCCCGTTGGCCGCCACGACACGTACGCCCTTGGCGGTGTCCATCGAGCTGCCGCCCCCCAGCCCCACCACGCCGTCGCACTGCCCGTCCTTGAAGGCTTTATAAGCCTCCATCACCTGCCAGTCCTTGGGGTTGGTGGTGACCTTGTCGTAAACGTCGGTGGACACCCCGGCGTGGTTGATTACCCCCTTGAGCTCGTCGACGATGCCGGTGCCCTTGAGGCCGGAGGTGACAATCAGGGCCTTTTTCATCCCCGCGGCTTTGCACTCGTCGCCCACCGTCTGGTAAGACCCCCACCCCAGCGCTATCTTGGGTATGGGGTTGGTGTAAACGATGGGGAATTCAAAAATTTCCTTATTTATCATTGAGTTGCCTCCTTTGATGTTCTACCGATTATTGTAAGCGAATACGCTGGATATCATCAAGCTACACGTAAAAGCACCTTGATATTTGTGTCTTTATCGTTGATTAATGCCTCGAAGCCCTTTTCGACGGCGTCCTCCAGGGGGACGATTGAGGAAATGAGTGGAGAGGGGTCGATTTTTTTCTTCGCCATCATCTCGATGGCGGCTTTCCCCTCGTGGATGTAAATGGAGCTGCCGACCACCCTCTTTTCGGTGAAGGTTATCGTGCTGAAATCTATCAGGCTTGGTTTTTCAAAAACCCCCACGATAACCGCAGTGCCGCCCCGCTGTATCAGGATAATAGCCAGCTGGGGCGTATCCGGCCGACCGGCGCACTCGATGGCGGCGTCCGCGTCGGTGAAGCCGGTAAGCTCGTGAAGCTGCCTGACCGGGTCGCCTTCCATCACGTTGATAACGGCCGTGGCGCCCAGTCTTTCTCCCAGTTCCGCCCGCCCCGAGTGCTTGGCGACGAGAAAGACCCCCGAAGCACCGGCCGCTTTCGCCGCCAGCACCGAGCACAGTCCTATTGTCCCGTCTCCCACTATCGCCACCGTGTCCCCCTGCTTGAGTCTCGCCTGCCCGACGGCATGAAGGGCTACGGCTAAAGGCTCCACCAGCGCGCCCTGTTCGTCGGAGACGTTGTCCGGCAGTTTATAGCAGGCGTAGTCCGGGATTAAGAAATATTCCGCCATGCAGCCGTCGGTGCTAAGCCCGGTGAAGCCCTGGTTAATGCAGAGGTTGTAAAGCCCCTTTTTGCAGACGTAGCACTCGCCGCAGTAGTAATACCCCACCCCGCTTACCCTGTCCCCGACCTTGAAGCCCTTGACCCCTTTGCCCACCTCCGCCACGTTTCCCATGAACTCGTGTCCGATGGTCAGGGGGACTTTATCATGGGGAATCATAATGGGACCATTGGTGTATTCTTTCAGGTCCGTTCCGCAGATGCCCGCCAGGCTGACCTTTATCTTGAGCATCCCGGGTCCGGGCGAAGGCTCGGGGACGTCCTCATAACGCAGGTCTTTGGCGGCGTGCCAGCGCAGGGCTTTCATCGGGGTTATTATTCAAGAGAGGAGGTATAATTGTCAAGAAAAGGTGCTATAACGTCATTCCCGTGCAAACGGGAATCCATACTTACCTCACCCCCTGACCCCCTCTCCAAATGAAGCATCCATATAAACCGTTGATTTATTTATTTGGAGAGGGGGAATATTTTTAAAAGAGGGGTTTCACCCCTCTTAGACGCCCCATTTTGGGGTATTGGCGTCTCCCTTTGTAAAAGGGAGATAAGAGAGGGATTTTAAAAAGAGTTAAGGTTGGAATGTCAAGGAACGCCTCTTACTTTCCTCTTCGTCTGGTGTATTTTTTTAATATTCGATTTTTGCTGCGCCAGTCTTGCCTCGGCACCTAAAAAAGCTATATTCCGGAACTTGCCACTCAAATAGTATTGAAAAAGGGCTAGATATTGTCGGAAATCCAGCTCCAAGGGTCTCTCCCTTAAATCTATATCCAGTCGGGCGGCTATTTGCTTGAGCTGCTCTTGCGGGAATATATTCAGCAGCGCCTCTTTTATCGAGCTGTTACTCCCTTCCCGGCAGAACACGATAAAGTCACGGTACATCCCGTAATAATCGTCCGGCACTAGTCGGCACATTCTTTTCTCCAGCTGCATCAGCACGATATCCACGGATGGGACGGGATAAAAGTCCTTCCGCTTGAAGTGGTAAACTATATCCACCCAGAACCTCGGCTTAATCAGCAGCGAGACCAGTGTTTCCTTGGGTATGCCGGTGTATTTCTCCGCCGCTTCCTTCTGCACTATCAGGTAGCAGTCTTCCGGTGGATTTTCGTTGAAAACGAGCTTCTTGATGATATCCGAGGTCTGGATAAAGGGGATGTTGGAAAAAACTTTATATCTGTGCCCAGGCGAGAACTCCCACTGTAAAAAGTCGGTGTGATGGATGGCGGCGGTCTCACGGTCTAAAAACCTCTGCCGGCACTTCAGGTAAAGTCTTACGTCCTTTTCAATAGCCACGACGCGGGTGCCCTTTGCCAGCAGGGCCTCGGTTATATTGCCACAGCCGGCCCCGATATCATAGACAAGGTCGCCCTTTTTGATGCTGGACTGCTCGACTAAGTCCCTGATTGTTTCTTTATTAATCAACTCGTTTTGCGAATAATGGTTGGTATGCTTATTTTTTCTGTTGCCCACAGTACTCACCTCGCCGAATGGATTTTTATAAATATAACTTCAGCCCCGGCAGCACTATGGGATAAAGATATCTTAAGGGTCTTTGGTGGGGTAATCAGTGAAACGCACGACGAAGACAGGTATAGTGAGGCAATAGCTATAACAAAAGGAGTTTTAGAAAAACAAGGAAAAAGCTAAAACAAATCGGCAGATATCACGGACTACCCCCGCATATTTAAAATGCCGCCGGGGTTTATCCGGTGATTATTCTGGTTCTGCCGATTATCGTAACAATTGTTCCGCTCCTCGCCCGTTGGGCCGGATTACCAGATTAGTCTAGCACATGATTATACAGGATTCAAGAGGTATATTTATTGAAATTCGCCCAATAAAGCATTTATCTTTTGTGGATCAATCGACTGCTTAACAAGCGGTGCAGTTTTAAGCTGCGGCATGGAGTCCTCGTAAACGGACCTGTCCTGCTTGAAAATAATGCCGATGGGTATTTTATCGCCCCATTCCTGTGCTTTCTTCAGCGCGGCGACCTTATCCGTGGGGTCGTAGCCCTCCCCCTCCACCTTATAGACACGCTGCTTGTACCAGGCGAAGGTGTTGAGGTGGTTAAAGGAAACACACGGCTGCAGAATATCTATCAGGCTGAAGCCGCGGTGCTTTATCCCCGCCGCAATCAGTCCCGCTAGGTGGTCGATTTCCCCGGCGAAGCCCCGCGCCAGAAAGCTGACGTCGGAAGCCAGCGCCAGCATCATCGGGTTGAGCGGCTGGACGGCGCCGAAAGGCGTGGTCTTGGTGATGGTCCCCAGTTCGCTGGTGGGCGACGCCTGCCCCTTGGTCAGACCGTAAACTTGATTGTTGTGCGCCAGGTAGGTTATATCCACGTTGCGGCGTGCCGTCGCCAGCAGGTGCTGCACGCCCTCCCCGTAAGCCCCGCCGTCCCCGTCGATGCCGATTACCGTAAGCTCATGGTTGGCGATTTTCGCGCCGGTGGCGGCCGGCAGCGTGCGACCGTGCAGTCCGTTGAAGACGTTGCCCTTGGTGTAATGCGGTAGCTTGGGCGCCTGCCCGATGCCGGAGACGAAAAGCACCTGCTGCGGCTTAAGGTTCAGGTCCACCAGCGCTTTTTTCACCGCCTTAAGTATGCTGAAGTTCCCGCAGCCCGGGCACCAGGCTATCTCGACTTTCGATTCGTAGTCCTGCAGCGTTACCATTTCCTCGTCTCCTTTTTCAAGCGGTCGACAATCTCCTGCGGGGCGAAGGGGCGACCGTCGTACTTCAGGATGGTGCCGTCGACTTTTATGCCCGTCTCGCGCCTTATCAAGGCGGCGAGCTGTCCCGTGGCGTTGCCTTCGACGACGATGTTTTTACCGACTTTTTGCAGTGCCGCCGTGACTTTACCCGACGGGAAGGGCCATAGCTGGCGCAGGTGAAGGGTATTGACCGCCTTTCCCTCTTTCTTGAGTATTGCAGCGGCTTCACGGATGGCACCGTAAGTGCTCCCCCACCCGATGAGCGTCATCCCCGCTCCCTGCGTCTCATGGAACTCCGGCGCCAGTATTTCTTTCTTCAAGCCATCGAGTTTGCGCATTCGTTTTTCTACCTGCTGGTTGCGCGTGGCGGCGTCCTCTATCATGTGACCGTATTCGTCGTGCTCGTCGGAGTCGGTGACTACTAAAGCCTTGCCCTGGCCCGGCAGCGCCCGCGGTGATATTCCTGAAGCGGTCACCAGGTGTCTTTTATAGTCGGTTTGCTGGTTCGCTTCTGCATCTGTTAATATCGCCCCGCGCTCGATTTCGATTTTGTTTAAGTCGAACCTGTCCACGGTGGCGTAAGACGAAGCCAGGTGGTGGTCGGTGAGGATTATCACCGGCGTTTGATACTTTTCCGCCAGGTTGAAGGCATTCGCGGCGGCGTAAAAGGCATCTTCGGCCGTAGCCGGCGCCAGCACGGCGCGCGGAAATTCGCCGTGGCCAGCGTGCAGGGCGAAAAACAGTTCCCCCTGCTCGGTGCGCGTCGGCAGACCGGTGGCCGGTCCGGGACGCTGTCCCAGCATCACCACTGCCGGGGTCTCCGTCATGCCTGTTAAAGCCAGCGCCTCCACCATCAGGGCGAAGCCTCCCCCGGAGGTCGCCGCCATGGCCCTCACTCCCGCATACCCTGCCCCGGCGACCATGTTCATCGCCGCAATTTCATCCTCGACGTGTATCATTACCGCCCCGTACTGCCGCCCCTTGTCCGCGATGAATTCAAGGATAGAACTCGAAGGCGTCATCGGGTAGCCGGCCACGAACTTACACCCCGCCGCCAGCGCCCCCAGCGATAATGCCTCGTTGCCGTTGAGCAGGAGTTTTTTACTCTGTCTTTTCGGAAAGCTGATTTTCGGTAAATTGAGCTTTTTCCCGTTCTTAGCAACGTAGTCGTAGCCGGCCTTAGCGGCGGTGATGTTGTCATTCACCGTCTTTTCGCCGTGCGGAGCGAACTCCTTGGCCAGCACTCCCGCCAGCAGGTCGAAGTCGTAATTTATCAGCCCCGCCGCCGCCCCTATCGCCGCCGTATTGGCCATCAGTTTATTACCGGTGGCATCCAGCGCCAGCCTGTTAAAGGGCACGTTGAAATATATTTCTCCCCGGGCTTGTGTTTTCGTTTGCTCCGCGTCGTAGATGATGGCTCCCTCCGATTTAACCTCTTTTTCGTGAAGCTCTACGGACTCTTTGTTAAGGGCAATCAGCATGTCCAGCGCTGGTGATAATGCCAGGACTTCCTCGCTGCTTGCCCTGATGCGGAAGAAGTTGTGCCCGCCTCTTACCCGGCTCTCGTAGTCCTGGTCGGCGAAGACATTCAGACCGCCTTTGGCAAACATCCCGGCCAGTATCGCGCCTACGGACTGCACACCCTGCCCCGCTTCCCCTCCCGCCATAACGTTAAAATCAATCGTCATTTTGCCCTCCGTATAAGTCCAATTTTGCCATACGGTCAATGTGTTTTAAATGACATATATCTCTTTTTATGCCAATTTATGTTTTATATTTTTTGACATCGGTTCATCTATGGCAAATAATGTTACAATATAGTGTGTTCGGCATCCGGTTGAAACGCTGTAACACGGGAGGAACACGATGAATAGCCTGGGGATTGCCCCGCAAATATCGCTGTGGATTTTAATAGTACTGCTGCTCGGCTGCTCCGCTTTCTTTTCCGGCGCGGAGACGGCCCTGATGACGGTCAGCCGCGCCCGCCTGCGCCAGCTATCCAAGAGGCGCTCCCGCGGCGTGAAAATCGTCGAGGGAATCCTGGAAAAACCGGAGAAGCTTATCGGCACGATTCTGCTTGGCAATAATCTGGTCAACGTGGCTATGTCGGCTATCGCTACCGCCATCGCCCTGTCCATCTGGGGCGACGCCGGCATCATCTACGTGACCATTGTACTCACCATTATTATCCTTATCTTCGCCGAGCTGACGCCCAAGGTCTATGCCCGGTACCACAGCGAAGCTATCTCGCTTATTACCGCCCCGATATTAAGAGGGATTATGACCGTTTTCCGGCCTATCACGGCGGGCGCTAATTTTCTCGTGCAGAAAATGCTGCTTGTGATGGATATCGACATCACCCGCTCGCGACGGAATATCGTCACAGAGGGCGAGGTCAAGAGCCTGATTAATATCAGCTGGGAAGATGGCTCGATATCCGCGGAAGAAAAGGAAATGATATCCAAAATCTTCACCCTTAACGATAAACCCGTGTCCGAGGTCATGGTCCCCCGTCGCCGCATGGTGACCCTGCGGTCGGACTACACCATCGACCGGGCGCTAAAAATTATTAAAAGGCACGGCTATTCCCGCTATCCCGTCAAGCACGCCAAGACCCAGGAGATAATCGGCTTCATCCACGCTAAAGACCTGTTGGGAAAGAACGGCCGCAAGAAACTGAGCTCGATGAGAAGGCTCATCCGGCCGGCCTATTTCATACCGGATAGCAAGAAAATCAACAGCCAGTTGCGCCATTTCAAGAGCCGCCGGATGCACCAGGCCGTCGTCCTTAACGAGAAGGGTGATGTGGTCGGCTTAATCACGCTGGAGGATATCCTGGAGCAAATGGTCGGCCGTATTGAAGATGAATATGACATTTAATGACCGCCCGGCGGTTTAGATGTTATAATATTAAGTCCATGATATTCCAAGATAGAAAGAGATTGTGCCAATGCAGGATAAAGATGTACAGCGCATTAAAGATGTTGCTGCTAAAGTAAAGGAAAACGTCGAGCGCGTTATCGTCGGCAAGGGCGAGGTCGTGGAGCTGGCGATAATCGCCTTGCTCTGTGAAGGCCACCTCCTCCTCGAGGACGTGCCCGGCCTGGGCAAGACCGTCTTGGCGAAGTCGCTGGCGAAGTCGCTCGGCTGCTCCTTCCGCCGCGTCCAGTGCACGCCGGACCTCCTGCCGTCCGATATCACCGGCACTTACGTTTTCAATCAAAAAACCTCCGACTTTGAATACCGTCCCGGCCCCGTCATGTCCCAGGTGGTGCTGGCTGACGAAATCAACCGCGCCACCCCCCGCACCCAGTCCGCCCTGCTGGAAGCAATGCAGGAGCGGCAGGTCACCACCGAGGGCGAGACCCGCCCTTTGCCCCGCCCCTTCCTGGTGATGGCTACCCAGAACCCCATCGAGCTTGAAGGCACTTTCCCCCTCCCCGAAGCCCAGCTCGACCGCTTTCTGATGAAAATCCAGATCGGCTATCCTTCCGAGGAGGACGACCGCCTGATTTTGTCCCGTTTCCGCACCGAAGACCCCCTTGATACTCTGGAGTCGGTGGTGTCCGCCGACGAGCTTATCAAGATGCAGAGCGAGTGCCGCGAGGTGCACATCGCCACAGATGTCGAGGACTATATTGTTCGCCTTATCCACGCCACCCGCCAGCATTCCGCCGTCGAACTGGGGGCAAGCCCCCGCGCCATGCTGGCGCTCTATAACGCCTCCCAGGCCCTCGCCGCTGTCCGCGGTCGGGCTTTCGTCACCCCTGACGATATCAAGCACCTGATGACCCCCGTGTTGATTCACCGCATCATCCCCAAGTCGGAGAGCCGACTGCGCGGCCAGAAGGCGGAGCAGACCCTCAAGGAAATCAGGGACTCTGTTTTCGTGCCGGTTGAAGATGAAAGCGTTGCCGGGGAGGGCTAGCGGATGCGGGGCGACTACTGGATTTTTTTCGCCGTCATTATCTTCATCATCTGCCTGGCGCTGCAGCAGGTGCCCCTGGCGCTGGTGGCGCTGCTTTTTGTCCTGACCGGCGGCGTATCGCGACTCTGGAACAAGTACTGCCTGAACCGTGTCGAATACAATCGCCGCTTGAGCCATAGCCAGGTCTTCTTCGGCGAGGAAATCATCTTTGAAATCGAGATTAACAACCGCAAGCCGCTGCCGCTGCCCTGGATAAAGATAGAAGACGAGCTACCGGAGCGGCTGACCCTTCTCAAGGGGAAGACCTCGCCCGCCAGCGAAGACCGCGTTAGCCTCTCTAATATCTTCCCCATCGGCATGTACCGCCGCGTCAAGCGCCGCTTCCCCATCAAGTGCTCACAGCGGGGAGCGTTTATTTTCGGTCCCACCCGCATCCAGTCCGGCGACCTCTTCGGGTTCTTCCGCCGTTACATGAAGGTCGAGAAACAGGACTTTCTGCTGGTCTATCCCCGCCTGGTGCCCCTGGAGAAGCTGGGCATCCCCTCCCAGCAGCTCTTCGGCGATATCCGACTGAAGCACCACCTTTTTCAGGATCCGGTGCTGACGGCGGGCGTGAGGGAGTACCACCCCGGCGATAGCTTAAAGCGGATTCACTGGAAAAGCACCGCGCGACTTGGCCGACTGCAGACGAAAGTCTATGAACCGACCACCACCATCGATGTCAGCATTTTCCTCGACGTTCGTACCCTGAAAGCCCCGCTCTGGGGCAGCAGTTACCAGCTTCAGGAAATGGGCATCATCACCGCGGCATCGGTGGCGCAGCATGCCCTGGAAGCCGGCTTTCGGGTCGGCCTCTATGTCAACCAGGTGACCCGCTTCTCCCGGGGCATGGTCAACGTCCCCCACAGCCAGCACCCCGACCAGCTGGTGCGCATCCTCGAAGCGCTGGCGCAGTTGCATCAGGTGGAGACCATTTCCATCGTTAGGTACATCCGCGAGCAGGCTAGCAGCCTCCCTTGGGGCAGCACCCTGCTGGCTATTTCCGCCCAGCCGGACGAGCAACTGATGGCGGCTCTGCTCGACCTGAAGCGGGTCGGGCGCAGCGTGGCTCTGGTTGTGGTGGGCTCTAAGGTCGAGGATGTCAGCGCCGACCATTTTCCCATTTATCATGTCTCCGACGATGTAGCTTGGGCGCTCGTTAAGGAAATCGGACTTCAAGAGGTGCCGGGCTGATGCAGATTACGAACCGGCTCCGGAGCTTCGACTGGCTGGCGGTGGTCTTTTACCCGCTGGCGGTGATTCTCATGGAGTCATTCTGGGTCGCTCCCTGGTTAAGCTGGCTGGGGAACCTTAAATTTGTCTCGGCAGCACGCCCGGTCCTGCACCTCCCCTCCGTCATTATCGTGGTCGTTGTTTCGCTGGTTGTTACCCGGATATTCACCCGGCAGGAAATGCGTCTGTCCCTCATGCGCCTTATCGTCATCGGCAGCGGCCTGGTGACCATGCTGCTGGTGCTGGCCGTCGAGTACGCCGATGGCTATACCTTTTTAAGCCCGGGCTGGTTCGGGCATATCTTCACAGTGCTCGGCAATACCTTCAACAGTTTCAACACCGTCGCCCTGGCTATTCCGGCCGTCGTTTACCTCTGGTGGCGGGGCATGATGCTGGGGCAATCGACCACCTATTTTAAGGATATCTACCGCTCTTTCATTATCGGCATCGTCGCCCTGGTAATACTGATTATCCTCTGGCAGATAAGCGCCAGTGCGAGCTCTGCCAGCGGGCTGGGGTCGGAAGTCGTCATCGATGTCATCGCCTTTTTCTTCTTCGGGCTGCTGGCGATTGCGATATGTCACCTCTATAACATGCGCAGCACCATGCCCAAAGAAGATGCCGGGCTGACCTCCGTTTGGCGCTGGCTGCCGGTGATGCTCGGCGTTATCGGCGGTATGATTATCATCGGTTTTGCCCTGGCTTCCGCTATCTCGCCAGAATTCATCGAGTCCGTCGGCAACGGCACGCGGGCCGTGCTGGGCTTCCTGGGTCAGCTGCTGGCATGGATAGCGACGCCCCTTATCTATTTGATACAGGGCTTGGTTATAGCCTTTAAGTGGTTTATGGGCCTTTTCAGCGGCAACGAGCAGAGCGAAATGAATGAGATGGGAGGTATGGTCCCGGAGGAATTCCGGGAAGAACGGGACTGGGAATTCCCGCCTGTCTTAGCGGAGGTGCTTAAGTGGGTGGTGCTGGGAATTATCATCGCCGCCGTTATTTTCTTCCTGTACAGAGCGATTTCCCGTTATAGCGCCCGACGCGCCCGGGGAAGCCTCGATGAAGTCCGCGAGTCCCTTGGCGGCTGGAAGGCTTTCAAGGCCGACCTGGGACTTTTCTTCAGGTCGCTGGGAAACAGGTTTAAGAGGAAGCCCTACGCCCCTTCGCCCCCCGTTTTTGATGCCGACCCCGAGGGTCCGCTGGATATCAGAGAGATTTTCCGTCACATTCAGTGGGAGGGCGCCCGCTCGGGTGTGCCCCGCCGCCGCCACCAGACCGCCGCCGAATTTTCCAGAAGCATCGAGCATGTTATTCCGGACAGTCGCCTGCCTATGAGCGACATCACGCGGATGTATGAAAGCGTGCGCTACGGCGAGCAAATCGCACCTAAAGATAAGCTGGATAAAGCCAACAGCCTCTGGCAGACTGTAAAGGGACTGCTAAGGAAGCTGCGCGGGTATTAGCAAAATTTTTAGTTCCTAGGCCGTATCTTCGGTAAAAGCCATCACGTCGTCTATTTTGTCCGCGTCGCAGAAGAGCATCACCAGCCGGTCCACGCCCAGCGCGATGCCCCCGCATTCCGGCAGCTTCTCCATCGACTTGAGGAATTTTTCCGGCAGCGGCAGCCGCTGTCCCCGCTCGCGCTCGATTTGCTCTCTCGCTTCCCGGAAGCGCTTTGCCTGCTCCCTGGCGTCCGCCAGCTCGCTGTAGGCGTTGGCGAGCTCCAGCCCCCCGATGAACACCTCCGCCCGCTCGGCAACCAGGGGATTATCTTTTTTTAATTTCGCCAGCGAGGCCTGCGCCGCGGGGTAATCTATCAATACGGTAGGGTGGTCTTTAGCGAGGCTCGGCAATACTTTTTCCACAAAATCGGTGTCGAATTTTTCAGCGTCATACTCCGCCACCGGGTTCCAGCTGGCCGCTTTCACATAGGCGTCTTGAACGGTCGTTTTCGACCAGGGTGGGCTGATGTCTATCTTTTGTCCCTGATACTTTATGGTTTTTCCCGTCCCCAGCTTCCGCGATATTGTCACTACCAGTTTTTCCGTGTCCCGTATGATATCCAGGTAGTCGGCACCCTGGCGGTACCACTCCAGCATAACGAATTCCGGGTTGTGCCAGCGTCCCCTCTCCCCCTTGCGGAAGCACCGACTGAACTGGAAAATCCGGTCGTAACCGGCCGCCAGCAGGCGCTTCATGTGGAGTTCCGGCGATGCCGCCAGATACCAGTCCTCGCTCTGGAAAGGGACGATGAACTGCTCCGGGGCGATGGCGGGGGCGCGTATAGGCGTCTCCACCTCGAGGAAGTCCTGCTCCCGGAAAAAGTCGCGGATAATGCGGTAAATCAAAGCCCGCCTTTTTAAATTGGGTGCCAGGCGGGCGAGTCGCTTGGCTTCGTCCTCTGCGTTCATTTGCCGGTGGCGACGCGTTCCACGTAATTGCCGGTGCGCGTGTCTATCTTGATAACGTCGCCGACTTTGATGAAGGAGGGGGTATCGACGCGGTAGCCCGTTTCCACTACGGACGCCTTGTTCTGGGGGGTGATGGTGGCTGTCTTGGTGGAGACCTCGGTCTCGGTGACCTTGAGGTCGATGGTTATCGGCAACTGGACATCGATTGCCTCGTCGCCGTGCATCAGCATCACCACTTCCATGCCCTCTTTAAGGAAATTCTTCTTCATGCCGAGCAATTCTTCGGTAAGGGGGTGCTGCTCGTAAGTGCTTGAGTTCATGAAAATATACTGGCTGCCCTCGCGGTAGAGGTACTGGTACTCCTCGGTATTCAGGGAGGCTTCGTCCACGGATTCGCCGGAGCGGTACGTCCGGTCGATGACTCTGCCGTCGCGCAGGTTCTTGAGTCGCAAGCGGTAAACGGCGCGGCCCTTGCCCGGCTTGGCGAACTCCGCCTCTTCCACATTATAAAGCGCCCCGTCTATTATCAGCTTGCTGTTCTTGCGTACGCCGGAGATTTCCATCTACTCTCCTTCTGGATTGATAAAAAGAAAATCAACTTTTCAGGTGTTGAAATATCTGCCATATATTATAGCATCTCTGCGGACTGGTAGAAAAAATGTATGGATGGCTATGCTGCTTTATATCCCGTGGCCGGTTTTTGCCCCGTCGGCGATGGCGTTGACAATCAGCCCCGGCTCCGCCCCGCTGCCGATGTTATAGACCTCCGGCGCCTTGCCTCCCAGCGCCTTCATGACATCCGGATTGGGCTGGAATGGTAGCGTTACCAGGACGGTGTTGGCCTCCAGCGTCTTTTTTTCGCCTTCTCTGGTCGTAATCGTCAGACCCTTTTCCGTGACCTCCTCCGGTTTCGCCTCGGTGTAGCGGACGATGCCCTTTTTATCCAGCCACGGGAAGAAGCGCATCAGGTCCTCCACCGGTATCCCCTCCCCCAGGTCCTTCCCTTCGTGGACGATGGTCACCTGCCGCCCCCGCTTTATCAGGAACTCCGCCGTCTCGCAGCCGTGGATGGCGC
>DAOULS010000127.1:0-4887 GCA_034418415.1 Dehalococcoidales bacterium | reverse complement strand
ACCGCTATGACGCCGGGCGCCAGCTCGCGGAAAAACTCGCGGAATACGCCGGACAGTCGGTGGTCGTGCTGGGTATTCCCAACGGGGGCGTCGCCGTGGCGCTGGGGGTCGCCCTGGCTATCGGCGCCGACTTCGATATCGTCATCTCCAGGAAAATCCCCCTCCCTCTTAGTCCTGAAGGCGGGTTCGGTTCCGTTACCGATGACGGCACGCTGATTCTCAACGAGGAGCTGGTCAAGAAGACCGGCCTGACCCGGCAGCAAATCAACTATCAGGTCAGCCAGGTGCGCATGAACATCAAGGAGCGCAGCCTGCTCTATCATAAAGACCGCCCGCCGCTTTCCATCGCCGGCAGGACGGTGGTAATCGTGGATGACGGACTGGCTTCCGGTTATACCATGAAGGCAGCCATAGAGTCGCTACGCCGCCGTCGTCCCGAAAAAATCATCGCCGCCGTGCCGGTCGGGCCGGAGCACGTCATCGAAGAAATCCGCAAGGTCGCCGACCGGGTAGTCGCCTGTGTCGTGGCCACCGGGTCTGTATTTTATGTAGCCGACTACTACCGGTACTGGTACGACATCACCGACAGCGAGGTCCTTACCTGCCTCAAGGAATGGCGCATGCGGCGTCGCGGCGGCAACATCCAGCTGCCGGAGAGAAAGCGGGGAATTACTTAAGGATACCTTCCCGGAATTAGCCTAAACCCATTCCCCCGTCAACCTGCAGCACCTGCCCGGTGATATATTTGGCTTCTTCGGAGGCAAGGAAGGCAACCGCCTCGGCGACGTCTACCGGTGTACCGATGCTGCCCAGGGGAATACGCTGCATCAAGACCTGACGCTGCTTTTCATCAAGCTTTTCCGTCATCTTAGTCTCGATAAAGCCGGGGGCGATGGCGTTGGCGGTGATGCCTCGCGACCCCACCTCTTTGGCGATGGACCGGGTCAGGCCGATGATGCCTGACTTGGCCGCGGCGTAATTTGCCTGCCCGGCATTGCCCATGATGCCCACCACGCTGGCGATACTGACGATTCTCCCCCAGCGCTGCTTGACCATGTAGCGCAGGACGGCGCGGGTGCAGAGAAAAGCGCTCTTGAGGTCGATATTCAGGACGGTGTCCCAGTCCTCGTCGGTCATGCGCATGATAATCTGGTCGCGGGTCACCCCGGCGTTATTGACTAAAATATCGATTTTGCCCATTTCCTTAGCGGCGGTGTCGATAAGTCGGGCGACATCCGGGGCGGAGCTGACATCCGCGGTGACCGCCAGGGCTTTACGCTTCAGCGCCCTGATTTCGCCGGCGGTGCTTTCCAGCGTCTCGGCGGCCGCCGGTATGTCATTGACGACAATATCCGCGCCGACCTCCGCCAGTTTCAGGGCAATTGCCCGCCCGATTCCCCGCGCGCTGCCGGTAACGATGGCTACTTTATTCGAGAGGTCCATAGCACATACCCCCTCACTAAAAAGTCTATTCGCCTAAAGCCTTGACGGCGGCTAAATCGCCGATGTTTTGCGTCACTACCTCTTTGCTGATGCGCTTGATAAGCCCGGTCAACACCTTGCCCGGACCGATTTCGATAAACGTGGTCACGCCCTGTTTTATCATGTACTCGACGCCGGGCTGCCACAGAACGGGACTTAACAACTGCCGGCGTAATTCGTCCTTCACGGCTGCCGGGGTGGCGAGGGGCAAAGCGGTGACGTTGCCGATTACCGGGATTTCCGGGACTTTAAAGGTGGTGGCATCGAGGTATTTTACCATACTTTCCACTGCCGGCTGCATCAGCGGGGAATGAAAAGCGCCGCTGACCTGGAGGGTGATGGCGCGTTTGGCGCCGGCGGCGGTAGCCATTTCGTTGGCTTTGACTATATTTTCGGTGGGGCCGCTGATAACAATCTGTCCAGGGCAGTTGACGTTAGCCATAATAACGTCGGTTTTCTGGCAGATTTCAGCGAGTTTATCTCCGTCCAGTCCGATGATGGCGGACATGGAGCCCGCCCGTATCTGCCCGGCTTCGTGCATCAGTCGCCCACGCTCGCGGGCCAAACGGACGGCGGTGGTGAAGTCGAACACCCCGGCCACCGCCAGCGCCGTGTACTCTCCCAGGCTGTGTCCGGCCAGAAAGGCGGGCGGAGTGAGTTTGTCGCCGCTGATTTCCCTGGCGGCTTCCAGGCAGGCGTAGCCGGCGGTCACCAGGGCCGGCTGGGCGTTGATGGTCTGGCGGAGTTCGTCCTCCGGGCCTTCAAAGCATAATTTAGAGATAGGGAATCCCAGGGCTTCGTCCGCCGCATCAAAGACCTCCCGGGCGGATTTTACGTTGTCGTAGAGGTCGCGGCACATGCCCACGGACTGCGAGCCCTGCCCCGGAAAAACCCAGGCTGTTGACGTCATTTCGGTCCGTTCTATCCTTTCTAAAGTGAAAAGGCGCCTTCTTTATGCCCGTGAATGAGGCGATGGCGTTGGAGGGCGCCCGTTTTCCGGAGTGTTTACGAGGCGGGGGTTTCCGGCTTCTTCTTTTTCTCTTTTATCTCAATGACCGGCCGCCCGTTGTAGTTCCCGCAGGTGGGGCAGGCATGGTGGGGCAGTATCATGGCATGGCACTGCGGACATTCCACCAGCGCCGGAGGCTTTAACGCGGCATGACTTAGCCTTTGTTTGGCGCGTGATTTGCTTTTCTTTCGCTTCGGTTGCGCTCCCATATTTAACTCCGTTCTTTAGCTCTTATTTTACCAGAGATTAATCCAGTTCCGCCAGCTTTGACCAGCGGGGGTCGGTGTTTTGCTTGGGGCAGTTGCATGGTCCTTCGTTGAGGTTCTTGCCGCAGGTCGGGCATAAACCGGCGCAGTCCTGTTTGCAGAGGGCTTTCATCGGGATAGCCATGAGGATGTACTGGCGCATGGCTTCCGTCAGGTCGAGGGTATGGTGCTCGTCGATGGTGAAGGCGCTGGACTCCTCCGGCTCGGGCAGCGGCGCCCCGCTCAATGCATCCAGGGTCGGGAAAAACTCCTCTTCGAACTTGATTTTCAGGGGCTGGAGGAACTTGCCCAGGCAGCGGTTGCAGGAGAGTTCGACCTCCGTGTCCAGCTGGCAACTGACGAGGATACTGCGCCGCGTGCGTAAAAGGCGGCACTCGCCCTGGATTTTATGGCTTTTGCCGTCGCTTGAAATATCGATTAGTTCGTCTATCTTGAAGTCGCGGGTCGACCCGATGGGGTCACGGAGCAACTGGGATACGTTCATGTCCATCCCGCCTCACCTCCCGGTTAGAATTATAGGAGAAAGGGGGCGGTTCTAGCAAGATGATGCTGTGTCCAAGTGTGTTTTATAATCAGGCAATCTCGGCGAGGCGGATATCGAAGGTAAGGTCTTTACCCGCCAGGGGGTGATTGGCGTCCAGCGTGAGGGTTTCATCCGAGACTTTGGTGACCTTAACGGCAAAGGACGTGCCGTCCTTCTGGCGCACCTGCAGCATCTGGTCGACCCTGGGAGTGATTGTCGACGGTATCTCCTTGCGGTCGATTACCATCACCATTTCCGGGTGGTGCGGACCGTAAGCTTCATCTGCGGATATCTGAACGGTCTTCAATTCGCCGGGCTCCATGCCGATGACGGCTGCCTCGAAGCCTTTGATTAGCTTGCCTTCGCCTAATGTGAATTGCAGCGGCTTTTTTTCATCCGAGGTATCGAACACCGTGCCGTCCTCCAGCTTGCCGGTGTAGTGGACTTTCACGGAGTCGCCGTTTTTTGCTTTAGCCATGACCTTCTCCTTTCTCTTGCCACCGGGAAATGGACTGGAAAAGACAAATACTATCCCGGAGAAACTAAAAACGGGAAATAATGGGGACGGATTAAGCGAGATTGACCATCAAAAATTTGGTCAAGAAGGGAAACGAGAATAGTATTTATCCAATTTTTTATATTATAGCACGTTTGTACGTACTACCGCAAAGGGAGGGATTTTGCCTTACCCCCTTGCCCCCTCTCCAAATGGGGCATTCTTACACACCAGAGATTCAGTTATTTGGAGAGGGGGATAATGTTTTGAAGAGGGGCTGCGCCCCTCTTAGACACCCCGTTTAGATAAAGAGGAAATTAGAGACAGTCTTGGATTACTTATGTATTACAAATATAACTCATTTTCTTCTTGAAGTTGTTGCGTAAAGTCTTCTCTTGCGGATTTTTAAGTTTGTCAAGATATGCTTCAAACTCTTTAACTAATTGATAGTGGAATTTTTTACGATTAATGACTAGCCCTTTTCCATCTATGGTATCTTCGACTAATGGAGTATCTTTTTAATAGTAATTTTGGAACTTTCCTGTGTTTCTGCTTGGTGCAAAATGCCACAACGTATTTGAGTATAAAACATTTCAGCCATACTCTTTGATTTGAACCATTCTTTGAAAGAAGAATTTGTTAAAAAACTAACTAAGGATTCTTTTGAATTACCTTTAGAATCAGGCTTTCCTTGGTAGAATTGCTGGAGAGTCTCAATGAGTAAACAGTCAAGTGCTATTACCGCAAACCCAGCGAATTCATAATGTTCAATCATGCAAATAGGAACTAAAAATCTTCCACGAATGCGATCTTCGAAAATAGCTGTTGCTTTTATCCAAGAGTCCTCTTTATTTAAGTTTAGTTTCTTCCAGTCATCAATGGTATATTTTGGTGAAACATGCATCGATGGTTTCATCTTTGTTACCCCTTCAGCTTTTTAATAATCAAGGGGACAACCTGGAATAAGTCGCCGACGATGCCGTAGTGGGCTACCTGGAAGATAGGGGCATCCGGGTTATCGTTGATGGCGACAATACAGTCGGAGGTCTGCATGCCGGCGAGGTGCTGGATGGCGCCAGAGATGCCGCATGCAATGTATAACTTGGGGCAG
>DAOULS010000126.1:0-8742 GCA_034418415.1 Dehalococcoidales bacterium | reverse complement strand
TGGACGCTTTCATGAACAAACTGGCGGAAGGCATACCTCTGGGTAGAGAAGGCACGGTGGAGGACATCGCGTCCGCGGCGCTTTTCCTGGCTTCCGACGAATCGTCCTATATCACCGGTGACAGCATCCGCGTGGGAGGCGGTATGCCCAGTCGCGCCGCGCCTTAAGCTAGTAATAGAAGGAGGTAAATATGGATCTAGGTTTGAAGGATAAAGTCGCGCTGGTTACCGGCGCCGGCAGCCAGATAGGCTTCGGTAAAGCAATAGCTCTACAACTGGCTAAGGAAGGGTGTGATGTTATTGTTAATGACATTGATATCGAGGGTGCACAGAAAACAGCTGCCGAAGTGGAGAAGCTGGGGCGGAGGTCGATGGCAATCAAGGGCGACGTCACCAGTATTGCGGAATGGGACTCCATGGTGAAAGAGATATTGGAGAAGTTCGACCGTATAGACATACTGGTGAACAACGCCGGCGGCTGCACCCCGCCTAAACCCTTCCTGGAAATGACGGATAAGGACTGGGAATTTGATATTGGTGTAAACCTTAAAAGCACGCGTAACGGCACGAAAACCGTCCTGCCGATAATGATAAAACAAAAGAGCGGCAAGATAGTGAACATCACCTCGGGGGCGGGGATTCACGGGGGCATGTTCACTGCCGGCTATTCCGCTGCTAAGGCGGGCATTATTGCCTTTAGTATGGGCGTAGCTAAAGAAGCGGCGCCCGAGGGAATCAATATCAACTGCGTTTCTCCCGGAGTGGCCAATACCGGCTTCGCCAGGAACGCGCCCCCCGGAATGATTGAAAATTTCCCTAAGAACCTGCCGATAAGGCGCCTTACTACGCCACAGGATATCGCCAATGCGGTGACCTTCCTGGTCTCCGACGCCGCCAGTGATATCGTAGGGCAGGTGCTGGTGGTATCGGGAGGGGTAACGCCCTGAAAAGGAGCTGATGATGAATATTGAAGAATTAACTGCCAAAGTCCAACAGCTGGAGAAAAAACTACAGGTTCTGGAAGACACGGAAGAGATAAAAAAGCTGCAGAGGGCATACGGCTTCTATCTTGAGCACTGGATGGCCGAGGACATCATCGACTGCTTTGCCGATGGTTCGGATACCGAGCTGCTGGTCGCCGCCGGTCATTACGTCGGTAAGGAAAATATAAGGGACTTTTTCCATCATGGGCAAAAAGGTGTCGAGGTGAGGAAATCGCCCAACCCGGAATTTCTGCATCAGGTGATGCAGCTATCTGGAATCGTGCATGTTAACCCGGACGGACTGACGGCGCAGGGTCGGTGGTACGGCTTTGGGGCTAATGCTTTCTCTGCCCCAGATAACAAGATCAACCCTGGCTGGATGAACGGCGTGTATGAAGTAGACTACATTAAACAGGATAACCGGTGGAAGCTGAAGAAAGTCCACTGGTGCATGACTTTTCACGCGCCCTGGCGTACAAGTTTTGTGCCGACTGAAAGGTTGGTTGATGAGAAGATAGACCGTCCTTACAAACGTAATCCCCAGCTAAAGCCGGATGGCGCGCCGGAGGAAACAATCTGGCCCTCGGGTTTTATCTGTCCCTTCCACTTTGATAATCCAGCCTCGGGCAGGAAGGCGTTGAAGTAGTAAAAGCCCTTCTCGTCAAGCCTTTAGCCGGTGAACTTTTTATCCGTTAGTATGGCGTAGTTAAGGGTTTCCCCCGTCGGCATCAAGATTCAGATGCCCTGTTTGTATCATAGATAAGTAAAAGGCTCTCCGGCGTCTGCAAAATGGACCGGGATTTCTATTAACAGTGGCTGCAGGAGTTTAGCCAGCTCTTTCATGCCGGGTTCTTCGCTCCGCTCATGCCCAACAACGATCATAGCCTTGTTGAAGCCTAAAGCTGCAGCGTCACGGATATAAGCGCTTAGTGTCCATTCGGTGATTTCGCCGCAAATCATTACATCCAGCTGCTGGTCATGCATCAATTTGGCGGGCATTTCTTCCTGGCCGAGCCCGAGGCTTCCCCCGCCGACCAGTATGCCGACTCGGCTGCATTTCGTTTTCAGGTCGCCAACGATTTGTATGACCTTCATGCCGAGCGACTTCTTCAAAAAGTCAACCAGTTCAGCAACTGCTGTGGTAGGAATTGTGTAACAATGGGGCAACGGGAATTCTGTGTCCAGATAATCTGTCCAGCCCATGTCTTTTAGCAGTCCAGTATAAATCAAATCGGTAATACCGCTATGCATATGGTCGTGGTACCGCCAGATTGATATCCGGTTATCATCAATCAAAGCCTTTTTCTGTTGATAAACCGGGTCGTCTTTCACCCAGTCTATATGGTCTTTACCAGTAAAGTAGGTTGGCTCATGGGTGATAATCAGATTGCAGCCCATCTCGATTGTCCGCCGAATCACGTCGACGGTGGCCATAAACGTGGTAACGACACCGCTGACTTGATACTCCCAGTTGCCTTCGATTAGCTGGTCGCACGTTTTATCGAATTTTCTGCCACCATTTAACGCCAGTACAATTTCTGTTACTTCTTTTACGTTCATTGTTCATAACTCCTAACAAACGTTAATCTTTTTCTAGGCACATTCGTCTGGCTAATACAATTGCGCCAAGGACCCCGGACAAGGGGATATTGGACTTTGCATCCACGAGAGTCGGGCGGACCAGATAACTGCTCATCTTCTCCATCGAGTCTAAAGCAGGAATGTATTTATTCAGCAATTTCACAACTTTTTGCTGTACTTCTTCCAGCAAACCGGGGTGGTTCATGATACCGCCGCCCAGTATAATCCGTTGCGGCGATAGAGTGTATATCAAATTACATATCCCGATAGCAATGTAGTTTGCCTCGAGTTTCCAGGTGCGATTATAATCTTTATCGTTTTCCTGGATTTCTTCGGGAGGCTTTCCCCATCGTTGCTGCATGGATGCCCCGGAAGCAAAGCCTTCCCAGCAGCCGTAACTGGGATTGTTACGGAGGTCGCATTCATGGAATTTACATGAGCCTCTAAAACCCGGTTTATCGCCATTATCACGCGGAATCAGGATATGTCCCATTTCAGGGTGGACAAGTCCGTGCATTAAGTCCCTGTTTATAATGCCTCCGCCACCTATTCCTGTCCCCAGGGTTACATAGACGAACGTGTTAAGGCCTTGGGCCGCCCCCCATTCCTGTTCGCCTAACGCGGCACCGTTGACGTCGGTATCTATAAACACTGGTATATCGAGTCTGTCACTGATAATACCGGCCAGATTTACATTCGACCAGCCGGGTTTGGGCGTATTAGTGATATAACCGTACCGGGGAGATTCCCTGTTAAGTTCAAGAGGTCCGAAGGATGCGATGCCGAGCGCTACCAGGTGCTTGCTGCTTTTTTCGACTGTATAGGGCTTGAAAAACCTGACGACTTCATCGATGGTCTTTTGAGGCGTTGTAGTTTCAATACGTTTGATAATTAAGTCGGTTAGGCTTGTACCTACGGCACAGATAAATTTAGTGCCGCCGGCCTCGATTCCGCCGTATGTTTTGGTTGAGGTCTTCTTCATGAAAAGCTTCGTTTAGCCTTCAATATTTTCCAGTAATGCTTTTTGCCAGGCGAGTTATTACTGAATTGTAGCCCAATAAGAAGTCCCTTGACAATATGTTAAAGCTACAAGTAATATCTATTCCGTGAGTAATGACGAAGATAAGGGGCATCCACCGACTTTCTCACAGATGGACACCACGACTGATTATCCCCCCTGGCTCAACCAAGCCGTCTTTTACCAGATTTATCCCCAGAGTTTTTACGATACCAACGGAGACGGCATCGGCGATATCCCGGGTATAGTTCAAAAACTGGACTATCTGCAATGGCTGGGCATTAACGCAATATGGATTAATCCGTGTTTTGTGTCGCCTTTCCAGGATGCCGGCTATGATGTCTCGGACTATTACCGAGTCGCACCACGCTATGGGACCAACCGGGACCTCTACCGACTCTGTAGAGAAGCCCACCGGCGTCAGATTAAAGTATGCCTGGACCTGGTGCCAGGCCATACTTCCATCGACCACCCCTGGTTTAAAGCCTCTTGCCGGTCTGGTAGAAATAAATACTCGGACCGTTATATCTGGACATCCTCGGCGATATATGGTGCTGGTGGGCCGCTTTCCGTGGTACGGGGTTATGGGGAGAGAGACGGGGGCTATGTCGCTAACTTTTTCTATTTCCAGCCGGCTTTGAATTACGGATTCGCCAGACCGGCGGCGGACCAGCCGTGGCAACAACCGGTCGATGCTCCCGGGCCGCTTGAAACCCGCAAGGAATTGGTTAAAATAATGACTTACTGGCTTAGCCACGGGGTAGACGGGTTTCGTGTGGATATGGCATTTTCACTGGTAAAATTAAACCCGGGCCATAAAGAAACAATCAAATTATGGCAGGGTATTGGACAAGAAGTACGCAAGCTCTATCCTGATGCTGTCTTAATTGCAGAATGGGGTAATCCTGAAGAATCAATTGCCGCCGGATTCGACTTTGACTTTATGTTTCACGTTGGAGTGCCCGGTTATGCCGACCTCCTGCTTAACGAGAAATGTTTCTTTCGCCGGTATGGCGGAGGCAACATACAAAATTTCCTTAAAATTTATTTAGAACAGGCCAGTAAAACACAAGGCAAAGGTCTGATATCCATCCCCAGTGCCAATCACGATATGAAAAGACCCTGTGCGGATGGCAGGACTATCAGCGACTTAAAAGTCATTTTCACATTTTTGCTGACTTGGCCGGGAGTGCCTTTTATCTACTACGGAGACGAGATAGGCATGCGTTATATCCCCGGGATGCCGTCGAAGGAAGGGGGCTACGCGCGCACGGGCACCCGTACTCCTATGCAATGGGACGACGGGCCGAATGCGGGTTTTTCCACCGCGGCTAAAGACCGGCTTTATCTTCCGTTAGACCCACGAAGGAACCGCCCGACGGTCAAGAAGCAGACCAGCGAACCGGATTCTTTACTCAACCACGTCCGTAAACTAATTGCCTTTAGAAAAAGCTCTCCCGCTTTTCAAGACGCTGGCTCTCTGATTCCTTTACAGGTCAAAAATAACGACCGCCATTTCGCTTATTTGCGACAATCCGGTAGCGAGCGATTCCTCATCGTGCTTAATCCGTCCGCCGACCCGTCTCAAGTAAGACTTAAAGGAATAAAATCAGATAATCCAGCACCTCAAATATGTCATGGCGCTAAGGCTTGCGTTGAAGGAGACGATATCCAGGTTAATCTGGATGCAGTTTCTTATGGAATCTTTAAACTCTAAATGAACTAAAAACACTAAAAATTTATTACTTTAGGCTCACCACCGAAAGAGTTAATTGTAGCAACGGCATCCTTTAAATACAAGACCTGTGTATTGTCATCGGTGGCAGAATACATAGACTTTAAGTTAGGATAAGCATCAAGCATGTTCTGCTTTGCTTCCACACGGTCATCTTCAACGGCTATTGCCTGAATACGAATCCATTGACCGCCATTCATGGCGCAGATTTCAATTTTAGGATTTTCCTTCATTTGCCTGGAAACAGACTTTTTCTTCCCCGTTTGTATATATAATTTGCCATCAAAGATATGAACCGTTCCAAAAGGACGTACTCTGGGCTGGTCGCCTTCGACGGTGGCCAGATAATAGGTGCCGCATTTCTTTAAAAACTCATATACCTCTTGCATTGCTTTACCCCCATTTGATTAATGCTAATATTTTCTAAATCGCTCTTCTATTTCACCTATTATTAGTTGACGCTGGAATGAAGCCTAGTAGAGTTTATATGCTTGTTCCCAGGCCTGGCGTTCCTCATCATATGGAGCTGACTCAACATGGCAGTCTTTGTCGAGAATCATTGTCATGCGTTTGCTGCCATAAACAGGCCATTTACCGATGCTCTCGCAAGACGGGTCGCCAGTACGTGCGAATGCCAGCCAGGCATCTTGTATGCATTTAGACAATTTATCCGCCTCGGGTCCGGTGCCGGAAAACATATCGTTAAGAGTTCCAAAAACGAAGCTGATTTCCAGACCGTGACATGCCCCCAGCACACCGCCCATGGCGGGTGATTTCCAGGTGAATAGATAGCTGTATGTAGCCTGTTGGTTAGCCTGTTGCGCTTCAACAAGTTTTATCCCCGGCATCCGGAGCATATGATCGCCAAAGATAGCCGTATATATCTCGGCGGGAGTGGTGGGTTCACCGCGTTTAGTGCGGATCTGACGGTATGCCGATATCAATGCCTTCGCTACATCTGTGGATGTCACTTTACTAAGACGGTCGAGTATCCCGGCCTCGTCAATTTGGTCGAAGCCTGGCTCCATCATCGTAAATAATTTCCATTCGTTAAGATTGGTGCCAACGAGTGTAATTATTTCTTTAGAATACCCCTGCCTGGCTAATTCATTGCTGTTATCGGGGATGATTTCTTTATCTATTACTGGGATGGTGACAGTTACTTCAGGATTCTTACCTCGTCCTTGACGACCGGCTATCTTTTTCTTTTCTATCTCAAGAAGTTGAGGCGGGGTAAGCGCCCGCAACGATTTAACGTCATTCCCTTTGATTCCGGCAGTTTCTAGGAAAAGCCGGCCGTTAGCATTGGCGTTTTCCAGAGAAAGGGCGAAGTCGCTGGAGCCGCTTTCAAGAATACCTTTATGAAAAAGTCCCTTGGCTGAAGGCATCGCCATCAGACTGCCGATAGACATGCCACCGGCTGATTCACCGAATAAAGTGATATTACCCGGGTCACCACCGAAAGCGGCGATATTATCCTTGACCCATTTGAGCGCCGCCACTTGGTCCAGCAATCCTTCATTGCCGGTGGCTGGTATTTTACCGTCGGTAACATCCTTGAGTCTTAAAAACCCAAGCATTCCCAGGCGATAATTGATACTCACCATGACGATATTACCACGTTTAGGTAATATGCCTGTGATATATGACGGGTCAGAGCCGGAACCCAAAGTAAATGCGCCGCCGTGAATCCATACCATAACCGGACGCCGGGCATTATCTAAGCCAGGGGTCCAGACGTTGAGGAAAAGGCAATCTTCAGATTGCGGTTGTGGTGCCTGGTCAAAACCTGGTATCGGCATTATAGTCTGTGGGGCAATGGCACCGAATTCCTTAGCTTCGCGTATGCCATCCCACTTTTTCACCGGCTGGGGCGGCATCCAGCGTAGTTCACCGACCGGCGGCGCGGCATAAGGAATACCCTTGAAGATGTAAAGGTCGTTTTCAAACTTACCTTCGACTTTACCAGAGTTTGTAGCTACAACAGGATTTTTTCTTTCACCCATGGGACTCTCCTTTTATTAGTTTTAGTTGAGTAAAATTAATAGTGTAAAGCACGCTTTAGTGCCCGGTGAATATCTGCAGTGAACCTTTTGGTAATATCTGCGCCCGGCACGAGCATATCGAAAGCGTGGCAGCCTCCGGGATAGACATGGAGTTCGGTGGGGACACCGGAGGCTATCAATTTCCGCGCGTAATCAACGTCTTCCTCGGCGAACAGGTCGATATCTCCGACCGTGATGTATGCAGGGGGAAGCCCTTCCAGATTATCTGCTCTGAAAGCGGCCGCATAGCAGGAAATTCCTGCGCCGCCAGGCTCACAGCCGAGATAGGAACGCCAGCCCTGTAAGTTATTTTCACGGGTCCAGAAGAGCGTATCCGGCAGGACATCACTGGCAGGAACGATATTACAATCGTTAATCATGGGATAAATCAGCAACTGAAAAACCGTCTTGACCTCCGCCCGGTCGCGCGCCAGGATAGACAGTCCGGAGGCAAGCCCACCGCCCGCACTCGCACCCCCGACGGCGATGCGGGAGGGGTCAACTTTAAGTTCACGGGCATGAGCTGCCAGCCATTTAAGGGAGGCATAACAGTCTTCTAGGGGGGTGGGATAAGGGTTTTCGGGAGCCAGCCGGTATTCCACGGACACGACCACGCAATTACCGGCTAAACAGAATTGCTTAGCAGAAAAATCTTCCTGGTCGATTTCACCCACCATATAGCCCCCGCCGTGAATCCAGAGCAGGGCAGGGAGCAGTCCCGATTGTTTTTCCGGCCAGTAGATTCTAACGTTAACGTCAGGTTCACCTTTGGGGCCGGGTATAGTTTTATCTTCGGTAATGACACCCGGGATGTCCGGCAATTGTGATTTCATTGCCGCCATCATCTGCTTGGAGGCGGCACGGGCCGCCGGTATGTCATTGAAATCCGTTGGCGGCATTTGGCTTAACATCATTTTGATAGGTCCTTTGAGTTCCGGGTCCAATAGTTCGGTCAAATCACGTACCATATATACACTCCTCTTTCTGCTAATAAAATATTCCTAACAACCTTGTGTGCTTCGGTAAATGATGTCGTCCTGAATTTCCGGGGAAAGCATCACAAAGTAAGCACTGAAACCTCCCACCCTAACCACCAGGTCGCGGTGTTTTTCCGGGTGGACTTTGGCATCGAGCAGTTCTTCGGTATCCACCAGATTGTACTGAATGTGCTGTCCGCCATTTCTAAAGAAGGTATCGGTAAGAATTGCCAGCTTTTCCCGACTCTCCGGACTTTGCATGACCGTACCGGAAAATTTCTGGTTCAGACATGAAGCGTAGGACTCCTTAAATCCCGCTTTCAAAGCCGACCTTATTACACCGGTGGGGCCCAGCTTGTCCATGCCTCGCATCGGCGATATTGAGCCGTCGTTCAACGGCTCCT
>DAOULS010000125.1:0-11044 GCA_034418415.1 Dehalococcoidales bacterium | reverse complement strand
ATAGCTATCTGTTTATCCTATTACTTGGTATTTCCACTACCAAAATATGCGGGTTATTACAGGCAAGATAAAGGGCCGCCGCTTGAAGTTCCCGAAAGGGACAAAGACCCGTCCGGTCACGGACCTCGTGCGCGGCGCTATTTTTTCAATACTGGAGAACACAAATAAAGACTGGTCGCTGGTGCTGGACCTTTTTGCCGGCAGCGGCGCTTTAGGTATAGAGGCTTTAAGTCGCGGCGCCGGCTGGGCCGACTTTGTTGAAAGTCAACGCAAATGTTGTGATATAATAAAGGAAAATCTGGATACCACGGGATTATCTTCCCGGGCTAAAGTTTATTGCTGTAACGTTGATAAAGCGCTCTCTTTTCTTGATAAGGAGTATAACATAATACTGATGGACCCGCCCTATTCTGACCCTGGTACCGGCGATATTATCACCCGACTGGCATCATCAAGCCTGGTCGGGACGGAAACAACGCTCGTTGTTACACATTCTTCCCGCTCGCCGCTGCGGCAGAACTACGCCGCACTGAACCTCATTAAGCAGCACCGCCACGGTGACACCTGCATCTCCATTTTTCATAAGGAGGCCGGCTCTTGATAGTTGCGCTTTATCCGGGAAGCTTCGACCCCATTACCAACGGCCACATTGACATCGCTGACAGAGCCTCCAGGCTCTTCGATAAGACCATTATCGGCATCTTTGCCACGCCGGAGAAAAAACTCACCTTTACGCTTCCGGAGCGCGTCGAGATGGCCAAAAAAGCCACCGCCCATCTCAAGGGAGTCGAGGTAATCCCCTACAGCAACATCACCGTGGAATTCGCCAAAGAAATTAAAGCGCAGGTGCTGGTGCGCGGCTTGAGGGCAATCGGCGACTTCGAATGGGAGTTTGAGATGGCCATGATGAACCAGATGCTCTCGCCCGGACTGGAGACTGTGTGCTTCATGGCCAGCCAGGAATACCAGTTCCTTAGCGCCAGCCTTATCAAAGAGGTCGCCAGCCTGGGAGGCGATATTTCCAGTCTCGTACCACCTCATGTTGCCACGGCTCTGAAGAAAAAGGAATTGCACAAAAAATGACGCAATAAATATATACTCTGATATTTAGATAATTTCCCGGGATAATTCAGGAGGTATTATTCATGGCTTATAAAATCAATGACGAGTGCATCAGTTGTGGGGCCTGCGAGCCGGAGTGTCCGGTGCAAGCCATCAGCGAGGGAGAGACCATTTACGTCATCGACCCCAACAAATGCGTGGAATGCGTGGGGTACAATGACTCACCACAATGTGCGGAAATCTGCCCGGTTGATGCCCCCGAACCCGACCCTGACCATCCCAGAAAGTAAAAAAGGATTTCACTCAAAAATAATAGCGGGGCTTTTTTACTGCCCCGCTATCGCCACTTTTCAATTATCGCCCGTTCATTGATTAGTGCGGTTGAACTTTCTCTTTACGCTACCAGTATTCAAAGAAGTCGTGTATGATTTGATATTCAGGTGGTAACAAGCCAAGAACGATACCGAATTTATCCAGCAGGAAATTCGCCAGACCCGAATCCAGTACCACATCCGCACCGGTAGGCCCGTACTTCAGCCACATCGCCAGCAGCGCCCCGAGAAGTATTGCTCCTGACAGCAGACCGATAATACCGCCTCCCAGCTTGTCCACCCACCCAACTAAAGGTAATATGTGGACAAACTTCTTGACTATCGTGCCGGCAATCATCGCCACTACCACGGTTGCTGCGACGATAATAACAAAGGCTATTATCCCCGCCGTGCCGTAATCCGGAATAAACGATAGCTTGTCCGCCAGACCGTCCGAATAGCGTCCCGCCAGGACCACGCCGATAATCCCGCCCACCAGTGTAAACGCCACCTTGATTAGCCCGGCCCGAATACCCATGATGACAGACAACGCCAGGCCTATTATCAAGATTACATCAAGCCAGTTCATATTCACCTCCCGCAGAAATTGGTATATGCGTTTAGTTTATGATATTACGTAAAGCCCGATATTGCAATACACCCAATTAGCCGGACTTTGCCTCACCAAGCTCTTTAGCCCGCTCGTAGGCCGCTTTAACCGCTTTGTTGACGATGCCGGCCAGCTTATTTTTTTCAAATACTATAATAGCCTGCTCGGTGGTGCCGCCTTTAGAAGCAACGTCATGGCGCAGTTCTGACGGCGCCTTTCCCGCTTGGTCCATCATCTGTGCCGCCCCGAGCACCGTCTGTATCACCAGTTTCTCGGCGTCTTTCCGCTTAAGACCTATCTCTACCGCCCCTTCGATAAGCGACTCCGCGAACAGATATACATAGGCCGGACCGCTGCCGCTTATCGCGGTGACCATGTCCAGGTGCTTTTCACTGTCAAAGTAAATTTCCTTCCCCATCGCCCCCAGTATTTTCTTCGCCCACAGTTTTTGTTTTTCCGTAACCTCTTTAGCGGACGTCCAGCCGCTCATACCCAGTCCTATCTGCGCCGGCGTATTGGGCATCGCCCGCACAATACCGGGGTGTCCCGTCCCCTTCCGTATTTGATTTATCTTTACCCCGGCGGCGATAGATAATATAAGCTGGCCCGGTTTTAGACTGCCTTTCAAATCCGCCAGAACTTCATTCATATTTTGCGGCTTCACCGCCAGGACAATCACATCCCTGCCTGTAACAGCTTTTTTGTTATCAGCAGTCACGGCAACACCGTACTGCTTCTCGAGATACAGACGGCGCGACGCGCTGATATCGCTGACGGTGATATCCCTGGCAGGGCTGATTTTGCCCTCCAGTACCGCCCTGATAATTGCCTCCCCCATCTTCCCCCCGCCGATAAACGCTATCTTCATAAATTGTTTTTCTCTCTTTACAAAACAACTAAATTTTTAAAATATCTTTTATAAGTTTCCTTCTTTCTTCATGACTCGGCAAGCGCCTTGGATTTTTCAGAGCTCCTACATCATAGCTCATTGCATCTATCGCCCCTGCTAAAAAAGCTTTCTCAATATCATCTATTTCTTGTGAAAAAGCTCTTGCATAATTACGATAGTCCTCTGTGTTCATGGCTTGCGCTTTCTCCCGGATTATATCTTCTAATACTTTATCCATATCCTCACCCCCTGACCCCCTCTCCTTCCAAGGAGAGGGGGTATTTTTAGAAGAGGGGCTCTGCCCCTCTTAAACGCCCCTATCTAACCACGATATTGACCAGCTTGCCGGGCACGTAAATGACCTTTACCACCTGTTTCCCCTCCACGAAAGGCTTTACCCTATCGAGCTGCATCGCCAGTTTTTTAGCCTCATCTTCCGTAATCGTTACCGGGGCGGTCAGCCGTCCGCGCAATTTGCCGTTTACCTGCACCACCAGCGTGAACTCGTCGCTGGTTACCATTTTCTCGTCCCATTTCGGCCAGTCCCGGTGGTGAATGCTGTACGGCTTGCCCTTCTTCGACCACAATTCCTCGGCCAGATGCGGCGCCGTCGGCGCCAGCAGTAGTAACAAAGTCTCGATGGCGAATTCCCAGGTATCTTTCGAGGTGCTGCCCGTCTCTTTTACTTTACCCAGGTAGTTGGTGAACTCCATCAGCGCCGCCACCATGGTGTTGAAATGCAGGCGCTCGATGTCCTCGGTGACCTTCCTAATCGTCTGGTGGGTCAGGCGCATCAGTTGGTCGTCGCTGCCCCCGCCCGACGCTTTATACTCCTCCACCACCAGGTTCCAGACACGGTTCATCCAGCGGTATATTCCGCTGATGCCGCTGTCGTCCCACTCCCCACCCTGGTCCCACGGCCCGATAAACATGAGGTAGGTGCGCACCACGTCCGCCCCCAGTTCTTTTACATAGTCGTCGGGGTTGACCACGTTGCCTCTCGATTTGCTCATCTTACGGTGGTCGCAGATAATAACCCCCTGATTGAAAAGCTTCAGGAACGGCTCTCCGAAGTTGATTAGCCCCATGTCCCGGATGGCCTTGGCGAAGAAACGCACGTAGAGCAGGTGCATCACGGCGTGTTCCGCGCCGCCGGTGTAGAAATCGACCGGGCACCAGAGCTTTACCTTGACATCATCGAAAGCCGCCGTCGCATCGTGCGGACTGCAGTAGCGCAGGTAATACCACGACGAGCAAACGAATGTGTCCATGGTGTCCGTCTCCCGCTTGGCCGCCACCCCGCACCTCGGGCAGGTGGTATTGACGAATTTCTCGTGGTACTTCAGCGGCGATTCGCCGGTGGGCTTGAACTCGGCGTCCTCCGGCAGCAGCACCGGCAGGTCTGCCTCCGGCACCGGCACCAGACCGCATTTTTCGCAATAGACCATCGGTATCGGTGCACCCCAGTAGCGCTGCCGTGAGATCAGCCAGTCCCTGATTTTATACCTGATGGTGCTTTGTCCCCACCCCTTTTCCTCCAGGTATTCGGTGACGGCGTTGATGCCATCCGGATTACCGCTGAACCGACCAGAGTGAATCATCTTCCCATATTCCGCGTGGAAAAGCCGGTCGCGATAGAACTCTAACGTATTGAGCATTTCAACGACGGTGCGGTAATCGCGTACGTTGGGCTCATCCGCCTTGCAGCGTTCCAGAATCTCTTTTTCCGATGCGATGGAGTCCAAATCAAGGGTGGTAATCTCACCGTCTTTACCGCCGAAGAAAAAGCGCCATGGCGAGCCGACGATTTCGACCCAACCCTTGTCTATCTTGAGATACTTTTTCAATAGCTCAATATACTTTTCCGCCTGCGCCTCGCCGTGCAGAGTGATGTACCAGCCGCCGATTTCTTCTCCGGGCCGGTATTCGAAGCCGCCTTTTTTCAGCTCTTCTTCAAATCCCTCCTTCATCGTGCCCGGGAAAGCAAAACTCCTGGCGATGCCGTCCGGGGGAGCGATGACGGGGATGATAGGAATACCGTATTTCAAAGCGAAAGCGAAGTCGCGCTCGTCGTGGGCAGGCACCGCCATCACGGCGCCGGTGCCGTAACTCAACAGCACGTAGTCGGCAATCCAGATGGGCACCTTCGTCCCATTCAGCCGGTTGGTGCAGTAGGCGCCTATAAAGACGCCGTCCTTTTCCTTCTCTGAAGAAAGCCGCTCGATTTCGCTCTGGCGGCGTGACTTTTCGATATAGTCCTCGACCTCTTTCTTCTTTTCCGGCGCGGTCAGCTTTGCCACCAGCGGGTGCTCCGGCGCCAGCACCATGAAGGTGACGCCGAAGACGGTATCCGGGCGGGTGGTGAAAACGCGGATTTCCTTTTCCGCCACGCCGGGGTGGTCCAGACCGAAGGATATTTCTGTGCCCTGGCTCTTGCCGATCCAGTTCTGCTGCATGATTTTGATGCGCTCCGGCCAGTCGATGCCGGAGAAGTCGAGCAGCTCATCGGCGTATTTGGTGATGCGGAAGAACCACTGCTCCAGGTCGCGCTTGACGACCGGGGTCTCGCAGCGCTCGCAGACCCCCTCCCCTACCACCTGTTCGTTAGCCAGCACCGTCTTGCAGTTGGGACACCAGTTGACCGGCGCCTTGCCGCGGTAAGCCAGCCCGGCCTCGTACAGCTTGAGGAAGAACCACTGCGTCCATCTGTAATATTCCGGCAGGCAGGTATTAATTTCACGACTCCAGTCGTACATGGCGCCGGTGCTTTTAAGCTGCCGCCGCATCTTATCGATGCCTTCCATTGTCCATTTGAAGGGATGGACGCCGTGTCTGATAGCGGCGTTCTCGGCAGGCAGCCCGAATGAATCGAAGCCCATCGGATGGAGCACGTTAAAGCCGTTCATCCTTTTGTAGCGGGCATAAGCGTCGATGGGGATGTTGTTGTACCAGTGCCCTATGTGCAGGTCGCCGGAAGTATAGGGGAACATCGTAAGCGCGTAGTACTTGGGACGCGGGTCGTCGTCGCTGACCTCATAAAGCCTGTCGGCGTCCCACTTTTGCTGCCACTTTTTCTCTATCTGCTGCGGGTTATACTTCTCGGCCATGATTATTCTCCGTCAGGCGCCTGCGACCTTCCATCGTTATGCAGTAATTTTAACAATTATAGCTACACATGTAAATACGTGTAAAAGGCACTCCCCGATTATTCCGGCTTTTCGTCCTTGACGTAGCGGCCGGCGGGGACGACGGTGAAGTGGAAGATGGGCCTGTCGACACGTCTCAAGATTAAAGGACAGTGCACCATGCCGGCAGGAACGAATATCATACTGGACTTCGTGATAATTTGTTGCTCGTCTTCCAGCCAGATTTCTATCTCCCCGCCGAGGTCGTGGGGATTTTCGGGGTCGTTACCGCAGAAGCCGATAATTTCTTCGGTAGCGTGGGTATGCGGCTTGTCGTCGATGGTCGTGGAGGCTTTCAGGTACCAGGAAGCGTTCAGGTTAAACGCCCCGGGGACCACGTCTCTGTCCATCCAGAGAATGCGTTTGGCGTACGTATTATAGACCGGCGCCAGTTTCTTTCTTTCCTCCGGCTCCTTGAGCTCGGTGACCACGTACCTGCTATATTCGGCTTCGGCGACTTTGTTCTCCTTAATCTCTCGCATCACATATTCGCCCTCGATGACCACGGAAAAATGAAAGATAGGCTGGTCGACGCGCTTTAAAAGCAAAGGGCAGTGCTTCATGCCAGCGGGGATAAAGACCATCGCGCTCCGGGTAATGGTCTGTTTTTCGTCACCCAGCCAGACCTCCACCTCGCCGTGGAGGTTATAGGGGTCGTCGGCATCGTTGCCGAAGAACCCCAGGATTTCATCGGCGTCATGCGTGTGGGGCGTCACCCCTCTGTCCAGGGGTTTAAAATACCACGAGCAGTTCATCTGGAAGGCGCCGGGCACCACGTTTTCGTCCATCCATAAGATGCGTCTGGCAAAAGCGCCGTAGCGGGCGACGGCTTCCGGGGAAAAGAGCGGCGTGTCCGGCGTTTTTAAATCCGAAACCACGTATTTTCCGTATTTAGACAAAACAGTACTCCTTAAAGTCTGGATAGATACATTGTAGCACGTTTTATAGATGACCTCATTTAAAAGTATGAGTCTTACTAATCTTTGCAGCATGTGAGGTCGTCAGCCAACTATGCTAAAATGTTGACGAGATGATTCCCGTCAGGCTTAAGATGCGCAACTTCATGTGCTACCGTGACAACGTCCCGGCGCTGGACTTCACGGGCATTCACCTCGCCTGCATCTCCGGCGATAACGGCAACGGCAAGTCCGCCATCATCGACGCCATGACCTGGGCGCTGTGGGGCAAGGCACGCGCCAGCAGTGATGACGACCTTATTTATTCCAACCAGTCGGAGATGGAAGTTGAATTCGAGTTCAATATCAGCGACCAGCTCTACCGCATCATCCGCAAGCGCGCCAGACCCAAAACTAAAAAGGCAGCCGGACAGTCCTCCCTTGAACTCCAGATAAGCAGCGGCAACGGCTTCCGCCCGATTACCGGCAACACCATCGCCCAGACGCAGCAGAAGATAATCGACGCCCTGCACATGGACTATGACACTTTCATCAACAGCGCCTACCTCCGCCAGGGTCACGCCGACGAGTTCACCCGCCAGGCACCCGCCAGGCGCAAGGAGGTCTTGGGCAATATCCTCGGCCTTGCCGTTTACGACCAGCTGGAAGACCGCGCCAAAGAGCTCGTGAAGCAGTTTGAAGTGGATACCGTCCAGCTTGAAAACGCCATCGCTGAAATCAACGCCGAACTGGCGCAGCAGTCCGCCATCGAGTCGGAACTGGAAGAGGCACAAAAATCACTCACCGACGTAACCGCCACGGCACAGGAAAAAGAGACCGCCCTCAACGAGCTGCGCCAGAAAAAAGAAGCCTTAGAAGTTAAGAAGGCGCAGCTTGACGAAATAGAAACGCACCTCAATACCGGCAGGGGCAACCTCCAGCGCTGGGAAGAACAGGAGCAGCAGCACCAGGACAGGATAAAACAATACGAGGAGATAATCGGCAGGAAAGCGGATATCGAAGCCGGCTACGCCGAATATACCGACATCAAAAAGACGGTCGATGAACTGGAGCGGGACTTCCGTCAGTGGGTCGGCCTGGATAAGAAAAAAGAGCAAATCGAACGCAAAATCGAGCAGGCCAAGAACGAGCTTTTACAAAAACATGCCGTTATCGAGAGCAAAATCCGCGAACACGATAGAAAAACCCAGAACCTGCCGGAGCTTAAAAATCAGCTCTCTCAAGCGCAGGCGCGCCTGCTTAAAATTGAAGAGGCGGAAGCCGATATCCGCCGTAAAGAGCAGTCCGCCCAGGACATGCAGTCGCGCATCAGCACCTTAAGCGCGGAAAACACGCGACTGGAAAAGGAAATCGGGGAGGTGGCGGAAAAGCTTGACCTCATCGCCAAACACATAGAGTCCCATACGGAAGCGAAATGCCCGCTCTGCGAAAGAGAACTGACCAAAGAAGGACTGGAGCTTATCGCGGCGAAATACACCAAGGAAAAACAGCAGAAAACGGACGCCTTAAGCCAGACCCGGCAGGAACAGACCGGTCAACAGAACGAATATAATGCTCTGATACAGGAAAAAGCAGGGCTGGAGGCGGCGCTGAAACAGGAAAAAGCCAGGGTACAGAGTCAGACGGGCGCCCTGACCGGGGAAATCAGCAGCATCGAGGCAGAGAGCAACAAGCTGACCGAGCTAAAGAACGATTTGACTGCCATCGAGGAGCAGCTGGCGAAGAGCGAATTCGCGGCTCCGGAACAGGCGGCCCTGACGGCTATCGAGACCGATTTGGGTAACCTCAAGTACGACGCGGAAAAGCACGAACAGGCGCGGCAGCAGCTTAAACAACTGGAGCCCTACGAACGCGATAAAACAAAGCTGGATGAAGCGGAGAAATTGATTACCCAGGAAAAGGACGCTTTAAAGAGAGCCGGCGAAGAGATACAGTCGCTACGCGACAGCATCAAGTCCGATAATGAGAAAAAAGAAGCGCTGGCAGCCGAATTGACGCGTCTGCCCGAACTCCGGGAGGAACTGGCGAAAGCCGAGGTGGAGTATAAAGAAATCAGCGCCCAGCGCAGCCAGATGCAGGAGACGGTGGGCAGTATCCGGGCAAGACTGGAACGCCTCGCCCAGCTTGAAACAAAGAAAAAAGAGAAAGAGACCCAGATATCCCAATCGTCAAAAGAAGAGGGTATTTACCGCGAGCTGGTTAAAGCCTTCGGGAAGACGGGCATACAGGCGCTGATTATCGAGACAGCCCTGCCGGAAATTTCCGAAGAAGCTAACCGTCTATTGAATCGGCTTACTGATGGTAGAATGACCATTGATTTCAAAACACAAGAGGAGACGAAGAAAGGGACAATGCATGAGACGTTGAATATCGTCATCGGGGACGAACTGGGCACCAGGAACTACGAAATGTACAGCGGCGGCGAGGCCTTCCGCATCAACTTCGCCGTACGTATCGCCCTCTCCAGACTGCTGGCAAGACGCGCCGGAGCGCCGCTGCCGACTCTAATCATCGACGAGGGGTTCGGGACACAGGACAGCACCGGCATGGAGAAGCTGAAGGAGTCGATTAACTCCATCCAGGGGGACTTCGAGAAGATACTGGTCATCACGCACATGGATGAGCTCAAGGACGCCTTCCCCAACCGCATCGACGTGACCAAGACCGGGGACGGCTCGACGATTTCGGTAAACTAAGTTAGTACAGGACAAGACTAAGTACCGCGAAGGTTGAGGTCTTTCTGGTGTATCATGTCCCAGTGGCCGTCCAGCAGCGCCGAGATTACCTGTCCGTTTTCCACGATAATCATGGCTACATGGTGCTCAATTACCTGTGCCAGGACCTGACCGGTGCGGTCGCCGTAGCCGGCGTGACGGCAGTCAAACTCAAAGACGTACTGGATACGGTCGCCCGTGTGAACGGTATCCGATAGCTTAAGGGTCGCCGGGATGCCGTCGTATTTGAAGGTGGGAGAGTTTTTCACAAAATTCTCGGCGGTAGTAAGGTTTGTATCCGGCGCACCTAACCCCAATGAATCAGAGGATTGAGGAGGTTGAGAAGAGTTAGAACAGGCACCGGCAACCAGCGCGAGTACAGTCAGCAGTATTAACATCCAAATTGCGTTAATCCTGGGCATCGTAATACCTCTCCTTTTGCATACTCCCCTATATTATAACTCAAAACCTGCTGATTTGGTGGTTTGGAGAGGGGGTAATTTTTTTGAGAGGGGCTGGCGCCCCTCTCGGCGGGCTATTCCATTGAAGGTAAAGGGATAGGATAACACCCTGTGAGAAAGTGGAGATAGAGTTTGTCACATTTTCCTCACAATAGCACCGGAAGCAAAAATCCACGTACGAAAATGCTTGACAATCAGCTATGAAAAGCTATAACATTATGACAAGTAGCCCTCGCACACAAAGGGGGGAAGTCAAGTATGAAAAACGGTTACTGGGCGGCCGGGCTATGTCTTTTGATATTAATGCTGGTTTTAACATCAGCTTGTGGAGGCAGCGGCAGCTCAACTTCATCTACAGCTGCTACCGGTAATCCGGAGACCTCTACAGCAAATCCCACGACTACCACCACTACGGCCGTTACGCCTTCACCAACCATTCCACCGGGCAGCCTGGCCCTGTTCGCGGTTTTCAGCGGAGGCAGTCAGAGCGATTTCCTGCGTGTCGGTGATGTCAGGGTCAACTGGGACACCAACCACTATAAACTATTACGCTATGTTCCGGAAGTCGATATACTGGAAGAGTTCGGCTGGACATTGTCGAAAAGCTACTCCAGGTCCTATATTTACGGAATAACCGCTGGCGGGTGGCTATACGAGGTGAAGTGTTTCCTGGATTCCGGACGTAAAGACATCAGCCGACTGGACCCGGCCACCGGAGAAACGGTTGCAACCTTCGGGTCGATTACCACGGCCGACATGTATGCCGGGTTTACTATTTGCGGGGACAAGGTAATCTACCGCACGGAGGTCACCGAGGACCTGCTCGGCAGGCGGACCGGCGGCGGCAACGTCATGGTGATGAATATCGGGTCATCCAGTCCGGTGAAGGTGCTGG
>DAOULS010000124.1:0-9812 GCA_034418415.1 Dehalococcoidales bacterium | reverse complement strand
GCAGCCTGGGGAAAAGGCCCGTTTTCTGCATCGGCTGCCACAGACCTTTACCCTTGATTATCTCCTGCCGGATGTCTTTTAAGGCATTCTTGATAATGGTATTGTCAATCGTGCCGATAATAGCATTTAACGCCTGCGGGAGGGTAAGACCAGCCTCTATCAACATGGCGCTGCTGCGGCAGAACCGGGAGACATTACGCATAATAACGATATGCCCCAATATGGGCAGCCTTAACGCCAGCGCATCTAAATATTTCTTGGCGCCAGGGGACTTTTTGATAAGGAAACCGATGCCGACAACCGCCAGTACTCCAGCCCCGAGATGGAACTTATAGGTCGTAATAAACCCGGCGCAGGCGATAAGCACCTGTGTCACCATAGGCAAATCGACACCCAGTGAATCGAACAGCTTGGTTAAAGACGGCACCGCGATGGTAGCCACGATTATGATTACAACAAGCGACGCTAAACCCAGAAAAGTGGGATAGGATAGCATACGCTTGACATGGCCGCTTAAGGAGGCTTCTTTTTCTATATAACCGGCTACCATCCTTAGACCGCGCGTCAGGCTGCCGGACTTTTCACTAACCCTGATTACCTGGCAGTAATGACTGGATATAAGCTTGGGATACTGACCCAGCGCCAGAGAGAACGGAATACCCGCGGAGACATCCTTACCGAGCTTGGCAATAACATCCTGCAAAGCAGGATTGGGGGTCTGCTCCGCCAGCACCCACAGTGCCTGCACGAAAGGCATCTGGGAATCTAAAAGGGTAGCCAGCTGGTGGAAAAAATCTACGAACTCAACCTTCTTGATAGAGGAAGCACGACGAAACAGTCTCCTGAAAGATACAGAAACAGGTGGGGACGTTTTTTTTAGAGTTAATATCTGATGATATCCGGCCCCATTGAGTCTTTCCTCGGCTATGCCTTCATTCGGGGCATCAATGGTGCCCTGAACAATCTCTTTATCAAGAGTGTATGCTTCATACTGGTACATTCGTGTTCCCCTGCAAGATAAGGTGACATTTTACCCAATCGTAAATACGCTATTCATCACTTCTTCAAAAGTGGTGATGCCTTCTTTTACTTTCAAGAGGCCGTCGCGCTTCATGGTGTAAATCCCCTCGCGAATCGCCTCTTCCCGCAATGTGCCGATGCTGACATCGCTAATCAGCATCTTCTGTATCTCTTCACTCATGACGAGCAATTCAAAGATACCGATTCTGCCCATATAGCCGGTATTACCACATAGATGACAGCCCGACCCCTTATATACCGTCTGCAACTCTTTCCCTATTTCTTTTTGATATATCTCCTTTTGTACGGCAGTCGGCGATACGGCGACACGGCAATTGGTGCAGATGCGGCGCACCATCCGCTGCGCCAATAACGCTATGAGCGTCGAAGAAATCAGCCCCGGCTCCACGCCGAGGTCGAGAAGGCGGGTAATCATGCTGACGGCATCATTGGCGTGGATGGAGGAGAACACCAGGTGCCCGGTAAGGGCTGCCTGGACGGCCGTAATGGCAGTCTCCTTATCGCGGATTTCTCCCACGAGGATTACATCCGGGTCCTGCCGCAGCAATGCCCGCAGGCCGCTGGCAAAGGTGATGCCGGTTTTGGTGTCCAGCTGGCTCTGGGTAATATTCTCGAACTGGTATTCCACGGGGTCTTCGATGGTCATAATGTTATATCTTTTACGGTCGATTTCATTGATAGACGTATAAAGGGTGGTCGTTTTACCGGAACCGGTGGGGCCTCCCACTAAAACCATGCCGAAGGGATAGTGCAAAAGCGCCTCGTATTTTTTCAGGGTGTCCGGCAGGAAGCCAAGTTCCGGCAGCGTAAAAAGCGACACCGATTTATCCAGCAGACGCAGGGTAATCCGCTCACCGTGGATGGTATCGGTGCTGGCAACGCGGATATCGATTTCTTTATCACCTATCTTAATAGAGAACTGCCCGTCCTGCGCCTGTTTCGAGCGGGTGACATCCATTTCTGCCAGAATCTTGATTCTAGAAGCCAGTTCCGCGTGTATATTCATAGGTACGGAGTTCATATCATATAATACGCCGTCGATACGGTAACGGATACGCAGGCGGTCGTTCTGCGGCTCAAGGTGAATATCAGACGCCCGGTCTCTAACAGCCTGCTCGATAAGCAGGTCCAGGCTTTCCGTAATGGGCGTTTCAACATTGAAGTCGGCGGCTGACTCCCGGTCGCCAATGTCCGCCGGCAGGATATCGCTTACCTTCTCCTGTATTTCATCGGTGGCGCGATAGTAAATGTTGATAGCGCGCCGTATATCCGCCGCGTTGGCGAACGCCACCTGCACCTTCATGTTGGTCCTGGCAAAAATATCCCCGATGGTAATATAGTCATCGGGGTCAGCCATCACTACCATCAGCGAATCGCCGATGATTTGCAGAGGTATGAAAAGGTGCTTCCTGGCCAGTTCTTCCGGTATCAACGCCAGTGCCTCCGGCTGCACCACGTGCGCCTTCAGGTCGATGAGAGGCACATTCCACATGATGCTAAGGAACGACGCCAGCTCTTCAACCTTTACAAATCCCAGGGCAACCAGTATCTCGCTAAGCTTGCCGCCCTGCTCCTTCTGCTTTGCCCGGGCCTGCTCCAGCTGTTCCGCAGTGATAACCTGCTGCTGAACCAGCGATTCTCCCAGCGTGCCTTTAGGCTTGTTGTTTGTCAGCGTCAACTTTCACCTCCGCGGGAGGGGTCGCTTTTTGGGATTGCTTGGGTTCCTGCCCCGCATAGCTGTAAGTGGCAATATACCGGGCGATACGCTTCAAGTCCTGTGCCAGTTTCTGGTTCGGATTGGACTGTATTACGGGCTGGCTATCCAGATAGAAAAGCTGGTACATCTTGGCGTCGAAAGAGACAACCTCCACCAGCATAATCCCCAGATTGGCTTCAACAAACGCCTTCATATTGGCGGCCGTCAGGTTCTGGTTCTTGCCCTCCGGGTCCGCCAGCACAACGGCCATTTTTTCCGCGGTGATGCCGAGGAAATTCAGAAGCGTGACAGTATTTCTGGTATTAACAAGGCTATCAATGCGGTAATCACTTAATATCATTACGAGGTCGCTGCTCTTAAGCATCGAAGCGGTAAAGTGATTTGGCTTAAGAAGCAGGTCGACCAGCAGGTAATCATTGGACTTGCCGATTTTCTGTATCAGGTCAAGGCTGGTCTCCGATGCTCCGTTGACATCATCAGATATATCGTCCACGTGCAGGACCCTGATTCCGGAAGGCAGCGTTTCCAGTCCCGCCTCCTGCGGCCCGTTATCCGTGGTATCCACCTCCAGAATTACCCGACCTTCCTGTTTCGAAGATATATTATCCCTGCCGGGGCGCCTCTTGTAGCCGTTGGAAGCGTCAACCAGCGTAACCCGCTTTTCCTGCTCGATAAGCGCCGCAGCGACATTGACCATGACCATGGTCAGGCCGGGAATCTCGCTGGTATTAACAAAAGCTACCACCCTTGCCTGGCCGGTTACTTTCTTGGAAAGCAGGCTCTCCACGCGATTGATAATTTCGGTCGGTGAGGCCGGCTTCAGCAGGTAATCATCGGCGCCGGCCTTGAACCCGGCATTGATATCTTCTTTCTGGGTCTTGGCAGAAATAATCAGAATCGGTATCCTGGACGTCTGGGAGCCGGAGTGCAGTCGGCGGCATACCTCGAAGCCGTCAATCCCGGGCAACATGATATCCAGAATAATAAGGTCAGGCTCCTCTTTCTGGGCAGTGATAATGCCTTCCAGCCCGTTAAGAGTAGTCATGACCTGGTAGCCACGCTGCTTAAGAGCGTACTCTATCAACCTCAAAGAGGTCGGGTCGTCTTCAATTACTAATACTTTACCCGACATAGCTTTTCTCTACGATTTTATTTTCCGGTTTCTCCACAGCGGCCAGCGGCAGAGTAAAACTGAAGGTGCTGCCTTCTCCCTCGACGCTTTCCGCCCAGATATTGCCGCCATGCGCTTTAATTATCTGCTGGCAAATATACAGTCCGAGACCGCTGCCCTCCACATCGCCGCGGTTCTCGGCCCGATGTCCCTTATTAAAGATTGCCTTCAGCTCTCCCTTGGGGATGCCGATGCCATAATCAACTACCTGCACCAGCAATTCATTGTTCTTCGTTTGAGCCTTGACGAAAATGGGACGGTTTTCAGGACTGAACTTGACAGCGTTGTTCAGCAGGTTGGTGATTACCTGCTTAATACGGGAGGCATCGGCTTTTACCTCCGGCAAGTCGGGGGTTAGATTATGGCCTATTAAATTGTTCCTCTGCAGCGCCATCGATTGTGCGCCGTCGATAGCCCCGTTAATCATGTCGTATGCAGGAACTGCCTCGGCTTTGATAGTCAGTCCTTCCTTCTTGTTGCTTAAAATATCCGACAGGTCATCAATCAGTTTGTTCAGAGTTTCACCCTGCTGCTCCATAATGGAGAGGAATTCCTGCCGCGTGGCTTCATCAGTGACGCCGTCTTCTTTCATTAACTTGGTGAACCCCGAAATCGAGTGCAAGGGACTGCGCATTTCATGTAATACAGTAGCTACATATTCGGCATCAAGCTTCTCGGGTGCCGGCTGGTCATCCGATTTCATAGCCCTAAAAGGCGCCTCGAGTTCCTCCCTCGACCTGATGATGTCATCACGAGTAATACTTATAATATCCTTCTTAGCCTGCGTTATGACTTCGCTGGCCCGTATAACGCTGGTCTCCGTCTGCTGCCGCAGCTTGCGGTTTTCTTCTTTCAAGCGACCTTTTGTTTCAACCAGCGCCTGTTTGGCTTTTTCGGCCTCTTCCCTGGCTTCCGAGGCTTCACGGCGTGCGGCGGTTACCGCTTCCTCGCTGGTACTTTTAATCATAGCCAGCTCTTCTTTAGCCTCGCGGCTTTCGCGCTGTGATTTGTTAATGGCTTCACGCGCTTTGGCATTTATGGAGCTGATTTCCTGCCTCAAGCTGTTTACTTCTTCAAGAAATTCATCATAAGCGTGCTTTTCCGCGATTACGGTGGCTTCCCGCATCATTTTATGAGCCGTCTCGATATCCGCCTTAGCCTGCGCGCTTTCCAGAGCCGATTTCTCCAGCGCCTCATTAATTTCGCGGCGTGCCGCTTCGGCATCCGCTTTAGCTCTAGTCGCCTCTTCGCGGGCCTGCTTCACCGCAATATGCGCCTGGAGTTTATAAGCCTTGAGCTCCTCGGCGTATTTTCTTAATTTTTCATTAGCCAGAGTGACGGTAACCTGGGCGTTTCTATCCATAGTAGCCGCTTCTTCACAGTTTTTCCTGATTTCTTCTTCAGCCCGCTGCACCGCCATGCTGGCAGCCCCTTGAGCGGCTTTTACTTCTTCCCTGGCTTTAACAATTTCGTTAGCAGCCTTGGTAATGGCTTCCTGTTTTACCTGGGTGACGAGTAATTCGGCAGCTTTGCGGGCGTTCTCGGCATCCTCATAGGTCTTTCTTGCCTGTTCCCTGGTGGTGTTAAGCTCCGACTGAATTTTACTTACCGCTACCCGGGCCGCCGCTATTTCCGACTTAGCTTCGGAAATGACTTTTTCAGTCCTGACCTTAGCTTTATCTTCGGTCAAATCATCAATCAGCTGGCGCAGTTGAGGGCTCTTACGCATTACCAGCTGGTAAAATTCTTCTTTGACTTCGGCATCAGTGGGTTTCCCTTTAAAAAGAGATTTCTTTAAATCCGTGACAATGCCGAATGGACTGGGATGTAAAATCTTACCTGGTTCTTTAAGGTTGGTTTCGTCGGGAGGTGTTTCGGTGGACTCGCCGGCTTTCTGGGTGTTTTTAACCTTAGAGCCTCGAGATTTCCTCGTAGCATTTAAAGCAAGCTGAAGGGCATCCTCCAGCTCGTTCAGCATATTCGTGGCTTTGGTTTCCGACGCCCGGCTCTCACGATAATACCGGTTAATGGCACCCAAGGCAGCCTCTTTAGCTTCAAGAGCGTTTTGTTGCGCTCTTAACAGCAATTCCTTAGAATCGCCATGCAAAGAGGCTGCCTCTTGGGTCTCCTCACCGGTCTTAGCGTTTAGCGTAGCCGTTGTCTCCAGCTTTTCGCCATCGTTTATACCGCTATTTTCAGTTGTTGTGTTCATCGGCATAAAACACTCACTAATACCCGGTTTTGACTTGCAGTTGTCTTGCTTACAAGTTACTAATTACTAACTTATATGCTGCTACTCTATTCGTAGCCAGTCAGGTTCTGGCTAACTAAGCCAGTGTCGTCGCAGGAATAAGTACCCTTGGCATTCTGGAACCGTACATAATCATCATAGAGCGGACTGACAGCATCCGGGAAACCAGACATATCGTTGGTGCCGTTGTTGACGGCAACCGTTGACATGTTTTCTTTAGCCATCATGGTGTCCATCGCCGTCTGAATGATAGACAGTTCTGCTTCGGCGCCCTGTGTCTGACCGTAGCCGACTAATCCCGACACGTTAGGGATCATGATTGCAGCCAGGATACCCAGTAAGGTAAACACGATGAGTAGCTCGACCAGGGTAAAACCTTTTTCACCCCTGCTGCTCTTTTTCGCAAAGCCTTTCATACTTTCCCTCCTTTTCTTAAGACTTTCGCTATATTAATGTGAGGTGAAATTCTTCGGTAACACGAGGGTGTGATATGGGCCTCGTAAAATCGGTTAGCTTCGGAGGTCAATTCAATAACATCCTTACTATTAGGTTGATACGGTGTGACAAAGGTTTATACCTCTGATATTACTTGCTTGAGCAGTAAGTCGATAGTAAGATTCCCCTGAATTTCCCTTAGGGGAAACACCAATGTTGACTGGGGTTTGGCAATCAATTTTGGCTTACAGTAAATTCGGTGCCCTTTGGGTGTATACGGGCTTAAGTTGGTAGCGAGGATATGTTATAATCAGGCTAACCGGATATCTTATGTGTGTTATACGAATAAAAAACGATGATTTGCCAGAGGGCGTTATCGGTATGTTTTTACAAGAGGTAAACGTATGAAAATGCGTCCCAAGTGCCCCAACTGCGGGCAGGAGGCCTTTGGTACAGTCTGTCGCTGGTGCCACCAGCCTTTGACAATTAACCGCCCTTTTGAGAAAGACGAGAAAAATGAGCCTGAAAAACTGGGGGCGAAGCGTCCCCAATTCCCTGTAATCGACCGTCTGCCGTCGAGGACGATGGACACGGCGATAAAGGAGAAGACCGAGGAGCACACCAACCCGTCAACACTGGTTTTTAACGATGCTAAGCAAAAGGCTTCTCAAATAATTTCCCGTGCGGAACAGGTAGCCAGGGACATTGCCGCCAAAGGCCAGAATGAAGCCGAGACAAAATCCGCCAAACTCATCGACGAGACCAAGGGAAAAGCCGAGCAAATCATCAAGAATGCAGAACAGCAAGCCGCCCACATACTGCATAAAATCAAGACCGAAGCTGAAACCACTGCGGCTGGTATCATCGCGGAAGCCCGTCAGAAAGCCGACCAGATAATCGACGTGGCGGAGCTTACGGTCAGGGAGATGCTGGCCGAGGAAGATATCTATGCCAAGGCGAAAGCGGAGACGGATAAACTTATCAATGAAGCACGCCGCAAGTCAGAGGATATCATCCATGAAGCCCTGGCAGCTAACCGCCAGCTGAAAGCCGAGGGAAAAACTAACAAAAACGCCGGAGCGGAAGCAGCCAAGCTGATTGCCGAAGCCAAGGAACAGGTACTGGAAATCATCGAGGAAGCGGAGAAGTCCGCCGCGGAACTTATAGAAAAAGCCGAACATGAAGCCGATGCTAAAGCCGCTAAAATCCTAGCCGATGCCAAGGAAAAGGCAACGCAGGCTGCCGGCGATACCGAGCAGGCCTTGAGGGATATAGCCGCCAAAGAACAGCTGGTAAAAGAGTCCGAAGCGGAAGCAGGAAAAACCATCGCGGAAGCCCGCAAGAAGGCAACGGAAACCGCCCGTGAAATGAAGTCCGAGGCGGCGACTGCCGCCGCTGCCATAACGTCCGATGCCCGTAAAGAAGCGGAACAGATTATACGTGGAGCCGAAGAGACCGCCGCTGAAATTGCCGCTAAAGCGAAAAAACAGGCGGACGCCGAGGCGTTGGACAAAGCCAAAGCCGAAACAGCTGCGGAGTCGGCAAAGCTGCTGAAAGAAAGTCAGGAGAAAGCCAGAAAAATCATCCATGAGGCGGAACTAAAAGCTAAAGATACTATCGCCAAGGCGGAGAGTGAAGCCGGTGACAGGTGGACCAGTATCATCAACCAGGCCACGGAGATAGCCAACCGCACCCTGGAACTGGCCGGAGTGAAAGATAATGAGCAGCTAAAACCGGCGTCGAAGTCGAAAAAGCGCGCCTCTAAAAAGTAAACCTCCAAGCTAATAACTGTCCTTAATAATTCAGTATATGTCCCGCTACTCGTTTCAGGTCTATTTCTCAACGTATAAGCCAGCATCTCCTCTTGTGACAAGATTGAGATAAACATAGTCATCTTAGGTATAGACAACCGCTTGAATTGCCCCTTATAATTAAATAACGATGTTCTCCGCACTAGGACGTTTTGCAAATAAATACCGGTTTTATGTACTCGGTGTCTGGGTTGCCATCACCATCTTTCTTGTTTTCCAAGCGCCGCCTCTAGCGGAGGTCGGTGTTACCGACCAGAGTCAGTTTCTCCCGGAAAAGACCGAGTCCGTCTATGCCCGCAACCTCATAAATGAAAAATTCGGCTCCGGCGTTGAAGAATCCAGCGGCATAATCGTTGTTTATAACGAGCAGGGCCTCAACCAGCAGGACATGGACGATGCCCTGAAACTGCGCAACTGGCTGATTTCCGATAATAGTCCCGAGTCGGTCGATAGTGTTACCTCGATATTCGATAGCGAAGCCCTGCGCTCTTCCCTCGTCAGCCAAGACAATACCACGATGATGATATCCGTGGGGTTTTCCTCCGCTGGGCTGGATGAAAATGTTAAGCAGGCAATAAAAGCCATCCGCCAGCAGTTCACTCTGTATCCGGATACATCTTTTTACTTCACGGGGAAGGTCGGCTTCGTGCATGACCTTTTTGAATCGGTCCAGCGCACCATCGACAACACCACGCTGGTAACGATTATCCTGGTCATTGTCCTGCTGCTGATAGTCTATCGCTCGCCGATTGCCGCCCTGGTGCCGCTGGTAGCCATCGGCGTCAGCTTCCTGGTCGCGCGAGGCATTATCGGTTTTCTCGCCCAGGCAGGCATGGACGTTTCCACGGTAATCGACGCCTACATGGTAGTCACCATCTTCGGCGTCGGCACCGATTACTGTCTATTTATCATCTCCCGCTACCGGGAAGAAACGGCGCGCCCGGACAATAAGCATGGAATCGACTTCACAATGAGACACATAGGGCCAGTGATTCTAGCCAGTGCCATTACGGTAATTATAGCCTTCCTCTGCTTGAGCGTGTCACGCTTCGGGATGACCAAGACCAGCGGCTACGCGCTTGCCATCGGTATCGCCATCACGCTGGGCGTCGGACTTACCCTCGTGCCTGCCTTGATGTCAATTTTCGGTCGTTTCCTCTTCTGGCCGACCAAGAACAAGCCGAAGACCGATGCGACACCTAAAAAGAGGCGCTGGGGCTGGGCGAAGACCGGCGAATGGATTTCAAAGCACCCGGTACTGACGGCCGTACCAATAATAGTAGTGCTGATTATCCCCTACATCGCCATACCCGGACTCACGCTATCCGCCAATTTCCTGACCCAGTTATCCTCTGACGAAGAATCCTCACAGGGACTTAATATCAT
>DAOULS010000123.1:0-2081 GCA_034418415.1 Dehalococcoidales bacterium | reverse complement strand
TTACAATGATTTCTTTGACCCCGGCCACGCGAGCCGGAATAGCTGTCATCAGTAGCGAAGAGGGCAAGGGCGCCGAACCACCGGGGGCATAAACCCCAATACGCTCCAGCGGACGCATCAGCCAGCCTAGCCTGGATTTGGCGTTATCTGTAATAAGCGCCTGCTTTTGTTCCGTGTGATAAGCGGTTATACGCTTAGCAGCCAACTCCAAGGCAGCGATAAGCTCCTTATCCACCTCACGGTAAGCCTTATCGACCTGCTCTTGTGAGACTTCAAGCGAGTCCAGCTTAACACCGTCGTACTTGAGGGTAAGGTCGAAAAGTGCGGCATCGCCGCGCTGCCGTACATCAGCAATAATCTGGCGCACAGCCTGCTCTTGCGCGATGTCTTCTCCAGGTCCCGCTACGCCCTGCCGGGACAGTAACGGCTTGGCTTGATTATATCCTTCAACAATCTTCATTTAGTTATTTCCTACAGCCTTACGCAACTTATTAACAATAGATTCAATCAATTTGCTCCTATTTTCGTTTACCGCACTCGTGTTACCGATGAGGCAGGCGGTCGATTCAAAAAGCGTCTCGATTATTTTCAGGTTGTGTCGAGCAATCGTCCGGCCGGTCTCCGTGTTCTCAATGAGCAAATCGGCATCCTCCGGCAGGAAAGCCTCGGTAGCGCCCCAGGTGGGTATCACCCGGTAGTGCCCGAGGTGGTTCTCGCGGGCGTATTTATCCGCTATATTAACATATTCCGATGCCAGGCGAAACGGCTCGTCACGACCAGCGCTGAAACGCAGCAGGTCGCCGGGGTTATCGATGGGAAGCTCCTTGCTGACGACCGCCACCAGCCTGACACGACGCAGCTTAAGGTCCAGTATTTCCTTGACCGGACTGGACGGGAACTGGGCGAGGTGGTCAGCCAGCCAGTCACGACCCGTGACCGCGAGGTCGAAATTGCCGTTAGCGACCTGCAAAGGCATGTCCTGGGGTCGGATAACCTTGACCGCCACTCCATCGATGCCGATTTTGGGTCGGCGATTGCCGCTTGAAGAGGGATAATCCTCTATTTTTATCCCGGCTTTATTTAAAAGCTCTACAGTCTGCTGCTGCTGGTGCCCGTCGGGCAGTGCCAAACGTACGACATCCTTTTTCCCCTCTTTAACCGTAATACGGGGTGAAGGGGAGGAAAAATTATCTTTCTTTTCAGTCGTGCCTCTGGCTGTATCCGGCAGTACGTTAAATATGGAAGCAGCGATTTTATCAAGTTTTTTACTCTCCCAGCTGCGCCGGTTGGCAATCAGGAAGGTGCTGAAGTCCAGCACCCGGTCGAAAGGTTTTATACCATAGCCAGCTATATCCGCGGCAGAACCCGCCGAAAGCAGAACCATGTCCGCGTTCTCCGGGGGATAAGCCTCGGCGGCGCCCCAGACCGGGAAAACGCTGAATCGACTCATACGCTGCTTAAGGGCGAAGGACTCCGCAAGATTGGGGTACTCGCTGGCGATGCGCAGGGGCGCCCCGTTCCGCCGCAGGTCTTGCGGCATAGAAACCCCCGCCATATACAGCGAGCCCGCCCCGTACAGGAGGTCCCTGACCTTAACAACATCGCTGCTGGGGTACTTTACCAGCAGCTCTTCCACCCAGTCCAGCCCGCAAATCCCGAGGTCGTAGTTACCCATGGCTATCTGGATAGGGATATCCTTCTCGTGGAAGACACGTATAAGCAGCTCCGGGAACCGCGCCGACTTAGGACGGTAGAAGCCCATACTGGAGTGGTACTCGTCCAGACGCCAGTCAGCTTTCTGGAGCAGAGCCGCCGTTTTTCTCAATAAACGCCCCTTAGGCAGGGCTATTTTAATCCCCACCTTTAGCCTCCAAAAGCTTCAGGACGGCGTCAACCGAACGTACGGCAGTTTTTTGCTTCTTAACTTTATTAAGCAAAGTCATACTGGAATCGTTTTTTACCTCAAGCGTCCACTCGGCATCACGCCCGTCCAGGTCGATTTCCGCGATACAGCCGGCCCGACGCAGGGCATCGGCGACTCTAAAGGCATCACCGACATTGGCGCCAGATGATGCTCTGAC
>DAOULS010000122.1:0-21848 GCA_034418415.1 Dehalococcoidales bacterium | reverse complement strand
GCTACGGAGGGGTCGCCGCGGTGGCGGAAGGCGGTCTTGATTCTCGCCAGCAGTTCGGCGATGCCGAAGGGCTTCGTCAGGTAATCGTCCGCGCCCAGCTCTAGGCACTTGACCTTGTCGTTCTCGTCGCCGCGGGCGCTAAGGATGATTATCGGTACGTCCGACCATTCCCGTATGCGACGGCAGACCTCTACACCGTCGACTTTCGGCATCATCAGGTCCAGAATAATCAGGTCGATGAAGTCTCTCTGGACCGCTTCCAGCGATTCCTCGCCGTCCGTGGCGGTGTAGATTTCATAACCCCGCGCCTTGAGATTGGTGCTAAGCAGTCTCAATATCGCCGGGTCGTCGTCCACTATAAGTATGTGTTTCTTGTCCATGACTATGTCCCCCTTTAGTCCAGCGGCAGACTGAAGCTGAATTTTGCCCCGCTACCCGGTTTACTGTCTACCCAGATTTTCCCTCCGTGAGTTTCGATAATTCCCTGGCAAATCGCCAGCCCCAGTCCGGTCCCCTTTCTCCGTCCGGCCTTGCGCCCGTCTCCCTGGAAAAATCTCTCGAATATCTTCCGGTGCAGTTCCGGACTGATGCCGATGCCTTCATCGGCAACGCTGATGGTTACCTCTTTACCGTTGTGGGTAGCTTTAATATATATATTGGTATCATCGTCGGAGAACTTAACCGCGTTTTCCACGAGGTTGGTAAGCACTTCGCCGATGCGTCCTTCGTCGATTTTCAATGCTGGTATTCCCTTGGCGATACTGATATGAAGACGGTGCTTGACGGTCAGGTTGTCCAGCCTATCCTTAATCGCTGCCATGACGTCGGAAAGCTTGACCTGCTTTTTCTTGACTTCCAGTGCATTGGCTTCCAGACGCGATATCATCAAAAGGTCGTCGACCAGGCGCGCCAGCGTATCGGCGTCTTTATCGATAGACTGCAGGAAGTCCCGCCGCGTCTGTTCGTCAAAAATAACGTCCGGCTGCAGCAGACTGTTGGCGGAGCCCTTGATTACCGCCAGGGGCGTGCGTAGCTCGTGCGATACGTTAGCCAAGAAGGCGGTGCGCATGGCGTCGAGTTCGCGCAGTGCCCTGGCGCTGGAGGCCTCTTCATACAGCTGCGCGTTCCTGACGGCGATGGCTATCTCCCTCCCGATGCCGTTGAGCAGGTCTATATTGTTGGGACTGAAAATCTGGTTAAAGTCGGTGGCGATTCCCAGCACCCCGATATTTTCACCCAGAATCGTCAGGGGTACCCCGGCGAAGGAGCGGTAGCCCGCCTTTAGCAGGAATTTAAGGTCGGTCTCTTCGACCTTGGTCAGGTCTTCTATAATCATCGCTCCGGACTGCTCAATCAGGTTGCTGAATATGCCCTCCGTACCGGAGACCTTTTTGGGTATTTCCTTTGATATTTTCGCCGGCAGTCCGTGGTCGCCCATGAATTTCAAATGGTCTTTTTCCCGCAGGTAAACGAAGCTTGCTTCCACGCCGGTGCACTCGGCAACCTTTTCCAGGGCGGAGTCGATGATTGCCTGCAGGTCCAGCGTCTGCGCCACCGCCTGGGAAACGCTTAGCAGGGCGTTGGCGACGTGATTGTGGCGCTCCAGTTCGTTCACCAGCTGGCGGTTCTCAAAGACCAGGCGCTGTTTTTCCAGGCCCTTGTTAATCACGGTCAGGAGGTTTTCCGGGTCCACGGGTTTTTCCAGATAAGCGAAGGCGCCCCGGTTCAGCGACTGCACGGCGTTTTTCACCGAGGAATGCCCGGTAAGCATGATACTGACGATATCCGGTTGCAGCTCGAGGATTTTTGAAAGGAGCTCCGTACCGTCGGCGTCGGGCAGGCTGATATCCAGGATGGCGGCATGATAGGAGTCCTTTTTCAGCAGCGATAACGCCTCGCCGGCGGAAGGGGCGGTGCCTATCTTATAGCCCTTCTTTTCCAGTATCTGGCGGATAATGTCCAGGAAATCCCGGTCGTCATCCACTACCAGTATGCTTTCTTTGTTCTTCATCTATTTCTCTGTCGTCTTCTTCTTTTTGTTAATTTTTTTCACAAGCTCGGCGGCGATGGCCGGGTCGAAGGGTTTGTAGAGACAGGTAATCGCCGATGCCGCCTGGGCTTTGTCCAGAGCCTCTTTAACTTCATTGCGGAATCCGGTCATCATAATCACGATAATGTCCGGGTTAATTTCCTTCAGCCTTAAGAGCGTCTCCAGGCCGTCTATCTTCGGCAGCTTGACATCGATAAAGGCTATCTGGAAGGATGTGCCCTTTGTCATCATCACCGCTTCTTCACCGCTGGCGGCGGACAGGACTTCATATCCCTGCACCTCCAGGATTTGTGTCAGGGTCTCGCAGATGTCCGCGTCGTCATCGACGATGAGAATCGGCTCGCTGCCGGCCGTCTCGTTTATCAGGTCGATTAGCTGGTCGATGTGTATCGGCTTGTGGATTACCTGGTAAACGCCCTCGTCTTTGGCGTTTTGAATCAAGTCCTCATCGGTATAAGCCGTCATCAGGATAATCGGGGCTTCCGGCTGGATTTCCTTTATTTTTTTGGAGGCATCGACGCCGTTCATCTCGGGCATCACGATGTCCATCAATGTAACGTCGAAATTATGTTCTTTAAATTTATCCACCGCGGTCGAACCGTCGCTGGCTGTCTGCACATGATATCCCCGACGTTTTAGAATCATGGCGAAGGTTTCTAGCAGGTCCTGGTTGTCATCAACTACGAGAATCGTCGGTTTGTTTTTCATAATAGGTTCTAGCTCCTTTGTTCAATCGGTAGTTTTACGGTAAACGTTGTGCCCTTGCCCACCTGGCTGGAGACATCGATTTTCCCGCCGTTTTGCTCGACGAGCCTCTTGGAGATAGCCAGACCCAGACCTATACCTTTGGGCTTGGTGGTGAAGAGGGGCTCGAATATCTTTTCCAGGTTTTCCTCCGGAATGCCGCAGCCGGTGTCCTGGAAGATGACCGTTACATAGTCCTCTTCGGTTTCCGTGCTGATATTCACCTCTCCGGCTTTCCCGTTCATCGCCTGCACGGCGTTGGAGATGAGGTTGGAGAATACCCGCCCCATCTGCTCGGGGTCGGTTTTTATCCATTTCGGTTTGCCGTTAAGGTTCACCTTTACGCCGACGTGCTCCGGCAGGGTTATCCAGGACAGGCTCTCGTCAATCAAGCTCTTTAGGTCGGCCTTGACCTGTGCCGGTGGCTTGATGCGGGTGAAATCCAGCAGGTCGGAGACTATCTTGTTGGCGATATCGATTTGTTTATCCAGGACTTTCAGCGTATTGGCGGCTTCTTCATCGGATTCTTCAGCCATAGCCATATTAAGCAGATAGGCGCAATTCCTGATTACGTTCAGGGGATTGCGCAGTTCGTGCCCGACGCCTGAAGCCAGTTCACCCACGGCAGCCAGGCGCTCGGAGCGGATAAGCTTTTCCTGCACCTGCTCCAGGTCTTTGGTCCTGATATCCACCTCTTTTTCCAGTTGTTCGTAATAGCCGCGCATCGACTGTTCCAGTTCCACCTGGCGGACGGCGCCGCCGATTCTCTCGGAGAGCGTTTTGGTCAGGTGGTTTTTCTTCTTTAAATAGGGATTGTCGCGGTTGGAATATATCTCCACGATGCCGGTGTTTTCCCCGTTGATAATCAGGTTCTCGGATACCTTATTGGTGTTCTTCTGGAAGTTGGGGCTTTTATAGACCTGGTCGTGGAAGGTGATTCTTACATTGGTACCTTCGGGGTATTGCGTCGCCTGCGGGATGATGGTCACTACCTTGCCCAGGAACTCGTCAACCGAGTTGCTGTCTCCCGCCGCTTTACCGATATCGTAAAGGCATTTCATTTCCTTTATCCGTTGCCGGTGCTGCTGTTCGCTCTTTTGCAGCATCGCCACCACCGCGCCTACCGCGCTAAGGATGATGACGAATGCCGTGGGTTTGAAGAGGGCGTTGGGGTAAGTGTCGATAAGAATTGCGTGGGGCAGCAGTATCAGCATCGATACCAGCGCCGTCAGTATGGACGGTATTACGCCGAGAACATATGCCGAATATACAACCGGCGCGAAAAATACCAGACCCAGGAAGTCGATTCCGTATAAATTATGGAGATTATTCAGGGATTCTTGAGCGCCAACCCAGCCCAGGCGCCCGCTGATGGCGGGTAAGTAGTAAATAATGGTACAGAGCGCCATGATAGCTATGAGATAGCGCAGGTTTTTGTTCGCCCATATTCCCTTTTTATTACGTTTATAACTCATCTTCGGCCCTCCCAGGGTAATTCAGGGTCTGGTTGCTTCGTTCCCCGGGCGAGTATTTAGCCCAAAGTAAAGTACGGGCAATTTTATACAAATTGCTCTCATTATCAGGCTACTACTGCCAGCTAGCACGGGCAACCATGATAACCCCCCTCTTGCATTGGGGTATTCACCCACACTTAAAAATCGGTATTTTAATCGACTGTTCATTGTCTTTTTATTTGTTCTGCCAGTCCTTGATGATGTCCTTGATTTCCTTCAGGTCGTCCATCAGTTCGTCGACGCTGACATCCGGCAGTGAATTTATCAGACCGGCCAGGGGATTTTCCTCCTCCTCTTCGCTGGTGAACAGCGCCTTCAGCGATTCTGCATCGAGCTGTTTATCCGGTCTTTTCGTTGACGCAGAGTACGTGCCTTCCTCTTGTGCTCCGGCTGAATTAGCATCCCCCGGTTTTTCTTTAGGTTCGGGGACGGCATCCTCCGGTTTTTTCTTAATTTCGATGACGTCCTCTTCTTCTTCTTCGTCCGTATCGACGCCGCTAAGAGAATCTTCAGGCTCGATTGAAAGCTCGCCGATAGGACCGTGGGGCCGGAGTTCTGATGCATCTACTTCTTCTATTTCGCTTATCTTGCCGGAGAGCTCTTTCAGTTTCATCTCTGTTTCTGCCAGGTCATCGGTGCGTTCTTTGAGATGCTCTTCCAGCTCGGCTATCTGGGTAGAAGCGGCATCATCGGCCGATTTCTTTTCCTTTTCTTTATCCTTATTCTTGCCGAATTTAAATCCCTTGAATTTCATGTTAGCTCTCCTCCCCGTGAGACGGCTTATTCTTGTCTTTCCTCCCCTTAACGGAAATACCCCTCGCGGTATGCCTTGGATAATATGGAATAGACCTCATAAAAGTTAGTTTTTCTCTGTTCGGTAATGCGTTTCAGGACCTCCGCCCTCTGTCTCACTATCCTGTATATCTGCCGGCGCTTGCCTTCGGGAAAGCCGCGCCGCGGCGCAATCTTGTTTTCCAGCAGATAAGAGTTCTGGTTGCCGCGGAAAATAAAGCTGTCATCCAGCGGGTTCCAGTTAAAAATTTCTATGAATGAGAATGCGTCGGCAATTGAATCATAATTTACGATTTCATTAATACTCGTAATGCGCCGGGCAAGATGCCCATTGGCCAGACGCACCTGCTGGCAGATGGCGATAACGTTCAGGTTATCGACATATGACTTCGGCACGTTAATGGGGTTGCCGGTGATACGCTGGATGAGCTTGGCAACCGAAGCGGCGTGGAAGGTGCTCATGCAGGCGTGGCCCGTCTGCATCGCCTGGAAGGCGATAGCCCCCTCGATGCCGCGGATCTCACCCACGATGATAAGATTGGGTCTCTGTCGCAGGGCTGCCTTGAGCAGGTCGAACATGGATACCTCGGATAGTTCGCTGTGTTTGCCGGTGCCCCGCGTGCAGCCGCGAATCCAGTTATGGTGTGGCACCTGCACTTCGGGGGTATCTTCGATACTCACTATCTTGGATTCCGGGGGGATGAAGGTGGTCAGGGCGTTCATCATGGTGGTCTTACCGGAGGCCGTTTCCCCGGATACCCAGACATTCATGCCCTCCTGGATTACAATCGATAGATAGGCGGCCATTTCATAATTAAGCGTGTTGAACTGGACAAGCTCCAGTATGCTCAACGGCGTATCGCTGAACTTACGAATGGTAAAATTGCTGCCCCTTTTGGAAACGTCGTTCCCGTAAACGATATTGATACGGGAGCCGTCGGGCAGGGTGGCATCGACCACCGGCTCGCGGAATGTCACCGGGTGCTTGATGCTTTCGGCCAGCTCGATAACGAATTTGTCCAGTAAGTCCTCGGTCTCGAAGCCGATATTGGTGCGGAGTCCGCCGAAAATTTTATGCTCCACGAAGATATGACCGAGCCCGGAACATGATATATCTTCGATATAAGGGTCGTGAATCATCGGGTCCAGGATACCCATGCCTTCCAGTTTACGCTTCAGCAGGTAACGCAGGCTGGCGTACTGGAACTGGGTGACCGGTAGGCGCCCTTGAGCGCTCTTTTTTAAAATCTGGGACTTATCGCCGTTCTTTTTGTCCTTTACTTTAACCGCAACATTTTTATTGCCGTTGCCGTTGCTCTTGTCTTTCCCTGTTTTCTTAACGGCAACCGCGGTTCTGGCGTCGCTTACATATACTATTCTATCGATGATATCCATAATGACATTCAGTCGGTTTGATGACTCAAGCACATCGGTGAGTTCTTCTACGTGTTCCGCCAGGTGCATCTCTGTTTGTTCAAGGATGCTTTCTTGCGTTTCCACGATGCTGGGCTCGATGGCGATGTAATAGTCCCTGATGTCTTCGGAATTAGGCATAATGTGGATGTACACGCCGTTAGCGGCTTTATAGATAAGATTCGGGTCTTTCATGCCCAGCATTTTCAGCGTTATTTTTTCATAGTACTTGGGTATTTCCATGGTATCGAGGGGCAGCATGTAAAGATATTGGAGCAGGTGCAGGCTATCCCGGCACTCCTTCTGCAGGTCCTCCGGTAATTTCTGAAATAGAGGACACTTATCCAGGTGAGTGCCGCAGGTACTGCCGCATTCTTGGGGGCATGGCTTTATTTCAAAGGGGTAATAGTTCACCTGCTCTCCTAGACTCTGGCTTTAGCCAGAGGAATAATTCTCATCCCGAGCCTGGGCTCGATGTTAAAACTGACCACGTCTCCGGTCGGACGGTCGGCGCCGCGTACTTTTAAGACCTCCATCAGCTTAATCATGCTCTCGCCGACCTGTTCCAGGCGCAGCTTGAAACGCGCATCGCAAAGCGAGCGTGTTCGTGACAGAATGTCCTCCTCGAAGGCGTAAGAATGGGCTACCACGATTATCGTCTTCCCCTGGTCGCACAGGGATTTACACCGGGAAAAGAAGTCTATAATCGCCACCGGCTCGCTGTGCGCTACCAGCAGGGTAATCGAGTCGATTATTATCAGCTTGAATTCTTGAGGAAGGTTGGAAAAATGGTGCGTTAGCACCAGGAAGGGTTTATGCCCGTGAGGCAGGCCGCTGCGGAAGGTCAATGGGAAAATCCTCAAGCGGTCCGCCAGGAAATGGTCCAGAATGTTCATGTTCAGCGAGTCCATCTGGCTTATCAGGCTTCTGATATTGTTTTCCGTCGTGTAGTAGGCCACCGAAATCTCCGCGTTCAGCAGCGTGCCGTTGGTAAGGTGCTGGCATAGTACGCTTTTACCGGCATCGGAGTGTCCTTCGATAAGGCAGAGGGAACAGAGCGGGATGCCTCCGCCGAGTTTATCATCGACTTCAACTATTCCGGTAACTACGGCTTCTTTCTTTTTATCGCTTTTTTGCATATAAATCACCTCTCCTGCCGGAGGACATATTTTTACTTAAACTAACTATCGCCATCCTCTTCCGGTGTCAGATTGATACAGAACTCCTTGCTTTTTCCGTTGCCTCCGGGAAATACCAGCTTCAATTTAGCCGGTTTATTTTTATCCACTTCGATTATTTCCTCATCGGACGCTGATTCCGCTTCATCGCTGCTATCCACCCAGGAGGGTATTACCGGATTTAGCGGGGCGTCGCCGCCGGTAAGAATACCGTGCAGCGATAATATGGACTGGCTCCAGATTTCAGGTTCGCTGGCTACTTCGGGGTGCTCGGTCACGATTTCGGCAAGATGAATAATAATATCCTTCATCTCCGGCGACAGGTGGCCGCTGGTACCGTAGACCTCCAGTAATGCCGGTAATTGTTCGCAGCCTACTTCCTGCCTGGCTTTCGCCACCCAGTTTATCAGGTTGGCCAGCATGTTAACTTTGGGTATCCCCTGGGTAGCATCGCTGGCGGGTCGGTCGTATTCCATAGGTTGTACCTCCTCAAGGGGTAATTCTGGTTCTGCTTCGGTAACCTCGTCGTTTTCATCGTCTGTATTAACTTCTTCTTCGGGTTCTTCCAGTTCGTCTTCGGGTGGGGTCTCTTCTTCGTCCTCTTCGACTTCATCGGGTAATTCTTCGGCCAGTTTCATGTCTTCAGCCGGCGGGCTCTCTTCCTCAAACGCACCGTCGTCGGGCGCTTCTTCGGGATATTCGTCTGTCTTGTCCGGCTCCTCGAAATCAAGCATTTCCTCGTATTCGCCCGGTTCTCCTACTTCGTCGGCGTTATCCATTTTGTCATCGAACAAGTCCGGTTGGGGCATGCTCCCCGCTTTGTCGTTATCGACATGACTGTCGACGTTCATCTTTTGAGGGTCGGCGTTGTCACCGGCCAGGGCCGCCAGAATAGTCGAGAATTCCGAGGACGGCAGTTCCATGTTTAAAAGATAATCGCGGACGCTCGCGAGAGAGTTTTTGACCTCCGCCTTCAGTAACTTTATTTCATCCTGCAGTATGTCAAGTCTGCTCTCTTCCACCATCTTACCTTACCTCCTTCCTGCCTCAAGCTCATCGCGGAGTCTTTCCTTTTCCAGGTCGTTGGGAATCGGTGTCTGGGCTTCCATTAAATAGGCGCGGATGTCAAATAACATATCCTTTAAGTCTTCTTTAACTTCTTGTAGTTCCATTTCCATTTCTTTTAGCTGTTCGTGTGGGTCCATATTGCTTCCTCCTTACATGTTGGAGACGACCGTAAATAATTGATTGGCCAGTGCCGGCAACACAAGCAGAGCGATGCCGGAAATAGCCGCTGTAATTCCCAGATTGCTGAAAATTTTATATTTACTGCCCCCCTCCGCCAGGGTCGGCACAATCGCATTGGCAACGGTGAATATCAGTACCAGGGGCAGTATCAGGTGTTGCATGATTTCCAGGCCGGAAAGGTTGAAGCTGGAAAAAGAAGTTATAGTTCGTGTACTGGATATATTAGGTATGCTTGCCTGGGCTTCGGCGACCATACTTCCGAAGGCAACTATCACCTCGGTAATAAAGACGAGTATAAAAATAATCGCGGCATGCATGGTGATGCAGAGCCAGCGGAAGGGACTGGATATCGTTCTGCGGTGGGCGCGGAGCAGCGATAATCTGCTGGCGAATAAGGCAGACTGATGGCCGGCCTCGTCCGCCGAACCGCCCACTTCGATAGCATCGTAGAACATGCCCACGCTGCGGTTGGCCAGCTCGCTGCCGGTCTCGTCGATAAACATTTTCCATGATAATTTCGGTTTTATGCCGGCAGTGAGTCTGGTATGCAGATTTTTAACGGATGAACGTAAAATGTTAATAGCGTTAATATCGATTCGTGCCAGCGCGGCACTGATTGTAGTCTCCAGTGACGAACATACGCCTCCCAGAGAACGTAGAAACGTGCCGACCTCGTTGTCCCGTTTGTTTATTTTATTATCGTCCCTGGTCATGATAAACCCGAGGGGGTAGACAATAGCCGCGATAATGAGCAGGGCCAGACCGATGTTTTGCCCGGTAACAATAAATAAAATAGCCACAGCGATTACTGCCGCCAGAACCGGCTTGAGTAACTTGACAGCCAATTTTTGTTCTTTAGAGCCGGGCCATTTCAGGACGACTTTTTCTTTGGGCGATACTACCCATATCAGCCAGACACCGACACCCGTTACGGCTACGGCGATAAAAGCCATGGCTATTATCAGCGATGTCTCGATTTTCCATATCATCGTTGAGACGATACCGATAACCACGACCAGAATCGCCGAAAGAATCAGGGAGACATAGGCGTCCGTCCACATTTTCATCGCTTCCAGATTTCGTCCGTATTCGTTTTCATAGTCCTGCGCGCGGGCGTTGGCTTCTCTGGAGAGGAAGTCGGCCTCCGGTTCGCCGGAAATCAGCGAACTGGAAAGGCGCAGCAGCAGTCCCTTCATCTCCGCATCTTTAGCCGGTTCGCCTACCGCCCGGCAGGCGCGAGCGTAGTCATACTTCAAACGCCGGCGCGCCAGTTCCACTCTCTTAAAGTACTCGGCTGACGTGCATTGAATCTCGGAAGAACGCTCGAAAATCTGGTCGCGCGGCACGCCGGAAGCGGCTATCGTCGACATGTAAGACAGCTGATAATACAAATCAAAGCTTAACGCGGCCTTACCGCGCTTTTTGCCGTTTGTGCTCCTATCGAAGAACGGGAGTGCCTTTATCATTTTCACTATGTTCATTTTTACGCTTCTATTCTCGTCTGGTCCGCAACCGGCAATAAATCATCATCGATGTCTATCAGTACGAACCCGTTATTTATCTTGTCTTTTGTTTCGCCGTAAAACTCGATGACCAGGTAATCGTCTTCGTCCACCACCGTATATTCAGGGAAAATGTAGTTACCGCTTACCGTTATCCACGTATCCAGCTGGTCTCGATTAAGCGATACCTCGGCCGCCGGAACGCCGTTGATGGCGGCCCTTAAGGCGCCGTCCTTGGTCATTATTTTTATATCGACGCTTAAATAAAACCTGTCGTTTTGGGCGGTTAAAAATCCGTCGGACAGGAAACAGCGGTAATTGACTGTCCAGTTAGCCGACGGTATCTGGTCGATGCCCACGAGCGGGTAGATGAACTGCGCCGCGCGTGTGGAATCGGCTTCGTTATAAAGCAGTTTCCTGTCAACCTCATTCTTGACAAAGTCTGCCCTTATAATCATCGGACTTCCATCTGCCGGGGCCGCCTCCACCAGTTCGTAGTATGCGGTATTGGCGATGGTGATATTCTCCGATTGAGGAGTGAGTCTGGTGTAGCCGAGATTTAAAAACGGCAGTGAGGTATATACGCCGTTCGGGGCGGCGATGGATACGGTCCCGCTGGTGCCAGTACCCGACGCCGGGTTCAGAATAATCAGGGCGACCATTTCCTCCAGCGGATTTATAATGCCGGGCTCAAAGAACTCTATCGGACCGTTAAGACCGATTCTTGCCTTTAGCCATTCGTTATTCAGCGGTAATGTGGTGCTGTAAGGCAGCCATTTTGTATATACACCGCTGCTGTCATCTTCATAACTCACGATAACGTCCCATTTATCATAGCTGGCCAGCTTGGTCTGTCCGTTGTTTTTGACCGTCACCCGCAAATAGTCTCCCCAGGAAAGCTTAACGGCACGCAGAATAATCAGGTCCGTCCGCGTTATTTCGCTTTCCAGAACGCTTATTTTATCGAAGTTTATTGCCGTCGTGTCCGCCGAGGTCAATAGACCCTGTGACAACATCATGCCTCCCACCATAATCATGGCTACACATATTATCGTTACCAGTGCTGCTGCCATGTAATCGACTCCCTGCCATTCCTAGCGGTACCCGCTGTATTTAAATATCATTTTCATATCGCTGCTTTTCATTTAATTTCTTTAGGGTGAAAAGTAAGTTGAGCTCGAGATTCCGCTGGGCGTGGATATCACCACCATATTGGTCGTGCCGACGCCTACTGACGGGTCGAGCCAGGTTCTTATCATTATTTCTTCACCCGGGTTCAGTACATTCGGTTCGTACATTTCGGCGGCGCCGTCCAGCTTTATCCAGCCCACCTCCCACTCGTAAGTCCCGGCCCCTCCCGGAGCGTAGGGCAGCCATTCCACATGATAATCGCCGGAATCGTCGTAATACTGGACGATAATATCCCATTTATCAAAATCGGCCATCTTGGTCTGGCCTGTATTCTTCAGCACGATATCCAGCGGGTCGGCGCCGGCGATTAGCGTTATATTTGTGCTCATCGGTGTCAGCTCGGTCCTCATGATTGTTTCCGTTCTCTCCCCGATTTCACTTAGCCCTTCGGTACTGGCATCGACCGATGTCATCAGTCCCTGGGCCATCGCCATGCCCCCGAAAATCATCAGGGCGATGCAGATTATAGAGATTATCGCTGTTTCCATTTCATGCCCCGCTACATGCTGAAATAAAATTCATCATATATCCCGTTGGGGATAATAAACTTGGCAAAATATGTCCCGGCACCCGGGTCACTATCATATGTAATCGTCACCTTTATCGTGGCGCTGGTCTTCCATTCCGTATCGTTCTCCAGTTCAAAGTACCAATACGGGTAGGCGCCTTCGGCGTCATCCACGTAGGGCACACGCTCGAAGTCGTCCTCCTGCCCGAAGAACAGGTCGCTCTCCTCGACAGCCAGGATGCGCTGGGTGCCGACGTTCTTTATCCACAGATAAATCTGTGTACGGGTGGAGTTATTTGCCGCATGAACAATGTTAATCCGACTCTTCATCCGTTCGTCGACCTGTTCGGCCATGCTGGTCATCGCCTCGCTGGAACGGTTAATCATCGGATAAACACTATTAAAGACAAATATCATACATACAACCCCCGCTATGATTAGTAGAGCTGTTGTTATGGCTTTGTCCACAAAAGACCTCCATTATTACTTTGGAGCAGATGCTTGCGGCAAACATCTACACATCTCACAGCTGTTAGGAAGCGGATCGTTCCCATTAAAAACCACGGTTCGGGGTGGGGCTCCGTTTATGGAGGCCCCCACCCCGCGTGCTTAACTTGTGACCAATTTACCCTAGCGCAGGTTGATTATCTTATCGATATAGGGCGGTGTAGTGCGCTCGATGGTGAGTACAGCACCGATTGGTGTCATCACCACGATGCTGAATGTGTCGTTGACGCTTAGGTCAGGGTCGAGGGCTTGTACCATGTTCCCTGCCGCACCGCCGTCAGCATCTCCCACCGTTATCTGGAATTTCTCGCCGGTTTCCAGCAGATAGTCGCCGTCGTCGTTCCCCATCTTGTCAACGGTCCAATATAGATCCGTTATCTGCTGAGCGTTATCGATGTAGTTGATAACAACCTTATGGGCATTTCCCGTAGCTATGCCGTCCGTACCTCCGGAAGGCGGGGTGAAGTCCACCGGTTCGCCGCCGAGTACATTGGCAACGGTAAACGTCAGCTGTCCGATACAACCGTTGGCACCCGTAACGTTACCGGTAGCAATAATTCCACCCTTGAGTTCCAGGGTACTCTGGGCTTCTTTAAGCCCGGAATAGACCGCTTCCTGCGCCTTCTGGGTAGAAAAGAGGCCTGCGGAAAGGGCGGTGTAAGCAAAGACCGCGGCTACCACGACAAAGGCAATCAGGATGATAGCTGTCTCCAGCCCGGTAATGCCCTTTTCCTTCCTCACAAATTTATTTAGCATTTTTTCTCCTTTAACTTCATGGCTTTACGCCAAAGACTAATTAGCGCAGGTTTATGATTTTGTCGATGTAGGGCGGTGTCGTCCTTTCAATCGTTAGCACGGCGCCGATAGGCGTCATGATGATCAGACTGAAAGTCCTGTTCACGCTCAGGTTATCCGTAAGAGCGTCAAAGAGATTTCCCTCGCCGCTCTGGCTGCCGACGGTAACCTGGAATTTCTCTCCGGTCTCCAGCAGATAGTCGCCGTCGTCGTTCCCCATCTTGGCAACGGTCCAATAGAGGTTATCTACTTCCTGCATTGAATCAAGATAGTTGATGACAACCTTGTGTGAGTTGCCGGTGGCTAAGCCGGCGGCACCGCCGGAAGGCGGGGTGAAATCGACCGGTTCACCGCCGAGAACGTTGGATACGGTAAACGTTATCTCGCCGACTGTACCGGAATCACCGGTAATGTTACCGGTGGCGATAACCGCCCCTTTGAGTTCCAGGGTACTCTGGGCTTCCTTAAGCCCGGAATAGACTGCTTCCTGGGCTTTCTGGGTCGAGAATAGACCCGCGGAAAGGGCAGTATAGGCGAAGACCGCGGCTACCACCACGAATGCAATCAGGATGATAGCGGTCTCAAGGCCCGTAATGCCTTTCTCTTTTCTTAAATATTTCTTGAGCATTTTTTCTCCTTTTCCTCCGCTTTTTCGGTCTTACTTATTTAGCGAAGATTCATTTTTGTGTCTATGTAGGGTGGTGTGGTCCTTTCAATAACGAGTACGGCACCGATAGGCGTCACTATCTCGAGTGTGAAGGTATCGTTGACCGAAAGGGCTTGCACTGAAAGAGCGTCAAGCAGGTTGCCGCCGGCTAAACCCTGGTCATCGGAACCTATGGTAATCTGGAATTTTTCACCGGCCTCCAGCAGGTCATCGCCGTCGGTGGTGCCCAGCGGTACACAGGTCCAGAAAAGGTTAGTGACCACTTGGTTGGAATCGATGTAGTTGATTACCACTTTGTTCGGGCTGCCGTCTGCAGCAATACCGTTATTGGTTCCGTCGGGCAGCGGCTCCGTGAAATCAACTGGCTCACCGCCGAGAACATTGGAAAACACGAGAGTCAGCTGCTTGATGTCGCCGCCGGCACCTGGAGTTCCGGCCGTGGCGATAACGCCGCCGCGGAGCTCTAGCGTGCTTTGAGCTTCTTTAAGCCCGGAATAGACCGCTTCCTGGGCTTTCTGGGTCGAGAAAAGACCTGCAGAAAGAGCAGTATAGGCAAAGACCGCGGCTACCACCACGAATGCAATCAGGATGATAGCGGTCTCAAGGCCTGTAATGCCTTTCTCTCGTTTAAAGAATTTGTTGTACATGTTTCCTCCTACTAAGTCTTAGGAATTTTGTGTTTCTGTGATGCTTTCGGTTAATGAATCTGTTGTAAGGATATAGATGATTGTCTTTTTAAAATCACCCCCTTCCAATTTTTTGCTTTCAATTTTCATGCGTGACCTTTATTAGGATTACTGCTTGACATCGTTCTTATATGACTGCAAGCAGACGTAAATTCGTTAATTAAATGACATTCTTCCCCCGGGACACGCCAAACGATTCGCTCTCCGGCACAGCAACAGGGCAGGGGACGGGTAGCGAAGCGTTTAAGGTTTCCTGGAGGAGTTTGTCGTCTGTATGAATAAAAATTTGAGCTGCGGTAGCTGGCCGGCCGGGGAAACCAGCGGAAAGAGTCATGTTATCAAAGACTGCCGTCTTGATACTGGAAATAATCGACTTTCCAGCTGCTGCGGAACTGATACAATACTCGTATATGCCAAATGCCTTACCAGCCAACCGATGCATCACTCAAAGTCCTTTCATGGCATGGATAATATAAATTTACCTCCGCCAGCTTTATCTGAACACCAGACCATCCCCAATCTTGCCGAGCCCTTTTCCTAAAATGGACTAGGGGAATCATTTAGCTTTAAAGTAAAATTTTCCCCATGCTAAATTGGGTGGCAGCATCTATTGTAAATTGGCAACAATGGTGGCAGAATCAAAAGGCGTGTGCTATTTTATCCCGGCAAACCATTGCCAAATGGCGAAAATAAACGAAAATTAATGGAATTTTAATATTTTGTTTATGAAATTTTATTCCTATCTTTATATAACTAGACTAGAATTTTAATGTTATTTGACCGAATGCGGTGGCTGTGAGGAATAAAAATTGGGTTCTGAATAGAAAGGTAAAGCCATGATGCAGTCAAGTTCTGATAGCATAAGTTTGTTAGTAATTGAGGAACAGGAAATCTTCCGGGAACTATATACCCACGTATTACCACGAAATGCTAATATCGATGTACTGCGTGTCTCCGGCAACGGGTCAAAAGGCTCAATGATAAGAGCGGTGGCGGAACTCACTCCCCGCGTTATGCTCTTAAGCATCAAAAAACTCGATAACGACGTTATCGAAGAACTGGAAAAAATCAGAAATTCACACCCGAGGATGGGTATCGTCATATTAATCGTAAGTTACAGCTCGCAGGATATTGAGCTGTTGCGCCGATTGGCGCTCTGCGGCGAAAGCGGTATGGCTCTCTTCATGAAACAGTCCCTCGATAAAGTCGACCAGCTTTGCCAGACGGTTCTAGCAGTCAGCCAGGGGCAGGTCATTCTCGACCCACCGCTGGCTACTTTTATGTTCGCCGGTAAACCCGAGTGCCCCTTCCTGAAACAACTCACCACCCGCGAACTGGAAATTCTTAGCCTGCTCTCACAGGGCTACACCAACTCGTCAATCGCCGACACCCTCTTCATCGACATCAAGACCGTGGAACACCATCTCAACAGCATGTACAGCAAACTCAAGGCCGACCCCGATTATAATTCCAAGCATTTGAGGGTCAGCGCCGCCAGGCTATACCTGGAAAAAATGGGCATGCTGTATCAGAAAGAAGAAACGCTCACGCAAGTCGGCGCCAACAAATAGGGGCTACTGCAGCAAAAAGACAGTCAGTTCCTTGATATTCCAGATAACGACGAGCGCCAATAGACAAATAGAAGGTATTAATAATTTGCCTGGTAGAATCCAGGCAATTATTATTGGTAGAAACAGTTTAACTACAATGAACAAAGCTGGTATTTGAATCAGGTAGAGAACCAGCGTATTTATTTCAGACAGCCCCAGGTTTATCGCCACCAGCGTAAGTATCAGGTCAAGCAAACACAGAAAAATAAACAGTGTCTTGGTAACAGTGCATTTCTTAAAGGTTGCGGTAGAGTCCCACAGGCCGGCTAACATCCTGCTCATCGGGCTTTCTCCTGATTATTATGGTATTATTAACTCTCCCATGACCCCAGCGGTTCGCAGCTGACCGCCCACTTGATATCGAACGTCTCGCCTTTCCAGGTCTCCTGCATCTCCTCGATGGCTGCTTTGAATTCACGGCTGGCGGGAAGTCCGTCCAGATCTTGCTTCGTATCGAATTCGTAAATCGCTATATATTTCGGTTTCTTGGTTTTCCCGTTCAGCATCTTGTAGCGCGTCACCTTCTTGATGCCCTTGTATTTCATCAACAGGGGTATGTGCACCTCGTTATACCACTCGTTGAATCTCGCATCGTTCTTGGCAGCGCACTCCGTAGCCACGATATTTAAAATTCTGGGTTTAGCCATAGGCGCTCCTTTCCGGATATATAAGTAATTTGAACTGCTTCCTATCTAATGATAGTTTTTCAAAACTTCCTTTGTCAAATAGACCGGTTTAAATTTGACTTTATTTTAAAGGGGAAATAGACTGGTTATGCTGGAATTTTAGGATGTTAGGAGGACAACTTGAAAGCTGCAGTCTGTTATGAAGTCGGCAAACCGCTGGCGGTTGAAGACATAGTCCTGGACCCGCCCAAAGCCGGCGAGGTAAAGGTCAAGCTGGCGGCCACCGCCGTCTGCCACAGCGATATCCATATCTTAAGGGGCGACCTCCCCGATAAGCTCCCCATCGTCGGCGGGCATGAATCGGCGGGCTACGTGGAGGAGGTGGGTAGGGGAGTGACCGGTTTTAAGAAGGGGGACCCCGTCCTGGTGTCTTTGCTGATTGCCTGCGGCAAGTGTAAGTATTGTGTAACGGGCCGCAGCCACCAGTGCAACGCCATCTGGCCGATGGATAACGAGACGCGCATGCATAACAAGAAGGGGCAGGACCTTGCCATGCTTTTCAAGGTCGGCAGCTTCGCCGAATATACCGTCGTCGACCAGTCCCAGCTGGTGAAAGTCCCCGCCGATATGCCGATGGACAGGGCCTGCATGCTGGCGTGCGGGGTTATCACCGGCTTCGGGGCGGTCGTGAACCGCGCTAAAGTACCCGTGATGAGCAGCTGCATTATTATCGGTGTCGGCGGCGTCGGTCTCAACGCCGTGCAGGGCGCCGCTATCTCCGGGGCTAATCCGGTTATCGCCGTCGATATTGCTGATAAAAAGCTAAAAGCCGCCAAAACTTTCGGCGCGACGCACCTGGTCAACGCCTCCAAGAAGGATGCGGTTAAGGAAGTCCAGAAAATAACCGGAGGCGGGGCGGAATATGTTTTTATTACCGTGGGCAGTACCGACGCCATAGCCCAGGGACTGGAAATGTCCGGGGTACAGGGCATGACGGTAATCGTCGGCCTGCCTAAGCTCACTGACACTCTCACTATGTCGCCTTTAATATTCATCAAGGATGAAAGGACGCTGACCGGCAGCTACATGGGCACCACGCAGCTGCATACGGAGATACCCAAGCTCATCGACCTTTATAAGGCCGGCATTCTCAAGCTTGACGAGCTTATCACCGCCCGGTACCCCTTGGAGAAAATCAATGAAGCCATTCAGGCGGTGGAAAAGGGCGAAGCCCTGCGCAACATCATTGTTTTTGATTAATCACTAAAACAAAAACCCTCTCTTGGTAAAAAAGAGGGTAGTGTGTTATAGGTCCTGTCATTGCGAGCGAAGCGTGGCAATCCCTATGCTATATTTACTACAATGATTGAGATTGCCACGTCGTCCTGATTCCATCGGGACTCCTCGCAATGACTTTTTCTATTCGTCTTTTTCGTCTTCCGCCTTATATACTTTACATAACAGTGCGGTCAGGTCCGGCGAGCCGTACATCGGGTCGCAGTGGTTGTTGTTCGTCAGCACGTTGGGGTTGGACTTCAACAGTCCGTGCAGCGGCCCCGGCGATTCCGGATAGAAGCAGTTGGCCGTCGCCATGACCACCCCCCGCAGAATCCCCGGGAAAAGTCGCGCTTTCTGCTTGATGCGACCGCGCGGACTTTCAATCCAGGCCCAGTCGCCGTCCTCGATGCCGCATTCCTTGGCCGTATCGGGGTGTATCTGCATCACCGGGTCTTTCTGAAAGCTGCGCAGCCAGGGTATGTTCCGGTACTGCGAAAGGAAATAGAAAGGCTGGCGGTAGCCCGTCGTTAATACGAGCGGGAATTCCTTAGCTAACTCCGGCGTCGATACCGGACTTTCTCCCGGCTCCTGAAAGTAGGGCAGCGGGTCGTAGCCCAGGTTCTCCAGCACCGTCGAGAACAGCTCCATCTTGCCGGTCGGCGTGGGGAACCCCCCGCCTTTCCGCCAGTAATCGGTCTTGTATTTATAATATATCTGGTCTTTGCCCATGCGGGCGTGGACCACCTTTTTACTGAAATCTTTCCAGGTCATATTGCCTTTTTTCAGCTGGTAGTCCAGCATCTTTTCCACGTTTTCGAACCAGTATTTAGGCGCTACCCTTTTGCCCACCTCGTTGAATATCTTGCTGTCCTGCCAGGCTTCCCCCGGCGGGTCCACCACTCGATTGTGGGCCTCTATCATGAAGCGCGGGTGCATATCGAAAATATCGTCGATTTCCAGCCAGTGGGCTGCCGGCAAAACGATATCGGCGATTTCCGCCATCGGCCCCATGAACTGGTCGGTATGGACGAGGAATTCTACCTTCTTAAGAGCTTCCATTACCTCTTTGGTATTGGCGAGGTGCAGTATCTGCTGCCCACCGACGCTGAACCATACCTTGATGACCGAGTTGCCGTTCAAAAGCTGCTTGATGACCGTATCGGAGTGCGCCGTGCGGGCGGCGCCCATCTTGTATTGTTCGCTTCCCACGATGCCCTTGCGCATCTCGTCGGTAATCGGTATTTCCGTGAAAAACTCCTCGCGCTGGCCGGTGTCCGGCGGCACCCAGGAAATCATGCTGCCCGGCCTCTCGATGTTGCCGGTCACGCCCAGCAGGCAGATAATCGCCCTCAACGTCTGGCCGCAGTTGGCCTGCCGCTCCAGCGAGCTGCCTATCTGTATACAGCCGGGCGTATCGATGGCGAACATTCTGGCAGCCTTGACTATGTCTTCGGCTTTCAGCCAGGTGATTTCCGCGGCGCGTTCCGGCGTGTATTCCTTCACTCTTTCGGCGAGCTTGTCGAAGCCGTAGGTCCACTTCTCGACGAACTCTTTGTCTATCAGCCCTTCGTTGATGATGACGTTAATCATCGCCAGCGCCAGGGCGGCGTCCGTGCCCGGCCTGAGTTGCAGCCAGAGTGTCGCCCGGGAGGAAAGCGCCGTTTCCCGCGGGTCGATGACGATGAGGTTCTTGACGTGCTTCAGGCTGTTCAGGAACCATACTGCCATTTCCCCGTCGGCGCTGCTGATTTCCAATTGCTTGGCCCAGGATATCTGCGTCTTGGGGAACTCCCCGCCCCACCCGTGGTAGTCGCAGTAGAGCCTCCCGTAGCCGGTAATTAGCCCGTATAGCCCTAATCTCGGACTGTGGCAGATGTACCCCGGCGTGATGATATTGGCCGTGCCGATGGAGCGGGCAAAGCGGTGGGTGTATTCGTTATAGCCCCTCCCCGTCCCCTGTGATACGGCGATGGAGCTCGGCCCGTGTTTGGCGATGGACTCCTTCATCTTCTGCTCGATGGTGTCCAGCGCCTCATCCCAGCTGATACGCTGCCATTTCCCCTCGCCTCTTTCGCCCGTCCTCTTCAGCGGGTAGAGCAGCCGGTCCGGGTGGTTGACATGCTGGATGCTGGAAAGTCCCTTGGAGCACATCGTGCCCAGGGTCGGCGCTTCCGGGTTGCCTTCGATGTGGACGATTTTACCGTCCTCGATGGTCGCCAATACGCCGCAGCCGCCGTGGCAGCTCTTGCAGGTTGTTTTGATTACCTTTCTTTCTCCCATGGTTCCCTATCTTTCGATATATAATTATATTTCAGTATATGACTTCAAGCTTGTGGGTGGTGAGTGTTTGTTTTCTGGCTGGCCGCTACTGAGGTTTGGCGACCAGCGGTTTATAGGCGCCGGCTTTCAGGACGACGTATCTCAATGCCAGCCCGCCTATAATCTCGCAGACGACGCCGATTATCAGAACGATGGACGACATGTCCTTTATTAACAGACCGGCCAGGGCGATGCCCATTGGTATGACGATGCCGAGTAATACGATGCCTATCCAGAATATCGGCGCGTTATGGCCATGAAGCTGCTTCAGGACCGACTGCTTGCTGGTGCCTTCCTTGATCGACGCCTGCCAGAGGTAGATGCCGATTAACAGGACGTTGGCTAATAGCAGCCACCGACTCCCTGTTTCCGCGGCGGCCAGGTTGATATCACCGCCATTGAGGGCGATAACCACGGACAGCCCGAAGCCGCCCAGCAGGCCGCACAAAATAAAGAGTATCGGCAGCAGGGTCGAGTTCCAGAACGGTACGCCCTTCATGTTTTTCAGGATGATGCCGGTGTAAAGCGCCACGGCAAAAGCCATGATGCCGGCCAGCGACTTGAAAACGATTTCGGCGGCGCTCCCGGGCAGCCAGTGGGTCAGCGACATCTGTATCGCCCCGAAGATAACAAAAAGTATTACGAAGATAAAACCCCGCGCCAGCCATGAAGTCTGCGGCCTGGTGATAATCCTCCAGAACCGCAGCGGCTTGCCCAGGTAAACCAGGTGCGTGCCGCCCTTGATAACGGCGATTATCAGCCAGCTTATCAGCATGCCCCACAGGCTGTTGAAATACAGCGACACTAAATATAAACCCCCGCCCAGTCCCCCCGCGTAAAAGGCAATCCAGAGGAAGATGCCGCGGCGGTCGATCCACTCCGTCTGGCGGGTGTACTTGATCATCCATTGGTGTGCTTCCACTTTAGTCGCCAACTCCTATTGCTTCGGGTTCTTTTTCTGGTGTATCATCGGCCTTTGGTTCGTCCGACTGCCCGATTTTCCCGTCGATAAAGAAAACGGAGGGGTCGGTGTTGTATTCCGGATGCAGCTGGAAACCCTTCTTTTCACGAATCAGGCGGGATATCTCGCTATTGGGGTCGTCAAGGTCGCCGAAGGTCAGCGCTCTGGCCGGGCAGGTATTCACACAGGCGGGCGTGGCTTCGCGGTCAACACCGGGCTTGAGTCCCTTGGCTAGTCCGGCGTCAATTCTCTCGGCGCA
>DAOULS010000121.1:0-12874 GCA_034418415.1 Dehalococcoidales bacterium | reverse complement strand
TCGGTATCAGAATGAGGGCAAGGATTTTCAGCTTCCGGGTTGAAATCCTCACATTCAGCACATGTCCAGTATCCCTTTGACTTGACGCACTTCGCAACGCTGCAAAATGCGGAGGGTCCCCCATTCTTGAAACAACCCGGGCAAGGCCCCGTCTTCTCTTTTCTGCCAACGTATTCTTTGAGTGTTTTCAGTGTATCGATTATTTCCTGTGCTTTCAGACCAGCAAGACCAGAGACATCTGGAAGGTTCATACCCTCCCAGATCTCGATGACCCTTTTTGCTGCTTGCAGACTCTCATCCTGATGGCCATCACAACCGAGACAGATGATACCACAAGGAGCGATTACTCCACGGTCCTCTTCATTCACATCCTTCAAAGCCAGCTTCACGATAAATCTCCTTTTAATCCTTTTCCTTTTCCGCCTGTTTCTGGGCTACCAGCTTCTGGGTGATGTTGGCGGGGACCTCCTCATAATGGTCGAACTCCACGATATAGGTCGCCCGGCCCTGCGTCATCGATTTAAGGTCGATGCTGTAGCGCTGGACTTCCGCCAGGGGCACCTGGGCTTCGATAACATTGGTGCCGCCCTCCGGGTTCATGCCCATGACGCGGGCGCGCTTGGTATTGAGGTCGCCGATGATATCCCCGGTAAGGTCGTTGGGGACGGTCACCTTGAGGTTCATGATAGGCTCCAGCAGGATGGGCTGTCCCTCCGCCAGGCCTTTCTTGAACGCCCCGGCCCCGGCGATTTTAAAACAGATTTCCGAAGAATCGACCGGATGGAAACTGCCGTCGTAGAGGGTCGCTTTAACGCCGATAACCGGGTAGCCGGCCAGACAGCCTTCGGAGTAAGCATCCACCACACCTTTTTCCACGGCCGGGATGTAGTTCTTGGGTACGGACCCACCGACGATTTTTTCGGCGAACTCATTCTCGCCGCGGTCGGGCAGCGGCTCAAGCGCGAGGAAAACGTGACCGAACTGGCCGTGTCCGCCGGACTGTTTCTTATGCTTGTACTCGGCTTTGGATGAGGCCGTAATGGTCTCGCGGTAGGGGACTTTAGGAATCGACAGCTCGACATTGACACCGAACTTGCGCTGCATCTTCTCCGCCGCCACGGAAAGGTGGGTATCGCCCATGCCGGAAAGAATGGTCTCGCCGGTGCCCAGTTCACGGTGTACCTTCAGGGTGGGGTCTTCTTCCGTAAGGCGGGACAGCGCCGAACTCATTTTATCGATATCGGTCTTGCTCTTGGGATACACGGCTTCGCGGAAAATGGGGGTGGGGAACTCGATGGGGGCGAGTTTTACCTGCTTTTCCTGGGCGCACAAGGTATCTCCGGTGACGGTGACATTCAGCTTAGCTACTGCCCCGATATCCCCAGCCCTGATTTCCGTTGCTGGCTCCTGGGGTTTGCCCCGCATGAAATAAAGCTGTCCGACACGCTCGGCGGCGTTCTGGGTGGAGTTAAATACCTGCGAGTTACCGGTGAACACTCCGTTATAGACGCGGAAGTAGGTAAGCTTGCCAACATAGGGGTCGGCCGTGGTCTTAAAAACGAGCGCCGCCAGCGGGGCACTTTCCGACGGCTCAACGGCGCCGCTGGCAGCGGCGACTTTTTGCTCCTTGGGCAGGGGCAGGTAATTATAGATAGCGTCCAGCACGCGGTCGATGCCGATATTCATTAACGCCGAGCCCGCCAGTATGGGCACGATTTTACCGCTGGTGACGCCGAGTCGCAGCGTCTTCGTGAACTCTTCTTGAGTAATTTCCTCGCCGCCGAGGTATTTCTCGATGAGCTTATCATCCAGCTCGGCGATGGACTCGACAAGCTTTTCGCGGTAAGAGTCCACCCTGGCTTTCAGGTCCGCCGGGATCTCGGCTTCCTTAGCCGGCGAGCCGGTATAGGCTTTCATCGTCAGCAGGTCGACGACGCCCTTGAAACCGGCGCTGGCACCGATGGCTACCTGTACGGGCTGACATTTTCTGCCGAGTTTGGACTGAATTTCTCCTACCGCTTTAAAGAAGTCGGCGTTCTCGCGGTCCATCTTATTGATAAATATCAGTCTCGGCAGTTTGGCGGCTTCGCAGTAGCCCCAAACCATCTCGGTACCGACCTCCACGCCGGAGGCAGCGCAAACGGCGATAATAGCCCCCTCGCTGACACGCATGCCCGCCTTGACCTCACCGACGAAGTCGGTATAGCCAGGGGCATCGATGATGTTGACTTTGCGCTCTTTCCAGTTCAGAGGCAGTAAAGACAGATTGATGCTGATGCGGCGCTTGGCTTCATCGGGGTCATAATCGGATACCGTCGAACCGTCATCAACCTTACCCAGGCGTTTGACCACGCCGGCGTTGAAAAGCATCGCCTCGGATAGCGAGGTCTTACCGGCACCGCCGTGGGAAAGCAATACTACATTGTGAATATTATCAAGTCCGTATTTAGGCATGAAATCACCTGCTCTCTAGAATCTTCGATTATCATTATACCCGCAGTCGGTCGAGTACGGCAAGCGTGTGAAGGACTAAATCACTTGTTGAATTTGTCCTTAAAAACAATCTCGGACAGCTCTTTGCGGGGCGGGGCTTTGCCTTCATGCTCGGGGATGCCGAGGGGGAATAAGGTAACGGCGCGATATCCATCGGGGACGTTCAGTATTTTTTCTACCTGCTTCGCGTCGAAAGCGCCGATGATTACCGTCCCCAGGCCCTGCGCGTGGGCGGCCAGCACCATGTTCTGGACAGCCAGGGCAACATCGAACATAAACCAGTCGCCTTTATCCGTCGCGTATTCGGGTTCAGCGCCGGGTTTCCCGTAACCGGCGCCGGCCCTGCCAATTCTGGCGCAGACGACAATAATCACGGGGACCGTACTCACAGCCCCGGCAGCCGGGTTGGGCAGTTCCTTGTCCGGCAGCTTGATTTTCATTAACGTATCGGCAAGTTCTGCCCGCACTTTAGCATCGCGGACGACTACGAAGCGCCAGCACTGGGAGTTGCCCCAGGAAGGCGCCCAGCGTCCGGCTTCCAGAATTGCCTCTATCTTTTTGTCGTCAACGGGGTCGGGTTTGTAGCGGCGGATACTCCTGCGGTTCTTGATAGCTTCAAATAAATCCATTTGTCTATCCTATCTAATAACTAAAATTTTTCCTTAAAGATGACCTCCGACAGTTTTTTACGGGGGGATACCTGTCCCTGGCTAGCAGGCACGCCCAGAGGGGTCATCGTGACCACAGTACAGTCGCCGGTGACGCCGATGATTCTCTCGACTTTGGAGGCATTAAAGCCGCCAACGATGACGGTGCCCAGTCCCAGGGCATGGGCGGCGAGGGTAAGGTTCTGCACCGCCAGGGCGATATCGAACATGTACCAGTGCTCCCCCTTCTCGGTAAGCAGGGCGCCATCGGCACTTTTTCCAGCCTGGCTTTTCTCGGCGCAGATTACGATTAAAACGGGGGCATGCCTGATGGCACCGGCGGCGGCGTTCTCCACCAGCTCGCTATCGACGGTTACCTTATTCAGCGTGTCGGCAATCTCGGACTTTGTTTTAGGGTCGCGCACCACGACAAAGCGCCAGCACTGCTGATTGCCCCAAGAAGGTGCCCAGTGCGCGGCTTCAAGGATGGTTTCAACCGTTTTATCATCGACGGGGTCGGGCTTGTAGTGCCGGATGCTTCGCCTGTTTTTGATGGCTTCAAAGATATCCATTTTCTCCCTCCGTGTTTATTACAAGGTCAGTTTTCCCAGGCGCCTTTGCCGATTAAAGCAACGAAGCGGCAGCCGCCGAGCTTATCAACGCGGTTTTTATCCTTTTGCCTGGTTATTTTATAAAGCTCCTGGACATAGCGCGAACCGGCCGGTATGACCATGCGGCCGCCGATAGCCAGCTGCGAAAGTAAGTCGACGGGTATATCGGGCGCGCCGGCGGTAACCATGATGGCATCGTAGGGGGCTTTCTCCGGCCAGCCCAGCGTTTCTTTAGCTATGTATATCTCTATATTTCTATAGCCAAGGCTATCCAGGACTCTACGCGCCGACTCCGCCAGAGCGGGTACGCGCTCCACGGATATCACCGTAGCGGACAGCTCGGCGAGGATGGCCGTCTGATAGCCGCTGCCGGTGCCGATTTCCAGCACCTTCTCATTTCCTTTAAGCTCCAGCGCTTCCGTCATCAGGGCAATAATGAAGGGCTGGGAGATGGTCTGCTCGTAGCCGATGGGCAGCGGGCCATCTTCATAAGCCAGATAGCGGTTCTCCTGCGGTACGAATTGTTCGCGCGGTATGTGCGCCATGGCGGCCAGGACCCGCTTGTCTCTTATTTCCGTCGCCAGTTGCTTTATCAATCCGGCTCTTGCCGTCGCGTAGTCCTTCATAAAAGCTGTAAAACTAGGTGAAAATATAATACGCCACAATCAGCAGGACGACGATGATACCCGTGAGAATACCGATTCTCTTAAGGTCGCCGCCGATAAACTCGTAGTGCAGGGGCAGCGCCGCAGTGGCCGATGCCTTTTTAGAAACATGTGTTTTTACCGGTGGGGGAGCAGCTGCCGGCGCGCTGGTCTGGGCTATATCTCCGGAGGTCTCCTGCGGTATGCCGGTGACCGGCCGCATCTGCCTGAATTTACTCTTTTTCTTACGATGCTTGCCTCTGCCGTGTTTGGATTTAGATGACAATCGGTTGCCTCCTGAAGATGTTATTTAGCCCTCGGGTGCGATTTATCGTAAGTGCGCCGAACCTGGTCGGTGGTCAGGTGGGTATAGACCTGGGTGGTGGAGATATTGGCGTGCCCCAGCAACTCCTGCACCGACCTTAAGTCGGCGCCGCCGCTAAGCATGTGAGTGGCAAAGCTGTGCCGCAGGGTATGCGGGCTGACTTTGGGGCCAAGTCCGGCCGCCTTGGCGTATTCCTTCAGCTTCTGCCAGAACCCCTGCCGGGTAAGCCTTTCGCCGCGGGCGTTAAGGAATAAGGCGTTGTCCTTCTTGCCGTGCGCCAGCTGGGGTCGGTCTTTGTCAATATATTCCTGTACCGTCTTGGCGATATTCTCGTAGAGGGGGATAATGCGCTCTTTGCGGCCCTTGCCGAAACAGCGTACGAAGTAGTTGCCTTGGGTATTGACGTCGCCGAGATTCAGAGCCACCAGTTCACTGATTCTCATGCCGCTGGCATACAACAGCTCCAGCATAGCACGGTCGCGCTTGGCTTCCGCCGTCGAATGCTTGGCGGGCTGCTCCAGCAGCAGGCGCACCTGATTAATGGGAATTGGCTTGGGCAGAGCCTTGCCGACGCTCGGCGAGCTCATATTTTCCGTGGGGTCGGTCTTGATGACGCCTTCCGCCACCAGAAAGCTGAAGAAAGACCTAGCGGCGGCCACCTTGCGCGCCACCGTGGTCGGCACATAGCCCCTCTCTTTAAGATTAAGCATGTAGCTTAACATCGTCTGCCGGTTGAAATTAGCCCAGGAAGATACCGACTCCTTACCGGCGAAATCGGCCAGTCCCGTAAGGTCGTTCCGATAGGCGTGAATTGTATGCTCGGAATATCCCTTTTCAACCTCCAAAAAATGTAAAAAGTTTTCAATCGGCTCTTTCATAGTATCTCCTCATAACCAGTGTTATTGCGGTCTTGCCTTGAAGGCTTACGTCCATATTTTAACATAATATTTTAACATAAAAAAGCAAATATCAATCACCATGCTTTGTAATTATATCAGTTTCGGTTGAATATTACTTATTTACCACTAAATGTTAGATGTGTTAATAACGTGATTCGGTTTTGAGGAAAAAGTTTCAATCCCGGTATATGTGACCTGACGTATTAGCCATGACCAAAAAGCTATTGTGGGAGTGACGAAAGACATATAAGATGATTAACGTAGGGTGTATAACATAATGTAAAAAGGCAGTCTTTTTATGAGTTCACCTATTGAAGAAATCAAGAATATCTTGAGTAAAAAGTCACCCGAGCCGGAGGCACTGCGCCTAATTCCGGAGGCACTCGCCCGCAAGTATTTAACTATCCCGCTGGCTATCGAGGGCAATATCCTGCGTGTCGCCATGGCCAATCCCTCCGATATCCTGGCCCTGGAAGCCCTGGCCAGCTGGAGCCAGATGCGTATCGAGACCGAAGCGGCCACGCCGGAAGAGGTGCTCGAGGCTATCGACCTGAACTACAAGAACTACGAGGAAATCGAAAAACAGATTTCAAGCATTACACTCGCCGAGGACGTAAAGGTCGATAAGCAACTTATCGCCGACCCCAATCTCGAGGCGCCCGTAGCCCACGCGCTGTCTCTCATCATCGATGAAGCGGTCAAAGCCAGGGCCTCCGATATCCACCTTCAGCCAGGTGATGAGAACCTGCAGGTACGCTTCCGTATCGACGGCGCGCTGCAGGATATGTTTTCCTTGCCCCTGACCACCATGACGCAGCTTATATCCAGGATTAAAATCATGGGGAAAATGAATATAGCCGACCATCACCGTCCGCAGGACGGGCAGTTCTCGGTGAAAGCCAAGGGCCGGCTAATCGATATCAGAGTTGCCATCATTGCCACCGTGTACGGAGAGATGGCGGTCTTACGTCTGCTGGACAAATCAAGGGCATCTCTAAATTTATCCGAGCTCGGATTTCTGCCCGAAAGCCTGACGCTGTATGAAAATATGCTCAAGGTGCCTTACGGCGTGATTCTGGTAAGCGGTCCCACCGGCGCCGGCAAGACCACCACGCTCTACGCCTCGCTGAATTCTCTCGACCAAACTTCGCGCAACATCATCACCGTCGAAGACCCGGTCGAGTACCGGTTTTCCAACATCAACCAGATACAGGTCAACACGCGAGCCGGCATTACCTTCGCCAGCGGGTTAAGGTCGATTCTGCGGCTCGACCCCGATGTTATTCTGATAGGAGAGATACGTGACGCGGAGACCGCCAACATCGCTATTCAGTCAGCTCTAACGGGCCACCTGGTGCTGTCTTCAATCCACGCTAACGACTCCGTAGGCGTGGTACTGCGCCTTATCGACCTTGGGGTGGAGCCTTTCCTGGTGTCTTCGGCCCTTATCGGGGTGGTCGCCCAGCGGATGACGCGGCGCATCTGTTCAAATTGTGCTCATACCGTGAAAGCCTCCCCGGAGGAGACAATGATGTACGCCCAGGAAATGGGCGAAGAGAAAAAGGAATTTATGCATGGGGCCGGCTGCAAGTCATGCTCCAACAGCGGTTACCGGGGCAGAACGGGTATGTTCGAGATTCTCGTTAATAACGATAATATCAAGGCTTTACTGCTGAAAGGGGCTTCGGCTTCCGAGTTGCGCGCCCAGGCCATCGAAGACGGGATGGTAACACTGGTAAAAGACGGCATGAAAAAAGTGAGGAAAAACATAACTACTCCGGCGGAGGTCATGCGTAACGCCTACACCGTCGTCTAGGAGTGACTGCCGATTTTAAATAAAGCTGGGGAATAACAATGCTTTATCAATATATTGCCTGCAGCGAGTCCGGAGAAATTGTCAAGGGGAAACTGACCGCCAACAGCGAAGAATCCATCGCCGAGATGATGGGGGTTGCCGGTTACCGCCTGATTAACCTGCGTCCTTTCGTGCCGTTCTTGAGTTTGGGGAAGCTGACGGCGCAGCTGTTCCCGGTCAAGCCGAACGATATCATCATGCTTTTCCGCCAGCTGGCCCTGCTGCTCGAGTCCGGGGTCAATATCGTCACCTCTCTGGAGCTGATGCAGGAGCAGATAAGCAACCGCACTTTAAGAAAGGTCATTTCCGAAGTAATCGACGATATCAGGGGCGGCAATCAGCTCTCGGTGGCGATGAGCAAGCACCCGGACGTGTTTCCCATACTTGCCTGCCGGTCGTTAAGTATCGGTGAGCAGACCGGTGGCCTGGAGACGATGCTACGGCAGGTTGCCGATTACATGGAAAAGGAAATCGTCGCCAAGAAAGGAATCAAGGGAGCCTTGATGTACCCGGCGATAGCCCTGGTGGTTACCGTCATCGTCGTCGGCATACTGATGTTTTTCGTGATACCAGCTTTCGCCGGCTTCTATTCGGACCTGGGCGCGGAACTGCCCAGCATAACTCAAATGATGCTGGACTTATCCGTAATCCTGCGCGAGAACTTCATGGTGATATTCCTGGTGATATTAATCATAATAGGCCTGGCTTTTATCTACTTCAGGACGTCCGACGGTAAATACAACCTCGATAAAATCATGCTGCGCATACCGCAGCTGGGCAGGGTGAAGCACCTTAACGAACTATCCCGCTCCGCCCGGAGCATCTCTTTGCTGTACGCCGCCGGCCTGCCGCTGACGGAAATCATGCCGCTGGTCATCCAGGGGTGCAATAACCGGGTAATGGCGCGGGCTTTATACGACGTCCAGACGGAGATGTTGAAAGGGGAGGGCCTGGCCAAACCGATGTCAAAAAACCGGCTCTTCCTGCCGATGATGGTGCAGATGGTAAAGGTCGGGGAAGAAACGGGCAACCTGGACGCGTCGTTACAGGCGGTAGCCAATAACTATGAGGCGGAAGCGCAGGACAAGACAAAGTCGCTGATTGCCATGATACAACCCACGATGACAGTCGTTATTGCCGGTGTCGTCGGTGTTATCGCTTTATCAATGGTCTCCGCAATGTATTCGATGTACGGGCAGGCATTTTAACCGGGCCGGCCGGTTAGGACATAAAACATGAAAGGTTTCAGGTTCAGCAAAACAGGACTGCTTATTCTGGCGACCGGTGCATTCATCGTGGTGCTGGCAAGCCTCGGTGTGATACGTTTCAGTCAGACATCGGAGCAGGACAGTCTTAATGCGGACTTAGCTCTATCGGAAACAAGGTTGAGCTTCATGGACCTCCAGCCGCTGCAGTTACAGATGGCCGAGCTTGAGGAACAGCTAAGCGAAAGCGAAAGCCTGCTGGCGGAAGCTAAACAAAGATTGGTGCAATCGGTTATCAGCGTTAATGTTACCGATAAATTTTACGAAATCGCCGCTTATCACGAAGTAATAGTGGACTCCATAAGCACAACGATGAACCAGGCGGGGGACTACGGAGGCGTCGCCTGCACCCTGATAACCATTAACGCCGCCGTCACCGGAGACCTGGAGCACGTTATCGATTTCATCGCCGGACTGAACAATAATTACAGCACCGGCTATGTCCAGTCATCGCAGATAGTCATTACGGATGACGAGGCTGAAGGCGGCACTGAAGCCGGTATCATGATGGTCGTTTATACATATGAGGGTACGTAGATATGCCGGGAAACATCGTTTCGCTATATATAGATGACGTAAGCCTGCGGTTAATGGTCACCCGCGGTAAGCGTATTGCCACGCTGGACGAAGCGCCACTGGATACCAGCCTGGTAGACATCGATACCAAAGAGAAAGAGGCGCAGCTGGCCGATAAAATAAAGACGCTCCTCAAGTCGAACAAGGTGAGTTCAAGGAGGATAGTGCTCGGCTTGAGCGGACTCCACTGTTTGACGCGTCCGCTGGTCCTGCCCCAGCTGCCCCGGGCGATGCTGAAAGAGGCCATCACCAGGGAGGCCCAGCGAGTATTGCCGGTGCCCATCGAGCAGCTTTATCTTTCGTGGCAGGTGATACCCGCTCCAGGAGATAAGCTTTATGCGTATGTTGTGGCTTTGCCCCGCGATATGGCCGATATGATAATCAGGGTAGTCAACCAGGCAGGCTATAAACCCTATCTGATGGATATCAAACCCCTGGCGCTGGCAAGGCTATCCAGAGAAAGCAATGCCGTGGTCGTCGATGTGCAGGCCAAGGAATTCGACATCGTCATTATCGTCGATAATATACCCCAGCCGGTGCGCACGGTAGCATTTCCCCGTGAAGCGCTGTCCCTGGAGGAAAAATTCGACATTATCGAAGACGATATCAAGCGTACCATCCAGTTTTATAACAAAAACAACGCCGAAAATGCCATACAATCGAACATGACCATGCTGGTTTCCGGAGAACTGGCCGCCGCTCCCGAACTCTACGAACCGCTGGCCAAGGAAATCGGCCTGAAAGCAGAACTGCTGGGCTCGCCGTTAAAAAGTATAAAGGAGTTAGATGTCTCACATTATATCGTCAACGTAGGCCTAGCACTTAAAGAAATTCCTAAGGAAGCCGGACCGCTGCTGCCGAACCTGAATGTCCTGCCGTCGCCTTATCAGCCCAAACAGGTATCCATGAACCAGGTAATGACAGTGCCGGCAGTCGCTATAGCGATAGCCATAGTAGTCATGATGATAATGACGGTCCAGGATACTGCGGCTAATATCGCCGATTTAAACACACAGGTCATTACCAATAATTTCACACTGGAGAAAAGCCAGGCGCAGAAGAGAGTTCTGGTGAGGAGCATCGCCGACCTGCAGGCGGCAATCGACGCGGCCGATGCGCAATATACGATTTACACCAACGCCTTTATTAATATGAACCGGACCGGCGATTTGATGAACACTGATTTGTATACCACCGTGGGCAATGTTGTCGATGAATTGAACCTGAAGACGCTGATCCATGCCGGCGGTCAAATAAACATCGATGGTATTGCTACCAGCGAGCAACCAGTGCTGGAGTACGTGCGGAACCTCCTTGCCACCGACAGATTCGACGAAATAACCATCCTGAACATCACCAGGGTTATCTTGGGCTATGAAGAGGATGGCGAAGATATAGTCACCTATAAATTCTCACTAAGATGTTATTTAAAGGAAGGCCGACCATGACAGATATTATAAAGTTACTGCAAACGGGGAAACAAAAAAGCGCCTCCGACCTGCATCTGGTTGTATCCAGTCCTCCCTTATACCGCATTCACGGCAGTCTGCTGCCGGCGGACGGGACACCCGCATTATCTCCCGAGGATATCGAGCAGGCGTTAAAGTCTATAACGTCGGAAAAGGAAATGGGCGATTTCGCGAAAGACCTGGAGCTCGATTTCGGGCTGACGGTGCCGGAGGTAGGCAGAGTTCGTTTCAATGCCGCCAAACAGCGCGGCAGCATCAGCCTGGTGGCACGCCTGCTACCGTCAACGATACCTACTCTGGATGAACTGGGCCTGCCGGCGGTCTGCAAGGAACTGATTAACCGGCCCCGCGGCCTGGTGGTAATCAGCGGGCCCACCGGCAGCGGTAAATCGACGACGCTGGCGTCTATGATTGAGTATCTTAACCAGACGGAGAGCCGGCGCGTGATTACGATAGAAGACCCCATCGAATACACCTATGAAAACAAAAAATGCACCATCACGCAGCGCGAACTGGGCCACGATACCCTTTCTTTCGCCGAGGCATTAAGGCATGTCTTGAGACAGGACCCGGACGTTATCCTCGTCGGTGAGATGCGCGACCTGGAAACGGCCTCGACGGCGCTGACGGTCGCCGAGACCGGCCACCTGGTGCTGACCACCGGCCATGCTCCCAGCTCGTCACAGGCCGTGGAGCGTATCGCCAACATGTTCCCGCCCCACGAGCGTACGCTGGCACAGACGCGTCTGGCATCGCTGCTGCTCGGTATCCTCTGCCAGGCCCTGGTACCCAAGACCGACGGCTCGGGACGGGTAGCGGCTATCGAGGTTATGCTGGCTAATTCCGCCATTAGAAACCTCATCAGGGATGGCAAGACCTTCCAGCTGCCTAACACTATCCGTATGAGTGCACAGCAGGGGATGGAGCTGCTCGACCAGGCGCTGGTAAGGCTTTACAAGAGCGGCACTATCAAGAAGGAAATGGTATTCGACTTCTGTAACGACCGCGATGAAATAACACGTCTTACCGGCGAGAAGTCGGACGTAAAAACAAATGAAAACCAGCCCGAATTAACCCCCCAGTTTAACTAGGGAAATATCTCAAGTCACGTGACTCCGAATCTGATATAATAATACTAAGTTCCTTTGACGGAGGGAGTCGCGATGAAAAAGACCGGCGTATTTTATCACGATATTTGCGGTAAAGAAGCCTATTCCAGCCTGGCGATGGGCGTTGCCGACGGGTTTAAAGGCATCGAGAAAGCCGGGCTTTTTAACAAGCCAAACGTGACTCACTACGAATCAAGGCCGGCCATCGAGGCAGAAATAGCCAGAATCCATACCAGACAGTGGATAGACGAGGTAAAGCAAACTCAATGGTGGCGGGTGTCCCTTTATTCTATCGGCGGGGTGCTGGAAGCGACGGAAAAGGTCTTGGGGGGAGAACTCGATAATGCGCTGGTGATTGCCGGCGTCGGCGGTCACCATGCCCACCGCGACAGCGCTTGGGGAGGCTGTTATTTCAGCGTGACCGGACTGGCAATCCCCCATGCCCGAGAGCACTTTAAAGCCAAGAGGTTCGCCATCGTGGATACGGATACCCACCATGCCGACGGCGTCAGGGATATTTTCAAAGACGACGGCGAAGTCCTGCATATCTGCTTCTGCCACGGTTACAGCTGGGACGATGACGCCGACAGTTTAACGACCAACGAGACCAAGCTCTGTTTCTCCCACGGCTCCGACGACGCCTCGGAGATAGAAAACGTACGGAGAGAAGTGCCGGAAAGAGTCAAGAAATTCAAGCCGGAGATGCTTTTCTGGATATGCGGTATGGATACTCACCAGGACAGCTACGGTACCCAGGCACTTACGGAAAAGGCCTATCCCGCACTGGCTGAAATTATCAAAGATACCGCCGAACAGGCTTGTGGTGGAAAGCTAATTGTCAAGCCCTGTTGCACCGCCCCGCCCCACGCCACCTCATACGCTCTGCCGCGTATCGTACAATGTTTGGCTGAAATTAACTAAACAATCTGAAGATAATAGAAAGCCTACCAGCTGATCAGGGAGTATTTTAGCTGGTAGGCT
>DAOULS010000120.1:0-8551 GCA_034418415.1 Dehalococcoidales bacterium | reverse complement strand
CACCAATGACCCCGCCGAGCTGGAAAAACTGGTACGCCAGACGGAGTCGTTTACCGATGCCGCCCAGTTCGACATCATGGACGGGCAGTTCGTGCCGTCCCACAGCGTTTCCTGTCAGGATATCGCCGGTTTGAAAACAAAACTGCACTGGGAGGCGCATCTCATGGTGCTGCGTCCAGAAGACTGCTTGGAGGATTTCAAGCGGGCCGGGGCGGAGAAAATCGTTTTTCACTTTGAAGCCGCGCCGTCGCCGGAAAAAACGATACAGGCTATCAGAAAGCTGGGCCTGCAGGTGGGACTGGCCGTCAACCCGGAGACCACTATCAGCGACTTCAGCCCGCTGGTCAAGCAGGTGGACAGCGTGCTCTTCCTGGCCGTCCACCCGGGCTTCTACGGCGCTAAATTCATCCCCGAGGTGCTGGATAAAATCGTCGAGTTCCGCAAGGCATATCCCGAAGTGGAAATCGGTATAGACGGGGGTATAAAAGAGAATAACGTCGCCCTGATAGCCCAAACCGGCCTGGACGTGATTTGCGTGGGCAGCGCCATCTTCAGGGAGACCGACCCCGCCGCCAGTTACCGACGACTTGTGGAGCTGGCAACAGCAGCCGCTAGATGATGTGGCAAAATTGATACTTTAAATCAGCGCCTTAAAATTACTTCTGCTCTGATTTTTCGTCGGAGCCCCAGTCCAGCATTATCTGTTTTAGTTTCTGGGCAAGCTGCGGATTAGAGCGGAGTCGCTGAATAAAAACGGGGCAGCCTTCCAGCAGCGAGTTTTGCGCCGCCGTGGCCATGCTGGAAAGCAGGTTCTGCGTCACGGGGTCTATCTGGGGTGGCGGATTGGTGCCGGGGGTTGCCTGCTCCAGCTGCCGCCGGATATCCTCGGTGGTGAACTTCATCGGCACGACACAGGCTTTATACCAGGGACACTCCTTGCACTGGACTATCCCGTAGGCTTCATCGATAATATCATCCATCTTCTACCGCCTTCATTACTCTGTTATCAGAGCTAAAAATTGTTCAATTTGAGCTTTATACTGGAAAGGTCCCATGATGGCACTTTTTATTATACCATCTTTATCAATAAAAAGAGTGGCGGGAATTCCTGTAACACCGTATCTACCGCCAACCTCACCGGTCGTGTCAAGCAACACGGTGAAGGCAAGCCCGTTTTGCTCCACAAACGACTGCACGTCATCGGCACTTTCCTGCAGGTTCACGGCCAGTATCACCAGTCCTTTTTGTTGCCACTCATTATCTTCAAACACTTCCTGAAACAGGGGCATCTCATAACGGCAGGGAGCGCACCGTATCGCCCAGAAATTAAGCAGCACCGGCTGCCCCCTGAAATCACTTAATGCGACCTGCTGTCCGTCTAGGGTGGACAACTGAAAGTCGGGTGCTATTAGTTCAGTTGTGCTTTCAGTTTCGGAACTCGCACATCCGCTTAATAATGAAGCAATAATCAATACTGCCATTATCAGCATCGATATTAAAAACCTCATAAGTCCTCCTTACCGGCTATGCCGTAAGCGAAGAAATCCATCCCAGTTTATTGGTCAGCACCAGAATACCCATAATAATCAATAGAAAAGCACTTACTAATTGTATTATACCGGAATACCGGTTGATGCGTTTCAGAAGGGGCCGCAGCGCGTCGAAGGCCGCCCCGATAACGAGAAACGGCAGTCCCAAACCGAGAGAATATATGGCTAACAAATAAGCGCCCTCCCACGCCGTTGCCTTTACAGAAGCCAGCGTCAATATGCTGCCCAGCACCGGCCCGATACAGGCCGTCCAGCCCATCGAAAATGCCCCCCCGATGATGAAGGAGCGCAGGTAGCCCGTGGTTTTGCCGATATTCGGTGTCAGTCGCTTTTCGTAATTAAGCCACGGCACTTTCATCGCCAGCAACATGAATACACCGAAGGCTATCATCAGACTGCCGGCAATCTTGCGCAGCAGGTTGATATCCGGGATAATGGCGTGTCCGGTTACTCCCGCAATCACGCCCAGAAGTACGAATAGCAATGTAAAACCCAGTACAAAGCTTAAGGAATGCAGTAACACGGCAGGACGGAAGCCCCTGCCCTCGAAAATCTCCGGACCGTAAAGGCTGGCTAAATAAACCGGCACCATCGGTAATACGCAGGGAGAAAGAAAGGACACCAGCCCCGCGCCGAGGGCAACCAGTACGGTAACGTTCTCATCCACTATGACCATTCTATAATGTATTTGCTGAAACTGCCAGAAAATATAAAGAGCTTAACCGAGACTATGGACAAAACTCACGGTACAGCATATAATCCTGTATGCGGGTGTTAAACCCGTAAAAGCAGCTTCGGGCACCGGAAAGAGAGCTCCATAGCAGCACAAGGAGGAGGGAAAAATGTCGCTTTACATTATGATGAGTACCCTGACCGATGAAGGACGCAAAACAGTAAAATCCAATCCCCTTAGAATTAAAGAGGTAAACAAAGAAGTCGAAGCCATGGGCGTAAAAATCATCGCCCAGTACGTTACGCTGGGGCAATACGACTTCATTAATGTCCTGGAAGCCCCCAACAACGAGGTCATTTCCAAGGTAGCCATTGAACTGGGTTCTCGCGGCACTCTCCAGACCAGCACCCTCGCCGCCCTGACGCTGGACGATTTTATAAAAGCACTCAAGTAGCCATGCCGGTGAAAATAACAACCCCGGTGCCCCCGGCTGTGCGACGGCTCAAGCCACTGTAATAACTGGAGGATAGTCATCAGACCTCTTAGCTTTACCCAGATCTCTCTTTACCAGCAATGCCCCTGGTGCTACAAGCTGCAGTACATCGACGGCCTGAAAACCAAGGAAAAGTGGTATTTCAGCTTCGGGACGTCCATGCACAACGCCGTGGAGCGGTTTTTCCGAGTAAAAACGCCGCCAGCCCCCTCGCTGGAAGAACTGCTGCAGCTTTACGAGCAGGGCTGGATTCCAAGGGGATACGAATCGCCGGAGGAAGAAGTCAAATACAGGGAGTACGGCAAGGAAATACTAAAGCGTTTCTGGGAGATTCACGCCCCCGATTACCGCCTGCCGATTGCGCTGGAACGCCGCTTCAACCTGGACATCGAAGGGATTAAGCTGATAGGGTTCATCGACCGGGTGGACAAGCTGGACAGCGGCGGGCTTTCCATCATCGACTATAAGACGAGCCAGGAGCTTTTTACGACCGACTATCTGGAAAACGACCTCCAGCTGACCATTTACCAGATGGCCGCCGAGCAGACCTGGAACCTGCCGGTGGAAAAACTCACGCTCTACCACCTGCGGTCGAATACCGCCTGCACCTGCCAGCCGCGGAGTCAGGAGCGCATCGACCAGGCAAGGCAACTGGTGCTGGACGTGGCGGAAAACATCAACCGTGAGAACTTCCCCGCCACGGAAAACGAGTTTTGCCCCTGCGATTTCCCGGAGCACTGCCCCTACTACCGCCACCAGTACATCAAAACGGAAGAACAGCCGGACCGGCAGGAGCCGCTGCCCGGCATCGCCGCCGCCGACGCCGTCGAGAAGTACGCCGATATACAGTCGCAAATCAAGGAGCTGGAAACGCAGCTCGAAGAAATTAAGCAATCGATTATCGACTACTGCCAGTCGGCGGGACTGAACCGCGTTTACGGCAGCGAGCACGAAATCACCTACCGACTCACCGAAAGGACCGGCTTCAGCGGGAACGAGGTCAAGGCCGTCCTGGAACCGGAGGGCCTGTGGGAAAAAGTGCTGGGGTTCGACCAGGCATTGTTAAAAAGGCTCATGGAGGATAAAGCAACACCGGCTGAAATCAAGCAAAAACTCGAAGCGCTGAAGAAGATTACATCCAGCTACCCGCAGTTACGACTGCGTAAATCCAGCGAGGAAGAAGAGTGAGGAGTAAATCATGGCGAGACTGCTGCTGATAAGGCACGGCACCACCCGACTGCACAAAAACGACCGCTTCTGGGGCTGGACGGACGTCCCCTTAAGCAGTACCGGCATTAAGCAGGCGGGAAAGCTGCGTACCCGCCTGGCAGGCGAGAAAATAACCGCTGTCTTTACCAGCACGTTAAGTCGCGCCCGCGATACCGCGGAAATCATCGCCACCGGGCATAAGGCAAAACTGACCGCCTGCGATGACCTCTGTGAGTGCAACTTCGGGTTTATTGAAGGACTAACTTATAAAGAAATTGAGAAACTCTATCCGGAGCTGGCCGAGGAGCTGGCAGGCTGGCAAGCGGTCAATTTTCCCGGCGGGGAAACGCTCGACCAGCTGAACGAGCGGGTGCAAAGGTTCATGAAAAACCTGGAAAATCTCAAGGCTAAAGACACCGCGGCTATCGTCTCTCACGGAGGTCCGCTGCGACTGCTAATCTGCAATCTACTGGGGATGGACATTCGACACTGGCAGCAATTTCGCATCGACAGGGCGTCATTGAGCATCATGGAGACCTATCCGCAAACGGCTATCCTGCTCTCGCTCAACGATGTTACTCATCTTAAGAAATAAGGGAGGTATTATGAATCAGGCTTTCGCATCATGGAGCGGCGGCAAGGACGGCTGCCTGGCGCTTTACCGTGCCAAACAGGCGGGTATGGATATCCGTTTTCTGGTAAATATGATTACGGAGGACGGCGTACGCTCGTGCAGTCACGGCATCCGGGCGGAGGTGATTAAAAAGCAGGCCGGGGCGATGGGGATACCCATCGTACAGAAGCCCACCACCACCGATACCTACGAAAAGGTGTTTGTCGATACGCTCAAGGAACTGAAAAAGAAGGGCGTCACCGACGGCGTCTTCGGCGATATAGATTTCAACCCGCACCGGGAGTGGAACGAAAGGGTCTGCGGCGGGGCCGGCATCAAACTCCACCTCCCCCTCTGGCTGGAAGACCAGACAAAACTCATGGAGGAATTCATCAGCGCCGGATTTAAGTCCGTGGTCGTTGCCGTGAAAGCCGACCTGCTCGGTAAAGAGTATCTCGGCAGAATCGTCGATAGGCAGTTCCTCGCCGATTTAGCCAAACTCGGTAAAGGCATCACGCCCTGCGGCGAGGCCGGCGAGTACCACACGCTGGTCGTCGATGGGCCTATCTTTGAAAAACGACTGGAAATCATAGAATCCGAAAAAGTAAGCCGGGGCGACCACCACTTCCTGGAAATACTGAAGACCGGTCTGACTGCCAAAAAGGCGGCGCTAAAAAGATGACCAGAATCATCGCCAGGGTAATCTCGCAAAAGGGCATTTGCGACGCCGGCCATAAGGTCGGTGACGAGTTTGTCATCGGGCAAACGACGCCGGAGGGGATGTGCTCCTGGGCTTTCTATACTATCTTCCCCTTCGCCGAGCCGCTGCAGTTCGGCGGGAAATTCCCGTGGGAAAAAGACCCCTCCAAGGCAAGAGTTGCCTGCCCGGACGCGGATAACCCGGTTATATTTGAGCTGCGGAGAGAAGAATAGCCGCCATGGCCTGGCTTAGAGGACTTTCTATCAACAAGGACCGCGTTTATCAGGGAATCGTGAGAACGGGGCGGGGCGGGGCCGTAGCGGAAATGGACCAGCCCGACTTTATGGAAGGCTTTAAGAAAATAACCGGACTTGACGTGATACCCGGGACGCTGAATATCAAAATGGTCGAGCCCCTGAACCTTAACCTCTTAAGATACCTGAAATTCGCCGATATCGGCTGGGAATTCGACCCCGCAACGCAGGGCATCGACTACCAAGGCGAAATCGGGGTGTACTACCGCCGGGCAATCGTCAAGGGCAAATATAAGGCCTGTGTCCTAGTTTTTACCTGGGTATCAGATATCCATACGAATGCAGAACTGGTAAGCCCGCACCACCTGCGCACGGTACTCAAACTTAAAGACGGGGACAAAGTAAAGTTTACGCTGGACAGGGAATAAGACACAAAGCGTTGCCGCCAGCTGCTAAAAAGCCAGCATTATCAGCTCTTTTACGTTCCACCCCACCACCATCAGCAACAGCAGGATAGCGGGAATCAGCCACCTGCCGGGCACAAAAAAGCTGATAGCTACGGGTATCGCAAACTTGAATACTGCCAGCTTGTAGGTGGAGTCCATGGACGCTTTCATGACGGGATTCAGCTCTATCCAGCCGTAGCGCGCCGCCAGAGCTGTTAACACTAAATCCACTAACTGCAGTGATAGAAAGGCTATTTTAAGCGCCGTATCGACTTTATCACGCCGACGGCTCCTGGCGAGTATATTTGAAATTGGTCCCGCGATACGCTGGCCTAATGACATACTTATCTTCTTTCTATTTCGAGCATATCTGTTTGTTCACAAACACGGGATAAATTTACCCGACGGAAATATGAATAAAGTGTAAATATCTAATTAACCTCACCCCCTGACCCCCTCTCCAAATGGGGCATGTTCTGAACCGCATATCCATTTATTTGGAGAGGGGGAATAGATTTAAAAGAGGGGCTGCGCCCCTCTTAAACACCCCATTACGAAAGTAAGTAAATCATCCTCCCCCTTTGAAAAAGGGGGAGTTAGAGGGGGATTTTTCTCTAGAACCCCTCTTAAACACCCCGTTTTTGGGATTTTTGCCCGCTACTGCCCTGTGCTATACTTAGGTAAGATTTAGAGAGAGGCGTGCTACTTGGCCGGACAGGAAGAAATCAAGCAAAAAATAGACAGCCTGCGGGCGGAAATCAACCGCCATAACTACCTGTATTACGTCCAGGACAACCCGGAAATCAGCGACGCCGAGTACGACCGGCTGATGCGGGAGCTTAAGGGACTGGAGGAAAAGTACCCGCAGTTCCTCACGCCGGATTCGCCCACCCAGCGCGTGGGGGCCGCCCCGCTGGAGGCTTTCGGGGTGGTGGAGCATCCTTTACCCCTGCTGTCGCTGGCTAACGCCTTCTCCGACGACGAACTCACGGCATGGTACAAGCGCACGCTGAAGCTGTTGGGCGAGCGGACTTTCGACTTCGTCGGCGAGTATAAAATCGACGGCCTGGCGGTGGCCCTGACCTATGTCAACGGGCAACTGATGACCGGCGCCACCCGCGGCGACGGCTTGAGGGGGGAGAACATCACCCAGAACTTGAGGACCATACGCAGCATTCCCCTCTCCGTATCTAAAGACGCCCCACCCCGCTTCGAAGTGAGGGGGGAGGTATATCTCTCCAAGGCAGGTTTTCACAAGCTCAATCGGGAAAGGGAAGAGGAGGGGCAATCCCTCTTTGCCAATCCCCGCAACGCCGCCGCCGGTTCGGTGAGGCAGCTTGATTCGCGCATCACCGCCCGGCGCCCGCTGGATATCTATATCTACATGCTGGGCTACGCCGAGGGCAAAGCCGTCCCGCCGACGCACTGGGAAACGCTGGAATGGCTGAAAACGCTGGGCTTTAAGATTAACCCCGATAACCGCAAACTCACCAGCATAGAAGACGTGATGGGGTTCTACCGCAACCTGGAAAAACGACGGGAAAGTCTCCCTTACGAAGCCGACGGCATCGTGGTGAAGATAAACCAGCTCAATCTGCACGAAGAGCTCGGCGATATCGGCGGCCGCGAGCCGCGCTGGGCGATTGCCTACAAGTTCCCGGCCACGCAGGCCACCACGAGACTCAACGACATCGGCATCAACGTGGGGCGCACCGGCACGCTTAATCCCTACGCCATTCTGGAGCCGGTGGCGGTGGGGGGCGTTACCATCAAAAATGCCGCCCTGCACAACGAGGACGACATACGGCGCAAGGACCTCCGTATCGGCGACACGGTGATTATCCAGCGCGCCGGGGAGGTCATCCCGGAGGTGGTGGGGCCGGTGAAAGGCAAGCGCACCGGCAAAGAGAAGGAATTTAACCTGCTGGAGAAAATATTTAATAAGGAAAAGGGACGTCCGGCCTGTCCGGAGTGCGGCGGGGAGATTATCAAGCCGGAGGGTGAGGTGATGTACTACTGCTCCAACGCCGCCTGCCCGGCCCAGGCGCAGCAGCGCATCGAGCATTTTGCTTCCCGGGGCGCGATGGATATCAGGGGCGTCGGGGAGAATATCAGCGCCATGCTGTATGAAAAGGGACTGGTCAAAAACGCCGCCGAACTTTATAAGCTCAAGGACAAAAAGGACGCGCTGGTGGAAATCGAGAAAATGGGCGAGAAGAGCGTGGAAAACATGCTCCGGGCTATCGAGAACAGCAAGGCAAGGTCGCTGGCGAGGCTGATATTCGGACTGGGCATCCGGCACGTGGGTGAGGAAATGGCGGAAATACTGGCGCATGAATTTCACAGCATCGACGGACTGGCCGGGGCATCGCGGGAAAGACTGATGGAAATCAGCACCGTCGGACCCAAGATTGCGGACAGCATTATCGCCTTCTTCAGGGAGGAAGACAACCGTAAAATTATTGATGAACTGAAAAAAGCCGGCGTTAAGACGGAGGAAAAAGCGACCGCGCCTAAAGACCTGCCCCTTTCCGGTAAGGAGTTCGTGGTGACCGGGCGACTTGATGCATTCTCCCGCCAGCAGGCGGAGGCTAAAATCAGGGAACTCGGCGG
>DAOULS010000119.1:0-4400 GCA_034418415.1 Dehalococcoidales bacterium | reverse complement strand
GGTCCGGCTGGGTATATACGGCAGCGATATCAAATTTATTGATAACCAGCTGCTCCAGCGAGGGCACGGCGAACTGCGGCGACCCCATAAAAACGATGCGCAAGGTATCCCTCCAGATGCCAAAATTTTATCATTAAAATATTTTTTTTACCACCCCTCGTGGTTGGGCGAGGGACACCAGAAAATGCCCAAAAAAGCCAGTTTTTAAGAGCTATTAAGAGGCGTTAGGGGGGAAGAACGGCTGGTTCTTGATGCCACAAAATTTGCCATGAGGGGGGCGGCGGTTGTATGCTAGGTGGTGTTAATAAATTAATCGTTTATTAACATTTCCCACTCGCCGGAGCCTTGCGCAAAGGCGGGAAATCCATGTGATTTTGGATAGGGCGAACTGTTGCCTTTTTACCATAAAACGAGAGTGACAGTAAGGTATAGCGGTAGATATAGAAATAGTATATGGACTCAATAGATAAGCGCCCACCAAAAGAAACATGGGAAATAGCCCTGGGGGAACTACAGGTCCAGGTAAGTAAAGCCAACTTCCGGACCTGGTTCAGCAAGACTGTCGGCTTGAGCTACCGGGACAACCGGTTCGTCATCGGTGTACCGAATACATTCGCCGCCGAATACCTGGAGAAAAACCAGCGTCAACTCATCGAGAAAGCCCTGGCCGGTCTGACGGCGCCGGGCGTTCAGGTGGTCTTCCAGGTCAACGGCAAATCCCCCCAACCCGATGCAACCAAGGAAAACGCGGCGCCCATCCCGGCGACTCCCCCGGCTTTCACCAGACTGAACCCCGATTACGTTTTCGATTCATTTATCGAAGGCGGCTGCAATAAACTGGCCAGAGCCGCCGCGCAGTCGGTAGCCCAGAACCCGGGTCGCAGCTACAATCCCCTGTTTATCTACGGCGGGGCCGGTCTCGGCAAGACACACCTGCTGCACGCCATCGGGCAGGCGGCGACTGCTAACCGTATAAACGTCATCTGCACCAGCGCCGAGCAGTTCACCAACGAGTTCGTTGCCGCCGTGCGCGAGAAGAACACCGAGGATTTCCGCAACAAGTACCGCAGCCTCGGCATGCTGCTCATCGACGATATTCAGTTCATCGGTGGTAAAGAGCAGACCGAGGAGAGCTTTTTCCATACATTCAACGAGCTGCACAACACCAACCGCCAGATCGTCATGACCAGCGACTGCCCGCCAAAGTCGATGCCATTACTCGAGGAGCGTCTGCGCTCACGCTTCGAATGGGGGCTAATCGTCGATATCCAGCCGCCGGACTACGAGACGCGCCTGGCTATTCTCCAGTCTAAAGCCCGCCAAAAGGGAAGCAGCGTGCCTCCTGATGTCCTCGAGCTTATCGCCAAAGAAGCCCAGAACAATATCAGGATACTGGAAGGCTCGCTCAACCGGGTCTGCGCCTTCGCCAAGCTGGTAAAAGCCGAACCGACCCTGGAGATTGCCACCCGGGCGCTGGCCGATATAGCCAGCAAAGAGTATATTCCCGACGATATCACCCCAGCAGCGATAATCAACGCCGTCGCCGAGAGCTTTCAGCTGCCCCGCGACGCCCTGCTGGGGCGTAAACGCGATAAGGACACCGCTTTAGCCCGCCGCCTAGCGATGTATATCATCCGGCAGGAGACCAACTATTCGCTGGCGCAGATAGGTGACGAGCTGGGCAACCGCGACGCGGCCTACGTGACCAACGCCTGCAGGAAGATTGCCGGTGTTATCGATACCAGTCCGTTTTTAAAGCGTAAGGTCCGCGATATTCAGCGCAACCTGAAACATTAGGAAATTTATAATGCCCCTGCCTTACTGTTATTATTACTGGTAATAACATCACCGTTTTTGATTCTATTTCAGCTTTAGCTCCAGCTTACGTATTGAACATATTTTAAGGTTATTTTGATATTTAAATAATTATATTTTGGTGTATATTTGTTATTTTATTGCGACCATGCGTTCTGGAAAGGACATCATTCTTTTAAAATCCAGGACAACCCAATCAGCATATTATTCATAGTGTTACTGATATAAAAAAATAGATATATCACTTGTTGTATAATCATATTGTTTAACAAATCTTTTACATTGAATTATGATGATTGATAAAGCAGAGATAAGGGTAAAAGCAGGTGACGGAGGCAACGGTGTGGTAGGTTTCCGCCGGGAGATGTACGTGCCTTTCGGCGGTCCCGATGGGGGTGATGGGGGAAGAGGCGGGAATGTAATAGTGAGGGCGGACAGGTCGACGGACAGCCTGCGTTACTACCAGCAGAGGAAGATATTCCGGGCGGAGAACGGGCATAACGGCGCCGGCAGGCAGAAGCACGGTAAGGACGGCAAAGACGTTGTGCTGGCAGTGCCTCCGGGAACGATGATTTTTACTGAGGAAGATGGGAACAGGATGAAGCTGGCCGACCTTGAGAAAGACGGAGATAAAGTAGTCATTGCGGAGGGGGGTAAAGGGGGGTGGGGCAACGTCCACTTCAAGTCGTCCACCAACCAGGCGCCGCGCATCGCGCTTCGAGGTGAAAAGGGCGAGGAAAAGACCATCCGACTGGAGATGAGAATCATCGCCGACGCGGGGATAATCGGCTATCCCAACGCGGGGAAGTCGACTTTGCTGGCCAGGGCATCGGCGGCGAAGCCCAAGGTAGCTGGCTATCCCTTCACCACGCTGGAGCCGGTGCTGGGGGTGGTGGAAACAGGCATGGACAGCTTCGTTATGGCGGAGATACCGGGCTTGATAGAAGGCGCACACCTGGGCAAGGGGCTGGGGCACGACTTCCTGCAGCACGCCATGCGCACAAAGATATTCATACATATGGTCGACGGGACGTCAGGCACACCAGCGGAAGATATGATGAAGGTAAACGGGGAACTGGCGATGTTCGATGCATCGCTGGCGCAGAAGCCGCAGATAGTAGCTGTTAACAAAATCGACCTGCCGGAAGTGAAAGAGAAGCTGAAAAGCTTGAAAGAGGAATTCAGCGGGGCGGGCATCAGGGCGCATTACGTATCGGCGGCGACGGGCGAGGGGGTCGATGGGCTGATGGCGGAAGCGATGAAGGTGCTAAAGGCACAGCAGGCAGAGGCAAAGAAAGTAGAACTCCCGGTAAAGGTGTTCCGTCCGCAGCCGCGAGAAGACCGCGTTAAGGTGGCAAGAGAGGGCGATGTGTGGGTGGTGAAGGCATCGTGGCTGGACAGGCTGATAGCCGGGGGCGGGGCTACTGCCGAAGAGCTGCGCGGGCAGCTGAACCAGCAGTTAAGTCGGCTGGGCGCGGAGAAAACACTGGAGAGGGCGGGGGTAAAGGCAGGGGACAAAATCCGCTGCGGCGACCTGATGTGGGAATGGTCGTCGGCGGGTAAAGGCGGTAAGAAGACGGGCATCCTTGGGGGGACATTCGACCCGGTGCATAAGGGACATATCATGATGGCCAAGGAAGCTAAAGAGTCGCTGGAGCTCGATGAAGTGCTTATGATACCGGCTGGCCAGCCGATGTCCAAGAAAAACGAAATAATTACACCGGCAAAACATAGACTGGAAATGCTGAAGCTGGCGGTTGAGGGCATACCGTACCTCAAGATATCCACCATCGAAATTGAGCGTGAGGGGCCGTCGTATACGGCGGACACTCTGGCGCAGCTAAGAGAGAAGTCGAAAGGCGGCGACGAGCTGTATTTCATACTGGGTTGGGACTGCCTGGCGCAGTTACCGACCTGGCACGAGCCGTCGCGGATTATCAGTATGTGCACGCTCGTGGCGGTACCTCGGCCGGGCCATGCCAAGCCCAGATTACGTCAGCTTGAGGCAAACCTGCCGGGGATTACAAAAAAAGTGGTATTCCTGGATAAACCCAAAGTGGATATAAGCGCCACGGGCATCAGGGAGATGGCAGTCATGGGTGAGTCCATCGAGCAGCTGGTACCGAAGCCGGTGGCGGAATATATTAAAAAGAACAAACTTTATAAAGATTAACAGGAGGCATTATGAAAGCAATCGGCATCGTCGGCAGTCCGCGGAAAGGCGGCAACTCGGAGATACTAACGACACACTGCCTGAAAGCCATCGCGGAGGAAGGGCCGGAGACGGAACTAATCAGGCTGGCGGGACTGGATATCAAGGGGTGCAACGCCTGCGGTTACTGCTTCGAGCACCCGGGTGAATGCTCAATAATAGATGATTTTCAGCCCATCCACAAGAAAATGCTGGCGGCCGACATCATCGTTGTATCCTCGCCGGTGTATTACGGTTCGGCAACGTCGCTGGTAAAGGGGCTGCTGGAGCGGGCGGGATACACCTCCCGCGGGAAGTACGCCGGCAAGGTGGGCGGACCGATAACAGTGGCGCGGCGGGCGGGGCAGAACTTCACGTTTGCCGAGCTGCTTTT
>DAOULS010000118.1:0-5175 GCA_034418415.1 Dehalococcoidales bacterium | reverse complement strand
GAGTAAACACTGGGCACGGCTACTTTGTCCCGATGGGTATCAATATTTCACCGGAGACAGGATAAATAAGCTCGATAATGACGGTGGTGCTGCCGGTATCCTGGCTGCCGGGCTTGAGCTTGAGCGTATAGGCGAGACCCTGCGACTGGCTGGCGGTGAAAGAGAACCTGTCCGAAGAGACGTTCTTTTCCCCCGTACCGGGCGCCTTGGATTCGTAAATCAGCGAGGTGCCGGAAATGCTGAAGCTGATGTTATCACCGCTGGTCAGGTAGAAATAGCCGTCCACTTCGTCCCCATCAGAAAGTGTAAGTACAATCTTGGTCTCCCCTTCCAGGGTGATTTCTATCTGCTTCATCGCCCACTCTTGGGAGATGGTGGTCTCTCCAATCGTGCGCACGTTAGCTACCGGCGTGGTGGTCGTGGTCTTTGCCGAGGGACAGCCGAAAGCAAAAACGACTAAAACTAATAAAAGTACCCCGAAGATTACTTTTTTAAGCATCTCATCCTACCTCACGAAGTGAATCCATATATAATAACGTACATCAAGTAGGCTGGATAGTCAATGGGACTAGATAGAATTTTATAAATACTGGCTTAAAGAGTAAGACTTACCTATTTTTTCTAAGCTCATCAGTACCCGATCCAAATAATCCGAGACCGACAATTACAGAAAAACCAGTAAGAAAACCCCACCAAGCTGAATATTTTACAATAAGAAAAATGCTTCCACCGCCGAATACTGCAAATATGATAAGGCCAGAAAGAATCATAGCTCTAGCACTTTCTTTTGTTATTGGTTCCAATTCTTTTTTCGGCTCATGTCTTGGTTTAAATTCACTTGGCTGATACTCTACTTTATACCTAGTATCACTGCTTGGCGTAACTCGTTCATTGTCAATAGTAATAATAAGACCGTGTTCCTCTGACCTGAGAAGAAGTAAATCGATTAATTCCTCAATATTTAGCGGCTCATTTTTCCTAAAGAATATGGATAACTCTGACATAGTATTTTTTTGGTAAGAGTCTTTGGCTATACCTAAGATTTCATCCTTAGACAACTCACCATAGTTTTTATATCCCAAAACTGTAGCAAGCTTATTAGCACATTGTCTTTTATCCAAAAGAGCACCCCTAAAAGAATCAATCCTATCTTGTATTTGATTTACCCTAATTTGAAAATATCCACCTGCAATACCGAAGATAACCAATATATATATAAGAATTATGCCAATTGTTGAATCTCCCGCGAACAAAGAAAGCAAATTATTTCCTATTAACGCAAACAAACCACTTATTCCTCCGATAACCCACGCAGTCGTTTTCATTGCATTAAGCGTACTCGTACTTCTCTTTTTAGCAGTATTAACTTTTTCATTTAAATTAGCTGCTATACGTTGAATCTCAAGCTCCTTCTCCACACGTTGCAATGATTGAGCCGTATTTAGTGGGACTACAGCTGTTTTTATCTTTGAATAGGCTAATGCAACCTCACGAGACTTATTAAGCTTTGATTGTATAGTACTTTCTCCACCTGGTTTATCAGGATGATATTTTTTCGACTTTGATTTATAGGCTTTTTCGATTTCTTTCTCAGTAGCTTCTATAGGCAACCCAAGCATTGAGAAAGCATCTTCAATAGTCATTTCTGACATTCTTCTAACCTTCCTTCTCATCATTCTACCATCTTATGTCAAATCAATCCCCTCACCACCCTCTCCAATACTCCTCGCCACCCTCCTCTTAACTTCATATAATCAATTCTGATTTGTGTCCTGCCCACAATTACGCCGTCGGTCAGCGACTGCACAAACCTCTCCGCGTCGAAGGGCATCCCCTCATGGAAGCGCCTCAAGACGATATAGCCTTCCTCGGTCGAGATGGATTCAATATGGGCTTTGGCGCCCAGCGCCTTGATTCTCAAGGCGTAAAACAGATTGTCCATCTCCGCTGGCGGCTTGCCAAAGCGGTCGGTGTACTCCTTTAGAATATCGTCCAGCTTCTCCGCCGACTCCACGTTGCTTAAGGTGCGGTAAAGTTCAAGTCGCGTATCGACATCGGAAACATAGCTTTCTGGAATAAAGGCATCGAGGGGTAAATCGATGGCGGGCGGTGGCAGACGTGGCGCGGGTTTTTCCTCCCCGGCCATTATCGCCTTTTGCTCTTCCACAGCGTCGGCGAGAAGACGGGTATAAAGACTGAAACCGACTGCGGTGATATGGCCGCTCTGGCGCGGTCCCAGCAAAGTCCCGGCGCCGCGTATTTCCAGGTCCTTCATGGCGATGCCGAAGCCTGCCCCTAGTTCCGTGGCTTCATAGATGGTGCGCAGCCGTTTATGGGCTACCGGCGAAAGTCGTTTGCCGCCCTCGTAGAGGAAATAGGCGTAAGCGAGATTTGTTCCGCGCCCCACCCTACCCCGTAGCTGGTAAAGTTGTGTCAGCCCGAACTTGTCCGCCTTGTTGACGATGATGGTATTGGCGTTGGGCATGTCTAGGCCCGACTCTATAATCGTGGTGCAGACGAGGATATCGATTTTGCCCTGTGCGAAGTTGGTCATCACCTTTTCCAGCTCGTCCTCCGGCATCTGGCCGTGCCCGACCGCGATTTCCGCCTCCGGCACCAGCTCGCGCAGGTCCTCCGCTATCATGGCGATGCTCTGCACGCGGTTATGCACGAAAAACACCTGTCCGTTGCGCTCCAGTTCACGCAAGATGGCTTCCCTGATGAGGTGCTCGTTATACTCGGCGACGTAGGTCTTGACGGGGAGACGGGCTTCCGGCGGGGTCTCCATGGTGCTCATGTCCCGCACGCCCACCAGGGACATATGTAAGGTGCGTGGAATCGGCGTGGCGCTCAAGGTAAGCACATCGACCTCCTGCCGCATCTTCTTGAGATACTCCTTGTGGTTGACCCCGAAGCGCTGCTCTTCGTCGATTATCAGGAGCCCCAGTTCCTTGAAGACGACGTCTTTTTGAATCAGACGGTGGGTGCCGATGCAGATGTCCACCGTGCCGTTCGCCAGACCGGTGACGATGTTGTCCTGTTCGCGGTCGGAGCGGAACCGACTCAACACCTCGACCTTTACCGGGAAGGCCTCCAGCCTTTCGGAGAAGGTGGTGAAATGCTGCTGGGCGAGCACGGTGGTCGGCACTAGCACGGCCGCCTGCTTACCGTCCATGACGGCTTTAAAAGCGGCGCGGATGGCTACTTCCGTCTTGCCGTAACCGACGTCGCCGCAGACCAGGCGGTCCATCGGCCGGGGCTTTTCCATGTCCGCCTTGACCTCCTGCTGCGCCTCGAGCTGGTCGGGCGTTTCCACGTAGGGGAAAGCCGCCTCCAGTTCCTGCTGCCAGACCGTATCGCGGGAGAATTTAAACCCGGGAACGACCTCCCGGGAGGCATATAAATTCAACAGGTCGCGCGCCAGCACCTCCACCGCCTCCTTGGCCCTCTGGCGTGTCCTGACCCATTCCTGCGTGCCCAGCCTACTCAATACTGGTACTCTATCTCCCGCACCGACGTACCGACTTACCCTGTCTATCTGGTCGGTGGGAACGTAGAGGATATCGTTGCCGGAGTATTTCAAAACTAAATATTCCTTGTCGCTGCCGGCGGTGTTCAGCATGGTCACGCCGGTGAACCTGCCGATGCCATGCTCCACGTGGACGACGTAGTCATCGGGCACGAAATCTAATGTAATTCTGTGGCTGGCCGCCGGGCGCTTCCTGACAAGGCGGCGCTGCTTAACGAAGCCGAATATTTCCGCGTCCGTAAATAAGTAGGTATCGCTGCCCATCACCCAGCCTTCCGGGAGCGAGCCATTCACCAGCACCATGTTGCCGGGCCCGGGCGCCTGCGTTACCTCTTCGACAGGCGCGGCGATAATGTCCTTTTCGGCGAATAGTTCGGAAAGCCGGTTCGCCTGGTGGCTGACGATGATGATGCGCTTTCGCTGTCCCAGCAGCTCGATTGTCTTCTCGATGAACGATGGCAGTTTGCCCGCGTAGCCGGGCGCGGAGATAAAGTCCAGCTCCCCTTCAATGCCCCATGCCTCCAGACTCAAGCTCCACTTGCCTTCAATAACAGGTTCAAACTCCTCCCGACTAAAGTAGGGTTTGGGGTAGTTGCGTGGCAGCTCGCCGCGCTCCAGTTTCTCCGCGCGTATCTGGACGAACTCCTCTTCCAGCGCCGCCGCGGCCTGCGTTATCGACGCAGCCTCATCGAGTATGATTAATGTATCCGGTGGCAGGTAGCCCAGGATATTATCTTGATTGAAAAACGGGGCATAAAACTGCGCTTCGGGCAGCGGCTGGCCGGCCAGGAACAACTCCTTATCTTGCTGTAACTGCTGCTTGACCTCGGCGTTGCAGCCGGAAAGGTCGATGCCGTTCAGGATGTCCTCCAGCGACTGTTGGCTTATGCGCCGCGGCGCCAGCAGTTCTGTGGCCGGGACCACAGTAAATGAGTCCGCCTTATCTATGGAACGCTGTGTAGCCGGGTCGAAAGTGCGGATACTATCTATGGTGTCGCCGAAAAACTCAAGTCGGCAGGGATTTTCGCTCGTGGATGGATATATATCGACAATGCCGCCCCGGTGACTCATCGTGCCGGGTATTTCCACCGTGTTTTCCATCCGGTAGCCCATCTCCGCTAGGTCGGCCAGCAAACGGAAGGGCTCGACGGTCATCCCCAGCTTAACCGTCTTGCACGAATCGACAAAATCGTTCCTGGCGGCAGTCCTGGACATCAAGGCGGCTGCGGAAGCCACCACCAGCGGGGGCCCTGCCCGACTTGCTTCACCGCTACATTCAGAAAGGGCCGCCAGCACCTTGATTCGCTCGATTTCCGTACCGATGTCAGCAGCCAGACGTTCGTAAGGAAGTGCGTCCGGCTCGGGGAAAAGATGTATTTGACTTGAACTACACCAGCTCGATAACTGCTCGTGAAGCTTCTTGGCATTCTCCGGCTGTGCCGTGATGACCATTACCGGCGTTTTAAGGTTTTCGAACAAAGCCGCTATCAGGTAAGGCCGCGCGGCATTGAGGGCTACTGCCGTAACGGTCTTGTTCTCCGCCAGTTCTTCCAGCAGGCCGCGGAGGGCCGGCATCGACTCTATAAGTTTTAGTAGTTTATTCAGTCCGGACATCTAATTTACCAAACACCTTTAGGGCTCGTCCG
>DAOULS010000117.1:0-7060 GCA_034418415.1 Dehalococcoidales bacterium | reverse complement strand
TAATACCGGCGCTGACGGCGCCAGCTAAAAAACCTCCGGGGGAGGTGACCCCACCGGAGGGGACTAAATCCGCTTCGGTTTCCATGCATTAAATATAGCATATCGTAGCTCCACAGGCAATTATATGTTAAATATATATAGCTTGAAACCTCTCCTTACGGGTGATAAACTCAAGGTGTGAAAATAGTCAGGTTCACCACCGGTTTCGCCACCGAATACGGCGTCCTTTACGAAGATGCCGTCATCAGCATCGAGGACTCGCCTTTCGAAGCTATCAAGGAGACCCACCGCCATTACCGAATCAGCGACGTCCGACTGCTCCCGCCCTGCCTGCCTACTAAAGTTATCGCTCTGGGGGTCAACTACCGCAGCCACGCTAAAGAAATGGACGACCAGCCCCCCGACGAGCCCCTGCTTTTCATCAAGCCTCCCTCGGCCGTCATCGGGCCGGAAGATAAAATCATCTACCCGCCCTCTTCCAAAAGGGTCGACTACGAAGGGGAAATCGGGGTGGTGATTAAGTCCCCGGCGCGCCAGGTCTCGAAACAGGAAGCCGGTCAATATATCCTCGGCTACACCTGCGTCAACGACGTTACCGCCCGCGACCTCCAGGCTAAAGACAAGCAGTGGACGCGCGCCAAGAGCTTCGATACCTTTTGCCCCCTCGGACCCTGCATCGAGACGGAAATCGACCCCTCGGACCTGTCTCTGGAGACCTGCCTTAACGGTATAACACGACAAAAAGCCGGCACCGGCGAGCTTATCTTCCCCGTCGAAGAGCTGGTGAGTTTTATTTCCCATGTCATGACCCTCCTGCCCGGCGACGTTATCGCCACCGGCACGCCCGAGGGCGTCGGCCCGATGCAGCCCGGCGACACCATCGAGGTTAAAATCGAGGGCATCGGGACGTTGCGGAACTATGTTGCCCGGCCGGAAGAATCTTAACATCAAGGAGAAAGATGGAACGAAAGACCGTTTATTTTGAAAAGCCCGGCGGCGAGGAAAATACGACTAAAACCCTCGCCCTGGCTAAAGCCCGCGCCGACGAACTGGGCATCAAGACAGTCGTGGTAGCGTCAACCGTCGGCGATACCGCCGTTAAAGCCATGGACGTTTTTAAAGGCTTTAAAGTAGTCGTCGTCACCCACGTGACCGGCATGCGCGGGCCTGATACGCAGGAGTTCACCGAAGTGAACCGTAAAATCGTCGAAGATAAGGGCGGCATCATCGTCACCGCCGCGCATGCCTTCGGCGCCATCCACCGTTCCCTCGGCGCTAGCGGCGGTCCCCCGATTCCCACCAGCGCTATCGGTGATATCATCGCCATGACATTACGGACCTTCGGCCAGGGAATGAAGGTCGCCTGTGAAATCGCCGCCATGGCCGCCGATGCCGGAGCGGTGCAGACGGACGAGGAAGTCATAGCCATCGGCGGCACCGGGCGCGGCGCTGATACGGCGGTCGTTCTCCAGCCGAGCAACGTCCACCGCTTTTTCAATCTACGGGTCAAGGAAATTATCTGTAAACCACGACTTTAGGTCAGGCGCATCATGCATCACACCCTTAAATTTTATAACGCCAACCGCAAGAATATACTGCGATTCTACATGTTCTTCGCGGCATGCACCCGCATACCTCTGCTGGGTCGGTTAATCAAAAGAATCGCCAACGCCTACGGACGTAACGAGCACCGCGCCTACCTGCTGACACTCGCCGAAGCCAAAGAACTCATAGCGCTGGCGGGCGGTCTTGCCTCTGCCCTCTGCAGCTGCCGCAGCCTGTATCAAAAATGCAATCACCCGAGGGATAATGAGATACTGCTGGCGGCTTCCCGGCATATCATCGAGGAAACAAAATCACATGACGCCAAAGAAATCACCCCGGCAAGGGCTCTGGAAATTTTGCAGGACAGCCAGCGGCGGGGTCTGGTCTTGACTGTACTAAAGTGCCGCGGCGACTTTTACGCTATTTGCAGCTGCTGTTCCTGCTGCTGCGTGCCGCTGCGACTTAGCAAGCGTTACGGCATCGGGGAAGTGCTGGTACGGCACAAGGATATCGTTAAGGAATTTCGCGCCTACGTCGCGGCTAACGCCGCGGAAGACTAGCCCAGGAAGTCGGTAATGACGCTGGAGAACCTCTTGAGTCTCTCACGGTGGACGTTATGACCGGTATTCCTGAAAACCGCTATCTGGCAGTCGGGGATAACCTCGGCCGCCCGGTAGGCATGCTTGACCGGCACGACGGGGTCCCGGCTTCCCCAGATGAGTAATGTCGGCATCTTTATCTCCGGCAGCTTTTTATCCAGCACCAGGGTCTGCTGATGGAAATTGGAAATATTGCCGCCGATGGTCATGCTGGCAGGTGTGAGGGGCAATATATATTTTGCCGGATTCAGGTGATTCAGCAGCCACTTGACGCACTTGAACCCGAAGACGAATATAGCACCGATTGAGCGGACAAAGGCCGGCAGCGAAAAGAACCTCACCCAGAAGGCGATTTCCCGGCCCAGGCACAGACTGCTTACCAGCACCAGCTTCGTTATCTTGAGAGGGAACTTTAGAGCGTAGTCAAGAGCGACCCCGCCCCCCAGTGAGTGCCCCACCAGACTGAACTTTTCCAGTCCCAGTGCCTGTGTGAACTTTTCCACGAAGTCGGACAGTTCCGGCACATAGTACGTGCCGCCGAGGGGCTGGCTGCCCCCGTAGCCCGGCAGGTCCGGGGCATAGACGGTGTATTTCTCCGCCAGCACCCTGATGTTGCGCCACCAGGTGCGCGCGTCGCCGCCGCCCCCGTGGATGACCACCAGCGGCTCTCCCTGTCCGGCTGTGTAATAGTGTACGTCCAGTCCGTCAACCTTGATTGTTTTGCCCTGTATATTGTTCATCAGACACCCGCAACTGCAGAAATTATGTACGAAACGATTGTTCCGTTTTTAATCTTATTAGAGAAGGGACACAACTGTGTCTCAAAACAGCGTTAAGTGTTCACAAAAACCTAACAAAAAACTACCCTCAATTTTTATAACGAAGGAGGGTAGTTTTTGTTACCCGGCTTCTCTTTTATTCTAACAGTCCCGTTTAATACGGGGGCAATGAGAAAAAACCTCACTTTGGGTGGGGGTTAGCCCCGTATTTTCTGCAGCCTCCTTATTTTAATTATATGCAGGCGTTTATTAAGATGATGTTAAGAAAGTCACATAATTAAAATTTTTATTTTAGCGGCCTTAAGATGGCGCGGCAGGGCGCGGCGTCGCCTTTGTATATGGGTAACGGAAGACAGAGCATCTCGTACTCGCCGGGTGGGACTCCGTCCAGCGCGCAGTCCTCCAGTATATAGATACCGGCGCTTAGCAACGCCTCGTGCGTATGGGTGATGTTCTCCATCCGCTTGATAGTGCCGATGGTGATAAAGTCGATGCCGACCAGCTTCACGCCTCTTTCCACGAGGTAGTCGGCCCCGTCGTCTTCCAGGTAGCAGTAGTCTTCGTCGAATTTTTCACCTGCATAGCCCAGGGGGGAATTGCGCGTCTTGAAAAGCACCCGCTCGCCCTTCTTGATATTGTGCTTTTTCAGCTCGGCGGCTTTGATGCTTTCTCTGTCCTTGATGGCAATCACGCGGGCAGGACCTACCGTGGCATCGAGGGGCATATCGGTGATGGTCTCGGCGTCGGCGATGAAGTGGAGCGGAGCGTCGATATGCGTGCCGGTGTGGGAGATTATCTCCAGCACGGACATGGTGACCTTGGCGCCGAGGGCGCGGTCGTGCAGGCGGTAAATCTTGGGCGGTAAAGGGTCGGTGGGAAAATAGATTATCCCCTGCTTGAGGGGCACGGTGATATCATACCAGCCTTTGGGTGCTTTAGCAGCCATAGGGGGCCTCCTTTAATCAGTGTTGACTAAAGGATAAGGTAAGGCAGCGAATCAAGTCAAGGAAAGCGGAGACGGCCCGCTTAGTCCTTCGTTTTCACCTCGTAGTCGCCGGGCATCAGGTTGGTCGGTATTCCCGCGGCGATGGACTTCGCCCAGGTGGCCGCCCGCTCCAGTTCCCCGTCCAGCAGGGGGCCCTTGGTGCCCTTGACGAAGAAACCCTGCGGCTGGGCGGTGGTGTTGCCGCCCTTGGCCCTGATGGCCGACTCTATACGCGGGGCGGCGTAGCCGAATATCTTGGCCATGATGTTCTTGAACCGCGTATCGAAAGCCGCGAAGCGCTTGTCTTTCAACGCGTCCACCGGCAGGTCGTCCACGAAGGCCTTTATCGCCGGTGTTTGCCTTCCGCCCTGCGTGGGCGAGCCGATGATGACCAGGTGGCTGGAGGCGACGTCCTCCGCCTTGGCGTCCTTCACCTTAACGACTTTTGCCCCCGACCCCAAAGCCCCGCCGATTTCCTTGGCTAACTGCTCCGTGTTGCCGTACATGGAATCGTAAATAACGAGCGCTTTCATAAACACCTCCGCTTACTGTCCACTTAAAATTATACATTATCCAGTTGACAGAGTGAAGCAGTAGTGTAGAATATTAGTAACGCTTTGCCGGGAGAAGAACATGCAGAAGATACTGGACTTTTTTTCGTTCCTGTTCCATACGATTAAAGGCGACTCGCTCTGGATAATGAAGCGGCGGGGGCTTAAGGTGGGGAAAAACCTGTTTTTGGGCGGCTCTTATCTGGATTTGGGGCTGCTGCATTTAATCACCATCGGGGACAATGTTACTTTAGCCGGCAGGGTGACGATTCTCGCTCACGACGCCAGCACCAACAACTGGTTGCATCGTTCGAAGATAGGCAAGGTGGTGATTGGCGACCGCGTCTTCATCGGCTACGGCTCGATTGTGCTGCCCGGTGTGACCATCGGCGACGACGCCGTTATCGGGGCGGGCAGCGTGGTCACTGACGATATACCCGGTCGTCAGGTTTTCGTCGGCAATCCAGCTAAATACCTCTGCACCCTCGATGAGTTCCTGGAGAGGAAAAAGAAAGAGCTGGATACTCTCCCGGTCTTCGGGCAGGAATATCTCAAGCTGAACAAGAAAAAACGCCGTGAGATGCTGGAGCGGATGAAGGACGGGTGGGGGTACATGATTTAACGGTACATATCAATCATGTAACGGTAAAACATATTGGGGAATACATAGATCAATATAGCTTCCGTTACAATCATAGAAAAGATGACGCATAAATGTTCAAGACGATGCTTTCTCAGGTATTAAGTCAGACTTAGAATTCTTCTTAGCCTTAGAGGATGATTTTACTACTTTACACAAAGCACTGAAGCTTTGATTTTTGGTCGCCCCAGGCTCATAATCTTCTAGTTTGCGTTTCTTTATGACCTTATTTATGCAAGTTGTTTAAGTGTCAACATCTTGACACACAGTTAAAGGAGTAGTAAAATTTATAAGAAGGCACTGCACTCTGCCGAGTGACAACCTCAATTTAGGTAAGTGTTGAGACCACTTACTGAGGTTTGATGCGACAGTGCCTTCTTAATAATCGCGGTCGTAGCTTAATGGATAAAGCAGAGTGGCTCGCACCCTCAAGATGTGGGTTCAACTCCCACCGACCGCGTATATGAGGAGTCTACTACCATACTCATTATTAGAATAGCACAATTATACGCATAATGTACACCCAATACACATATAATTTGGATTAAAAATTGAAGGGAGGTGACTTAATGGTAAATGGTATTACGTGGGAAGAAGGAACTCTAGCTAAAATTGAAGAGGCAAGAAAAAAGCAAAAAGAAGCCCAAAATTTGATTAAGCAAGGTCAAGAAGACGAAAAGTTTTGGGGTGAATATGCTGATACTCTAGAAAGGGGAATGAAACTTGATAAAGAGCGAAACAAAATTCACCCTAATGGATATCAATCCCGCATGCCTGAACATTTCCAGCAACAATCTACTTGGAATAACTTACTTGACATCATGAAAGACAACAATGGTTTTTTAGTTGTTACCGATGCTGTAACAATCTTAGTCAATGCTAAGGTATTCTCAGACCGCGAGCATGCCAGGAACGTTATCTATTCTACGCTTTATGCTCATAAACATCATGTATCTAAAATTCGTGGTGGCGTGTATCAGCTTAAGAAAGAGGTCATTCATAAGGCAACTAACACTAAGAAAAAATCACACAAGAAACGAGTTAAGAATGATATAGTGCGTATTGTTGAGCAATTGAAAAACCACAATCAACAATTGACTAAGAATGAAGTAATGAATCACCTAATCAATATGGGTTTTGATTTCAAAGGTAAGAACCCAAGCAAAAGTCTATCTATGGCTTGGGTTAAGTTGGGCTATCATAGAGAAGGTAAGCAACAACCTTTGCCGGAGGTGAGTTAACTTTTAAAATAAAGCGGAAAGGAGGTGAATGATGTCGTTTCCCGATGATGTTGTAAGGGCTTGTTTTAATATTGTTCATGGTAAATGCGAGCGTTGTGGCAAAGACTTAGTTTGGGAAAATCGAGGTAGATTCGGAAGAGGCGCATGGGAAGCACACCATATAGACGGCAATCCAAACCATGATACACATTCTAATTGCCAAATTCTTTGTTGGGATTGCCACAGTAAAACTTTCTGATAAACATATTAGAGTCAATTCTTAGGAGCAAAACCTTACATATGAATACCACAACAGCCCAAAATCTAGATGTGCAGACAGGACTAAGGCTTAATTCTCCATCAATTTCTGTCTGCACATCTTCTTTGACACATACCAAATCTTTATCTTTCCCAGTAAGCCAACCAAATGACCAAGTTTGTTTAACATCACCACCACCCCACATATAAAATTTTGGAATTTTCATTTTGAGTACCTACGTGTTACTTAGGGAACATCGCCTTATTTAAACAATATTTTATCTCGTATGCGTTCCGAAAGCGCCCGGGCCCCTGGCAAACTCCTCCGGGTATTTGAAGTCCATCTTAACTAAAGCCGCCATCTGGCGTCCCAGTTTCTTCAGCTCCTCGAGGCATTTCGGCATTTTCTTGAGGTCGTCCGGGCCCATCAGGTAGGCGCTTACCTGGTTGGCGGGCAGCAGCCGACGCTGGATAATGTAGTAG
>DAOULS010000116.1:0-19391 GCA_034418415.1 Dehalococcoidales bacterium | reverse complement strand
ATAACGACCAATTCACCTTCTTTCAGCTTGAGTGCTTTATCTCTTAAATCTATCTGTAGAGACCCTTTTATAACCATAAATAACTCGTCGGTATCCTTGTGTTTATGCCAGACAAACTCTCCTTTTGTCTTGGCTAACTTAATATGGTAATCATTCAATTGGGCGACTATTTTAGGAGAAAAAATTTGATTAATTTTGCTGGATTTTTCTTTCAGATTGATTACAGATACATTCATAATTACTCCTTAAGAGGTGGAACATTATCCTGCTCTACTCCCACAGCTTTTCGAGGTCGGTGTCGGGTTGTTCAACGGCGGAAGATTCTGCGGCGGAGGTGAAGTCCTTGTACGAAGCGGCGGAGCCGTACTCGCGGGGCTGGAAAGCCACCGGCATGGGCACGGCGTGGCCGAAGATAAGCGCCTGCTGCTTGGGGGCGAGGCGGGCCAGCACCGCCTTGAGCTCGTTCTTGCCGGAGACGCCGGCTAAAACGCTGTCGATATCCCGTTCGTTATCGAGCAGGCAGGTAATCTTGGTGCCGAGCTGGGACATTACCTCTTCGTTGATACCGCTGGGACGCTGGTCGATGACGAGCAGGCTGACGTTGTACTTGCGCATCTCGCGGGCGATGGTGCCGAAGATGGTCTTGTCCGCCACCTCGGGATTAAGGAACTTGTGCGCCTCCTCGATGGTAATGACGAGGGGTCGCGGCTTCATGGCATCGGAGTCGGCGGCGATGGCCTCCTCCATCTTGTGCTGGTAACTGTCGTAGATGCGACGGGAAAGCAGATTTGCTACCAATAGATAAGCGCTGATTTCGCGGTAACGCCCGAACTCAAGGACGACGTTGCGCCCCTGCTGGAGGAAATCGAGGAGGTTTTTCACGGCGTCGTCCTTAGCCTCCGGGACGACGAAGCCCAGTCGCCCGATTGTCCCCAGCCCGCGCTTGAGACTCTGGAGAGAGCTTTCGTGGATATTGGTATCTTTGAGCAGTTCTTCAAGCTCTTCATCACCGGAATGAAGTATCTTATTCAGCCAGTCGCGCCCCAGCGCCTTGCGCAGCTGGTAGGCGGCCTCCACGGCGAGGTCGGTGAGGTTAAGCGTCGAGCGCAGGATAGCGATGTCCTCCGGCGTAATTTCATTGAGCCCTATTTTCACCACGAAATCGGTACTCACCTTGCGCCGTCGGGAGCTCTCTTCGTCTAGGGTGAAAACGGCGACGCTGGACGGGAAGAGCTGCTTGAGTCCCTTGACCGGCGCGCCGCCCTCGTGGGTGCCCTTCCAGCCATACTCGCTGTGCATGTCGAAAATCAGGTTGACGGCCTTGCTCTTCTGCAGGATGCCGATGAGCAGAATGCGGGTGAGGAAGGTCTTGCCGGTGCCGCTCTTGCCGAAGATGCCGTTGGAACGCTTGACGAATTCCTCGAGGTTGAGGCAGAGCTTGGTCTCCATGTCCAGCGGGTTGCCGATGAAGAAGCGCTCTTTATCCTCCTTGCCGAAGACCCGCGCGATATCATCCTCCGAAGCTAAATTGACGGTGGAGAAGTGGGTGGGGATGGTCTTGACCGGCTGGGGACCTTCCAGTATCGACTCCGCGTCGCCGCCGATGGTCAGCATGGGGGTGACGTGAATCTGCCCGAAGGTGCTGGTGCCGCTCAAGACCTCGGCGATAAAGGGGTCGGAAACGTCGGGCGGGGAGACCGTCAGCTGCTCGTCGGTCACGCCCAGTCGCACGTCGGTAATCATGCCGAAGAAGCGACGCTTCTGTCCCTCGATGGTGACGTAGCGCCCCACCACCATGTCCTCCACGGACACGGGGGCGTCCAGGCGCACCTCCACGCCCTTTTCCAGCGAGGCCGAAGTTACGATACCGAGTTTATCTGTCATTTCAGCTTTTCCAGTATGTTCTTGAGTCGGGTAATATTACTGCTTAACAGCTTTGCCAGCTCTTTGCCCGCCGCTACGAAGAAGGCGCGGCTGTCGTCCCGCACATGGCCCATCTGCTTTAGCGTGGCGAAAATCAGCTCCTCGACGGGAATGGGGGCGTAGGCGTTGAGCAGGATATTGAGGAAGGTGAACGACTTGCTGAACTCGTCCACTTCTTCCGGCGGGCATAAATATACAAAGCCGTGGATTCGGGCGGGCTGGGGCGAGAGGTGCTGGTGGATTCTGCCTTCCCTTTTATAGCCCACGACGACGGCGGTAAACTGACTTTTCAACAGCTTGGAAAGCTGGGGACTGGACTCGTAAACGGCTGCTTCCGAGGTCTCGTCTTTGCCTCTGGCAATGGGCTTGCGCCCCGGCTCCAGTCCGGTGGTCTCTGAATTGGAGACGATGCCGTAAATGTCACCGGTCTTCACCAGGCTGCCGAGGGGCGGCACCTCGTAAAGCTCATAGCACTGGGCGGTGAACTCGACGATGGATGCTGCGATGACTTCGGCTATTTTTGGCGATGTTTCAATATTGATAGACCTCACCCCCTTTAACGAAAATGGGGAACCCTACCTTAACCCCCCTCCCCGGTCGGAGGAAGGGGCGGATATGGTGCGGACTAACTCCGCACAGCATGTATGGCTACTTCTTTCCCTTCTTGCCCTTGCTCTGTTTGGGTTTCTTGACGTTCTTGCGTCCCTTGCTGCCCATTAGTTAGACCTCCTTTATTACCAGTATATATATACTAGATCAACGATTCCAAGTGGTTCAAATGATTTATCATCATACTGAATATAATAATCATAATCAAATGAGTCTGCTTTTTCTATCTCAATTGCTCCTAATTCTTTACCCTTTTCTATATATATTACAGTATCATATCCTAAACTTGAACAATCAATAAATACTAAACCTCTGTCTTTAGTATAAAAAGCATTTAGTGCATGACCGTCTAATTCATTTAGAAAAAATAATGCAACGAATGCAGCTCTAATACCTCTTGCCTCTGCGTGATTATGAAGTTCCTCTGCATAACTAGCACACTCATAAGAATATTCAATATAGGGTTGTTGATTTGTTCTATCCGAAATTAAAAAATCCTTCAATTCTAGCCAACTAGGATCAGTGGCATTACTATTATTTACTAGGTTTACTGGTTTTCCATAGCTATAGAAATTATCTGGTTGTTCGTTATTATACACAGTAATGTAAGGTGGATAGATGATTTCAGTGTTATTAGATACAGCTCGTGTTATTACTATTGACGATATTATAATGAATAAAACAGAGATAACTGAAATCGCATAAACGATAGGTCTTTTACTCTTGACATTTATTACAATAAACAGATCGCCATAATAGCCATCAGTTATCTGTAATGCTCCAGCTAATTTAACTAAAGATCCAGTCTTTACTCCAGGCGGAATAGTGACTTCTAGCTTTTTGCCTTTTCTGGTTATTATCTTTTTAGTGCCATATAAAGCTTCTGTTGGATTGATTGTTAATTTTTGTTTAACAGTGGAATCATTCGTAGTTTCTTTATACTCATACTCTTCACCCTTTATTTTCCCACCTAGGGCTACGATGGCTAATCCAATAAAAGACGCTAAGTAAGGGATTAACATTATAAAAGGAAAACTGTCTGATGTAAACCAAACAATAAAAATTGATGCTAAATATGTAACAGGTGCGAACAGAAGAAACACAAATATAGTCCAGACTCCAAGGGCGTCGAATAAAACGTGCAACGTCCATATCAATACCCATATCCCACAACCAATCCAAATTATTCCACCGATTATTTGTATTAACCAACCAGTTCCTGTTCTTGCTTTTTTAATAAAGCCCATGACTCAATACCCCTCCCATTTACCCCCTCTGGATTCCCGTTTTCACGGGAATGACGGGGTAACTATCCCCAAACTACAAATTACTAACTACTCTTTCTACACCCACCTCGTCCTTTTGCTGGAGCTCTTGCCGGAAGAGGCAGTCGGCAGGTGTTCCTCCGTCAGTGTCGATTCTACCAGTTCCCTGAAGTTTTCTCTATCCGCGCCGGTGACCACCGCCTGCTCGTGGGCTTCCGAGAGCGCTACCGGGTAGCCGTGCCCGCGCTGGCTCTGGTCGAAGACGAGGCTGTGGGTAAGCTCCAGTAAAGTCCTGTTTTCCGCCACCCACTGCGGAATTTCGATACGGGCGATTTCCTCCCCCACGCGCAGGTAAAAGAAATGCACTTTATGCCCGCCGTAATAGTCTTTGACGATTTTCGAGGGGCTGATAAACAGCGCCGACCTCTCGCCGTCCTCCAGTAAATTCATGAAGATATCGCGGTCGCGCACGCCGTTCAGTCGTTCGCAGTCGCGCCCGTGCTCCGGCGGGCACTGCTTATCGCAGTCGGGGACGTCATTTGGGCAGATAGCCACCCTCAAGACGTTCAGGACGTCCGTGCTGCGGGGGAAGCTGATATAGCTGGCGAGGGCGAGTTGCCGGTCTTTACCCAATCTTTTCATCATGTCGAGGCACTTCAGCATGCCGTTAATCAGCAGGGCGTCCGTCACGAAGTCGGGGTAAGCCTCCAGTCCCCAGAGGATAAGCGTCCCGTCGAGCAGCGCCAGGGCGGGGTTTTGCGGGGGCAGGGAAGAGGCTAAATCTACCAGAGCCCTGCATTCCTCCACCGAGCGCTTGACGCCCAGTACGGTGCCCTCCACCGGCTGCTCGCGACCGCCCCCCGGCGGGGTAATGGCGAGGTCTTTTTCCTCGGAATAGAGTTGCGGCGTGCTGGATAACATGGCTTCAGGCTGGCTGCCGTAGGTGAGTACCACCGACCCCGTATTAATCAGGTAGCAGCTGGTGGACTGGTGCCGGTCAACGTCGATGTGCGAGCCGTCCGCGGCAATAACCGTGAAGTCGGGCGGCAAAGGAGGGAGGGGATAGCTTGTGTTGAGCCCCTCCGTGATTTCCGCCACCAGCCAGGTGGTCCTGCCGGCTTTGATTTTCTGCTTCAGGTCTTCGAGGTCGATAGGGGGACTTTTAATGGTATCCAGAGCGTACCGCAGGCGTTTTTCCTGCTCGGCGCGCTTTTCCTTGAGTCCGGCTATCATGCCGATTACCTGCGCGGCGACCTTCGTTAAGTCCAGAGACACTTGAGTTACGCTCCTTTGGCTTTAGTATAGAGCAACAAAAAGGCTAACTCAAGCTAATAGAGATAAAAATCACTCGTAAATGCTATAATGAAAACAGAAATTATCCCCTTTGGCATAAGGAGCTTTAATGCTGGCGGCACTGGGCACGGTCGTGGTGACCTCTTTATCCGGTGTGATGATGCCGGGCCCCATGTTCGCGGTTACTTTGGCTAAAAGCATGAAGTCGCCGTGGGCGGGGGTGTGGGTGTCTTTAGGCCATGCCGTCGTCGAGGTGCCCCTGATACTGCTCATCTACTTCGGGCTGAAGGGCTTTTTCCAGAACGAGATTTTACAGCTGGTGCTCGCCGTGCTGGGCGGCGGGATGATTGTCTGGATGGCCGTCGATTTGTTCCGCGCCCGCACCAAGCTGGCCAGGGAAGGCAAGGACACATCATATAACGCCTTCATGGCGGGTATCCTGATGAGTGGACTGAACCCGTTTTTCCTGTTCTGGTGGGCGACGGTCGGCAGCCTGCTGCTGACGCAATTTATCGATGCGGTGGGGACGTGGGGACTGCCCTTTTTCATCATCGTGCACTGGCTCTGCGACCTCGTCTGGCTGTCGGTGGTGTCCTTCACCATCTTCCGGACGCACCGGTTCTGGGGGGTAAAGGTGCAGGAGTGGATTTTCATCGTCTTGAGCGCGGCGCTGCTCTACTTCGGGGGGCAGTTCGTCGTCAATGGGATTATCGATTATGTTCAGAGGGGCGCGGGCTAGTCTTTCTTCTCTGCTTTTCTACCCCGGCAGGGCAATAACGGACATTGCTCGCAATTGCTGTCGCACGGCTCCACGTGAATGGTGATATCCATCCGCAGCAATTGCTGTTTTATATCATTCTCCAGGTGGTCGCACATCAAGTGGGCTTCTTCAAGGCTGATATACCGGGGCATGACCAAGTGCAGGTCAACGTAGCGCTGGCTGCCTGACTTGCGGGTGCGCAGCTTGTGGTACTCGATTACCTGGTCGCCGAAGTGTTCCGAAATCGCCTGTCCGATTAACTTTTCTTCGTCTTCCGGCAGCTTGACATCGATAAGGCCGGTAAAAGACTTTCTCAATACGTCGATGCCTACTTTCAGGATTAAGAGGGCTACCAGACCGGCCAGTATATCGTCGATGATGTCCAGACCGGTGATGCGTACGACAACCAGTCCCACGAGCACTGCCGCGGCGGAATAAACATCCACGGCGATGTTATTGGCGTTAGCCTCCAGTGCCATCGAGTCTTCCTGCCGGGCTACCTTGCGCAGGTGGCGGGAGAGCAGGATGCTGGCGACAATGGATACCGCCATTACGGCAATACCGGCCTCGGTCATTTCGAGTGCTTCGCCTGTACCGGCGCGGGTAACGGCCGAATAGATGATAGCGCCGCCGGCAAAAAATATCAGTATCGACTGGATAATAGCGGCGATGTTTTCCGCCTTGCCGTGCCCGAAAGGGTGCTCCGCATCGGCGGGCTTGGCGGCGATGTGCACCGCTAGGAAGGTCACGCCGACGGCGAAAAGGTCTAAAAAGCTATCGACCGCCTGGGCGACAATGCTCAAGCTGCCGGTAAGAATACCGATAACCGTTTTGAGGACAATCAGACTGATAACGACAAGGGCGGAAAGTCTGACGGCACCGTCTTTACCGGCGAACATCGTTTACCTGCCTTCAGGCTTTCACCGCAGTGGATTTCTTGCGCCCGAAGAACCTGCCCCATTCGTTCTTGTCCCACACCACCAGCAGCCCCGGCGCCACGAAAACGGAGTCGAAGGTGCCGGCGATAACCCCCATCATCAGGACGACGATGAAGTTCTCGATGGTGCCGCCCACGAAGAGCAGCAGCGCCAGGCAGGTTATCAGGATGGTGATGCTGGTGTTCAGCGAGCGCCCCAGCGTTTCTATCTGGCTGCGGTTGACCACCACCTCGAAGTCGGGGCTGACGCCGTTCCTCTGGTTCTCGCGCATGCGGTCGAAGACGACGATGGTGTTGTCCAGACTAACGCCGACGATGGCGAGAATGCCGGTGATGAACATCAGGTCCAGTTCCCAGCCGAAGACGCGGCCGAGCAACGAGAACAGCCCGACCGTCACAAAGATATCGTGCAGCAGGGCGATGACGAAACAGGTGCCCCAGCGGAACGGTCGGGGCATCTTGCGGAAGGCATAGGTGACATAAAGTAACATACCCACCATCGCCACGGCCACGGCAATAGCAGCGTTGCGCGTTGTTTCCGCGGCTACCTGCTCCGAGACGTCGTTGGAAAGCAGTATCTCATTTTGCCCGAAAGCCGCCGTCAGCGCGGAATCAATCTGCGTTTTCTCCTCATCCGTCAGTTTGTGCGTGCGCACCAGGAACTGGCCGGACTCCGTACGCTGGATAATCGCGTCGTCATAGCCCAGGTCGTGCATTTCCTGCACAAAGGCATCGTATTCGACCGGCGTTTCGAACCTGAACATCTGTAACGAACCGCTGCTGAACTCGATACTCGGCTTGAGTCCGAAGGCCACCAGCGAGACAATAGCGATAACGATAAGCACTCCCGATATGAGAAAGTACCAGAACCTTTTTCCGACGATATCCAGCATTATTTCTTGCCTCCGGAAACAGTAAATAGCCAACTCTTGCTCGATAGGCCGGTGCCTACCAGCGCGCGCAGTAGCGTGCGGGTGACCAGTACCGCCGTGAAGATACTCACCAGCGCGCCGACGAACAGCGTCACGGCAAAGCCGATTACCGCGGCGTTATGTACGGCCGTGTTGCCCAGCCAATACAGTATGATACAGGCAATGAAGGTGGTCATGTTGCTGTCCCAGATAGCCGACCATGCCCGGTGGAAGCCGGCTTCGACGGCCGCGCCCAGCGTCCGCCCGGCGCGGAATTCCTCCTTCATCCTTTCAAATATAAGCACATTGGCGTCCACCGCGATGCCTATGGAGACAATAATGCCCCCGATACTGCCCAGGCTCAAGGTTATCGGCCAGAGCTTACAGATTGTCAGCGTTAGAGTGGCGTAGAAAATCAGAGCCAGGCTGGCTAATAAGCCGGGCAGGCGGTAATAGGCAATCATGAACAGCATCACCAGCGCCAGGCCTACCAGACCGGCTTTCCAGCTCATGTCGATGAACTCGGCGCCGAGGGTTGCCGATACCTTTTCTTCGTATTCCGGAGGCTTGACCAGAGGCATGGGCAGCGAGCCGGATTTCAGGAGGTTAGCCAGCTGCGTCGCTTCGTCGAGGGTGAAGCTGCCGGAAATCGTACCTCTGCCTTCATATTTCGACGATGTCATTTGCGGGGCGGAAAGCAGGTTGCTATCCAGGAAAATCCCTAGGACATAATCTAGATTGTACGGTATGTTATTGGGGTCTGGATTATGGAGTCGCACGGCAATCTGGTCGAAGATGATTGCCCCCTCGCTGTTCCAGCTTATATCAATCTCCGGCCGGTTGGTTTTTTGATTGATGACGGGTTGGGCGTCGTCCAGTAAAGCGCCGGTAAGCGGCGTGCCGTCATCGCTGCGGGAGGGGACCCAGGATGGCGCGGTGCCGTAATCGGTCAGGGTCGATTTGTCGATAACATTGCCCTCGATATCGGTAAATTTAAGGCCGCCCTCGTCCCTGGTCATGTAGGCGATAAAATTGCCGTATTCTTCGCCCTGGGCATCCATGTTGACGAAGAGCCGGTCGGTTACTTCCTGCGGCTCATAGTAGTCGGTCATATTGGCCGTCAGGTAATCGTTGAGGTAGACCAAGGTGCCGTCGGGTTTCTTTTCGACCTCCCGGAACTCGAGGTAGCCGGTCTGCTCCACCAGGCTCTTGGCGGCTTCGATATCGGTGAAACCGGGGAGCTGAATCATAATGCGGTCGGCGCCCAGCTGCTGGATGACGGGCTCGGTCACGCCGAAGCGGTCGATACGGTTTTCAATGGTGAGTATCGTACGGTCGATGGCCGCCTGCTGCTCGGTGGTGGTATTCTGTGAAAAATCAGCCCGATAGACCAGGTGAACGCCGCCCACCAGGTCGAGGCCGAGTCTCAAGCCCTCCCGCCCCAGCCGGTTGGAATCGACGGGAAACAACACCCAAATCGTGAAGACAAAGATGGCGATGATGATTAGCAGTATGATGTTGTTCGATTTCAGCATTTCTTTCTCCGGGCGGATTTTCTCAATACATTTTACTTCATTTCAGAAAGGAGGCGCTTTACGTAAGCCACGGCCTCTTCACGCGTGGTGATTTCACCAGCGGCCTGGGCTTCCTTAAGTTCCTCCAGCAGCTTGCCTATCGCAGGGCCGGGCTCCAAACTAAAGATGCTCATTATTTCATATCCGTCGAGGATTTTAGGCGGGGCGACCGTATCGGCGGCGGCAAAGTACCTGTCCAGCACGTATTCCGTCATGCGGCAGTGCTCCCGCCACTCGTCTGAATCCAGCGCCGCCGCCCGTGCCGCCAGGTGGTCGGCCAGGCAGAGATAAAGCAGGTCGATGCCCGCCTCGCCGGTATCACGGAAATAACGGTAAATAGCGCGGTCGGTGGGCATGCCCTCGTGGCTCATCTGGGTGGGGCGGAGGTGGTATTTTACGAGCAGAGCTACCAGCTGTATTTCCCGTCGACTGAAGCGCAGCCTTTCCATGATGGCAGCTGACGTTGCGGCGCCGATATCGGCGTGGCCCAGGAAGCGCGTCCTGCCGTTCTCGATAGCCCTCGTCTCCGGCTTGGCGATATCGTGGAGGAGCGCCGCCAGCTTGAGTAAAGACCTCCCCGTGCTGCCGCTGCTTATGGCGCGGTCGAAGTGCTTACTTAATCTCTCCGACCACGGCACGGAAGCAAGGACTTCTTTACCGGCGTATTCCCAGGTCGATTCTCTCAAGATGAACTCCAGCGCGGCTACCGTTTGCAGCGAATGGTCGAAGACGTCCCAGGCGTGCTCCTTGGGCTGCTCCACGCCTCTGGAAGCTTCGAGTTCCGGGAAGAGAGCGGTCAGCAAACCGAGTTTATCCAGCTGGAACAGGCGCGGTCCGGTGCCAGGCAGCGCCAACAGGCGTAGCAGCTCTTCCCTGACTCTCTCCCCCGCCACCTTATCAATAAGGGAACTATCGCGGGAAATCAGCTTTTCCGTGGCATTATCAATGTTGAAATTAAGTTCCGCGGCCAGACGCACCCCCCGCAGCAGACGGACGGCGTCGTCGCGGAAGATATTGTCGTTGACGGCGCGCACGGCGCGGTGTCGCAGGTCGTCCTGCCCCTTAAAGGGGTCGATGATGTTACTAAAATCGGGGGCAATACCACCTTTTAGCTCAATCGCCATGGCGTCGATGGCGAAGTCGCGCCGGGCGAGGTCCTCCGTGATATCGCCCTTGAAAGCGGTGAAATCTACCTGTATTTTTTCATCAGGCAGGATTACCCTGCCAATCAGGTTGACATCGTCAAGGGGTACGAACCTGCCGTCGCAGGCGGCGGCAGCCTGTGAAGCTACCTCCAGGGCATCGGCATCAACCGCGATATCGATATCATCGGTATCACGACCCAGCAGCGTATCCCGCACGAAACCGCCGACGATATAGGCGGGGATTTCCTTTTCCGCGAGAAAGCGGCTGATTTCATTAAGAACCCGGGAAGCAGCGGACTCTATCGTCAATTTTTTATCTTCCATCACAAGTGGAGGCATCGGTTAAACTATACTCTCAAACAGTGAAATTATCAAGTTTTTTACGATGGCGGCGCAGGGTGGGGACACGCACGGATTAGCTTGCTTTTCAGTAGAGCCGGTTGACCGCCAGGTAGATGCCGAGAAAGAGTCCGACGATATCGATAGCCAGGTCCATGCCGGCGGACGGTATCTCGCCGAAGCTGAAAATCCTGACGGCATAGCTGACGGCGACGGCGGCGCCCCCGATAACCGCCAGCCAGACGCCCCGCTTGCGATTAACGGCCAGACCGGTCACCTCGCCGATGGCGTAGCCGAAACCGGCGGCCAGCAGCAGGTTGAGGAAGATATAGGGCAGGTAGTTGGAAACAAAACCCCATATCAAGCCGATGATGACGGCCGTGACCAGCGCCGCCCCGACCGCCCGCAGGTAGAACACGGTGTTAACACGGTAGGTGGGCGGGACGGATAGCTTAGCGCAGTCGCGGCACCTGGCACCTACCGGCGTCTGCACCATGCACTTAGGACAAATAGGCTTGCCGCATTTACTGCACTTGAGGGTGGTCTCGACATCCGGGTGCTCGGCGCATTTCATTGTCTGCGACTCTGCCATGTCTTTATTCCTGCTTATCTTTATGCTTACGGTGTACCCAGTCCGCCCGGTAGCGTACGTCACGGTCGAATAACAGGCGGTTCAATAATAGACGCCCGATGCTTATTTCTCGCTTCTCGGCGGAAGGCTGGGCTATCAGTCTCTTGGCGATGATTATCAATAACATCGCCGTATATCCCAGGATAACGGAAAGTGGCTCCTGATTGATAGCGCTCATTACCGGCAGCATGACAAGACCGGCGAGTATCGGCACCGGCGTGCGGCGGAAGAGGATAAGCACTGCTACGGCAACGCTGAAGAAAGCCACCAGGGGCCAGGTGGTGATTTCCACCCGGTTAATCCAGGGCAGTATGATGATGATGCCCAGGGTGGTGGCTATTCCCCGTCCCCCGTGAAATTGCAGAAAGGCCGGCCAGTTGTGACCGGCAATAGCCGCTAGTCCCACTCCCAGCTGCAGGCCGGCGTCCAGCCCCAGCCGCCAGGCGATTAAGACCATCACCGCGCCCTTGATGAAATCAAAGATGCCGACGAGCAGTCCCAGCTTGCGGGACGTCGTCCGCCAGAGGTTGCCGCCCCCCACCTGCTGCGTCCCCTGTTTGCGCAGGTCCACGCCGCGCGCCCTGGCTACGAAATAAGACAGGGGTATGGAGCCGACGGTATAAGAGGCGATTACCAGAACTATGAATTGTATCCAGATATCCATCGGGCTCCTTTATAAAATGGATTAACCTATTATAATATATTTTTCTCTTTTATCTATAATTTCTCCGCCATGGCAATCAGTCGTTCCGCGGCTTCTAACGGCACCTCCACCCCGCCCATCATCACCTCTTTGCTCTCGTCGATGCCGTGGTAGTCGGTACCGCCGGTGGCAATCAGGTCGTATTTCTCCGCCAGTTTCAGGGTGGCGGCGGTCTGCTCGGGGGTATTGTCTTTATAATAGGCCTCGATGCCGATAAGCCCCGCTTCTTTAAGACTGACCACCATCGACTCCGGGTCTTTGACGGTGAAGGGGTGCGCCAGCACGGGGATGCCTCCGGCGCTTAATATCAGCTTCACTGCTTCCTGCGGCGTCATCTTCTCCCGCTCCACGTAGGCGGGCCCACCGTGCCCGATGTATTTATCGAATGCCTCCTCAAAGGTCTTGACATAGCCTTTTTCCAGCATTGCCTGTGCCACGTGGGGCCGTCCGATAGCCCCGTCGCCGGCGATTTGCTGCACCCGCGACCAGTCGATTTTAACGCCCAGGTCGTTGAGCTTAGCCACCATGCGCTGCCCCCTGCCCAGTCGGGAATCGCGGAATTTCTCCAACTCTTTTTGAAAGTCGGGGCTGGCGTAGTCGATGAAATAGCCAAGGATATGGGCTTCGCCGTCGGCGAGGTCGGTGCTGATTTCCACGCCGGGAATCAAGGTCAGCCCGGGATAAGTTTTTGTCGCCTCGATAGCCGGTATAATACCGTCAACAGAATCGTGGTCGGTGATGGAAATATACTTTAGGTCGATTTCCGCCGCTTTTTTAACGATAGCGTCCGGACTGTACTTGCCGTCGGAGGCGGTGGTGTGGATATGGAGGTCCACCAGACTCACGACGCTGCCATTTCCTTCTGGATACGCTCGATGGCGGTCGCTTTGCCGCTGGCTTCATCCACCTCGACGAGGACGGCGTTAAGCACCGGCTTGCCCCTGCCCACGGAGAGGTGGTGGGGCATCTGGGTGAGAAAGCGCTGGATTACCGCGTCGGCGTCGTCGCCGATAATGGAGTCCGTCGGCCCCGTCATGCCGATGTCGGTGACGTAAGCGGTGCCGCCCGGCAGTATCTGCGTATCGATAGTCCCCACGTGCGTATGCGTGCCGAGGACGGCGCTGACCCGACCGTCCAGGTAGCGTCCCATGGCTACCTTCTCCGAGGTTGCCTCGGCGTGAAAGTCAACGATGATAATCTTAGGTTTTTTCTCAAGTTCTTCCAGCAGTCTGTCCATCGCCCGGAAGGGGCAATCGTAGTTCTGCATGAACGTCCTGCCGATTAGGTTTACTACCAGTACCTTGCCGGATACCAGGTAGCCCCGCCCCGGCACCCCGTCAGGATAGTTGAGCGGCCGCAGGACGGGCATTTCGCTGTCCAGATAGGGGATGATTTCCTTCTGGGCGAAGATATGGTTGCCGGAGGTAAGCACATCGACGCCGTCGCCCAGCAGTTCGTGGGCGGTATTGAGCGTCAGCCCGAAGCCCCCGGCAGTGTTCTCCGCATTGCCGATGACGAGTGCTATCTTATACTGCCGGCGCAGGGCGCGCAGGTGTTGGTTGATGACCTGCCGCCCCGGTCGGCCGATGATGTCTCCGATGGTTAGTATGTTCATATCTTATTTAGCGTAGTCCACCGCTCTGGTCTCCCGGAGCACGGTGACCTTAATCTGGCCCGGGTAGTCCAGCGTCTCTTCTATCTTTTTCACGATGTCCCGTGCCAGTCGCATGGCCCCCAGGTCGTCGATGGATTCCGGCTTGACCAGGATGCGCACCTCGCGGCCGGCCTGGATGGCGTATGACTTTTCCACGCCCTTGAAGCTGTCGGCGATGTCCTCCAGCGCCTTAAGACGCTTGAGGTAGCTATCCAGCGATTCGCGGCGGGCACCGGGTCTGGCGCTGCTGATGGCGTCGGCGGCGGAGGCGATGTAGCCCCAGATGCTGGTGTCGCTGGTCTCCATGTGGTGCTCGGCGACGCCTTTCAGGACCTCCGGCGACTTTTCCCACTGTCTGACGAGGTCGGCGCCGATAGCGGCGTGGGTGCCTTCAACCTCGCGGTCGACGGCCTTGCCGATATCGTGCAGGAGACCGACCTTCTTGGCGGTATTGACGTTGGCTCCCAGCTCGGAGGCAATCATCCCGGCCAGGTAGGCGACCTCGATGCTGTGCTCCAGGGCGTTCTGGCCGTAGCTGGTGCGGAATTTCAGCCTTCCCAGCAGCTTGATAAGCTCGGGGTGGAGCTGGATGCCTAATTCCAGGGCAGCCTGCTCGCCGGCCTTCTTGATTTCCTCTTCGATGTCGCTCTTGGCTTTAGCCGCCATTTCCTCGATGCGCGCCGGATGGATGCGGCCGTCCTGAATAAGACGGTTCAGGGCGACCCTGGCTATCTCGCGGCGGACGGGGTCGAAGCTGGAAATGGTGACCGCTTCCGGCGTGTCGTCGATGATAAGGTCGACACCGGTGGCCTGTTCCAGCGCCCTGATATTGCGTCCCTCCCTGCCGATGAGCCTGCCTTTCATTTCGTCGTTAGGCAGCGGCACGGTCGATACAGTCGTTTCCGCCACGATTTCCGAGGCGCTGCGCTGTATGGCGACGGAGAGTATCTCCTGGGCTTTCTCGGCGGCCTCTTCCTTGAGCTTGGTTTCCCACTGGTGCAGGCGCCGCGATGATTCGGCCTCCATCTCGACCTCCATGGCGTCGAGCAGGTTCTGCTTGGCTTCATCGCTGGACATCTTGGAGATAAGCTCCAGCTGCTTGAGTTCTTTATCCTTTAGCTCGGTTATCTCGGTGCGTGTTTCCTCGATTTCCTTTTCGCGGTTAATCAGGCTGCGCTCGCGCTGCTCGACATTCTCCGTCTTGCGGTCGATCGCCTCCGATTTCTGGTTCACCCTGTTTTCCTGTTTCTGTACCTCGGAGCGCCGTTCGCGGACGTCGTTATCGGCGGCCGTTTTAGCGCGCTTGGCTTCGTTCTGGGCGTCCTGAAGAACATTTTTAGCTTCGTTCCTCGCTTCCGAGACCATTTTAACGGCTTTTCTCTCGGCGATGCGTATCTGGCGGTTGAACACGACACGCCGGAAAAGGAAAAGTCCCACCACACCAACGATTAAGCCGATGATAAAGGCAAAAATAATGGCTATATAGGTTACAACAGCATCCACTTCATCTCTCCTTTCTAAAGATATTCTTTTACTTTTTATTAGTTATTTTGTGTTTTTTGCTCTTTCCAAATCCTTTCTGTTGTTTCTTTTATAATTCCATAATTAAAACCCCGCCGCCCCAGGTAGTCCCCTAGGCGCCGACGGAAGTCCTGATATTCGCAGGTTGTTAAGCGGGGAGCTTTTTTCAAAGCCGCCCGGTAGGCGCTGTCCTTTTCATCGATTTCACCGACTACCTGCTCGATGACCTCGCTGCTAAGTCCTTTACGCCTTAGTTCCATTTTGGTCAGTCGTTTACTGCGCGGACTGAAGGCTTCGCGGTTGTCTTTCCAGAAACGGGCGAAGGCGATATCGTCCACCAGCCCCTGTTCCTTAAGCCTGTCGATCGCTTTTTCCAGGCACTCCCCGTCGAAGCCGTGTCTCTGCAGGCGCTGCCTGACTTCCGACTCACTGCGCGGACGGTAGCCGAGGAACCTGATGGCGGCGTTCATGCAGCGCTGATACTGGTCCCGACCCTCCAGTTTATCCAGCTCGCTTTTGGTTATTTCCTGTCCGACCCTAAGGCCTTCCTGCAGGGCCGTCTCGGCGAGCAGTCCCAGCGACGATTTCCCGTCCAGATAGACCCTGACCCGCTTTTCGCGGCCCTTCACTTTTTTTATTCCGGTTATTTCACTCATTCGGTTCAGTCTCCGATAAAACACAAAAGGCTGAAGCCTTAGCTCCAGCCTTCTTAAAATATTATCCGGTTTATGCTACTGTCTTATGGTGCTATTCTTTTGCTGACGGTACCAGTTGGACAGTGCCGGCTGAAGCCCTTATTTTCTCTTCGATTTCTTTGGCAAGGTCGGAGTTTTCTTTGAGATACCCTTTGGCACTCTCCCTCCCCTGCCCGAGGCGGGTGTCACCGTAAGAGAAAAAGGCGCCGGCTTTAGTAACTATGCCCATCTCGATACCAACATCGAGGATATTGCCCTGCTGGCTGATGCCGTGGTCGAACATGATGTCGAACTCGGCACTGCGGAACGGCGGGGCTACTTTATTCTTGACTACCTTGGCTCTAATACGACTGCCTATGGCTTCGTTGCCCTGTTTTAAGGTCTCGGCCCGCCTTAGTTCTATCCTGACGGAGCTGTAGAACTTCAGCGCTCTGCCGCCTGTGGTTACCTCCGGATTGCCGAAGACGATGCCCACCTTTTCGCGGAGCTGGTTGATGAAGACCACCGCAGTGCCGGCCCTCCCGATAGCTGCCGCCAGTTTTCTCAATGCCTGCGACATCAGGCGGGCCTGCAGTCCCATCTGCGGGTCTCCCATGTCCCCTTCGATTTCCGCCCGGGGCACCAGCGCCGCCACGCTGTCGATGACGATGACATCGACGGCGCTGCTTCTTACCAGCGCTTCCGTGATTTCCAGTGCCTGCTCGCCGGTATCCGGCTGTGAAATCAGGAGATCGTCAACGCTGACGCCGCAGCTGGCGGCGTAGGCCGGGTCCAGGGCATGCTCCGCATCAATATAGGCAACCGTACCTCCCATTTTTTGTGCTTCGGCGATGATATGTTGGGCTAAGGTAGTTTTTCCCGACGACTCGGGTCCGAATATTTCCGTGATACGTCCTCTTGGTATCCCTCCAACACCGAGGGCGAGGTCCAAAGCCAGTGAGCCGGTTGGAATGGCTGCAATCGGCGGCAGTCCGGTGGTCTCGCCCAGTTTCATGATGGAGCCCTTGCCGAACCGCTTTTCTATCTGGCCGATAGCCAGTTCCAGCGCTTTCTCTCTTTCCGTTGTCATCTTTAGCCTCTCCCCGATAATAGCACAATTGTTTTACCAAAACAAGTAGATTTTTAGTATAAAAATGGGGTGTTTAAGCCTCCGGTAAAAAATATTTTCTTAATATTTTTGCCATCCGACCTGCCCGCCGTTATAATGCAATTAAGGCTTAAAAAGATAAAGCAAACACGAGGAGTAACGATATGAGTAGTCTTAGCGGCAGGGTCGCTCTGGTCACGGGGGCCGCCAGCAAGCGGGGCATGGGACGCGCCGTCGCCGTGCGCCTGGCGAAAGAGGGCGCCGACGTGGCGGTGCTGGATAAGTACGCCGCTCCGAAGAGCATCTGGCCCGGCGACGAGGGGTGGGGAGGTCTTAACGCCGTGGTGGAGGAAATTAAAGCGCAGGGCAGGCAGGGACTGGCCCTGGTGGCCGATGTTTCCAGCGGCAAAGAGGTGGACGACGCCGTGACGAAAACGCTGGGGAAATTCAGCCATATAGATATTCTGGTGCATTGCGGCGGAATACGCGGCGCCATGACCACCCCCGTTACCGACCTCTCCGAGGAGGAGTGGCGGGCGATTATTGATATAAATCTAACCGGCTCGTTCTTGATTGCTAAAGCCGTGGCAAGGACCATGATTCCCGATGGGGAGGGGAAGAGAATCGTGCTTATCGGCTCCAAGGCGGCCACGGAAGGCTACCCCGGCAGCAGCGGCTACTGCGCCTCCAAACACGGCCTGCTGGGACTGGGCAGGACTTTGGCTAAAGAATTAGCGCAGTATAAAATCAATGTGAATATCATCAATCCCGGCGGCTTTCAGACCAACTTGAGGGATCAGGCGGTTATCCAGCGGGCTAAAGAGCAGGGCATCAGCCTGGAAAAAGCCGTCGAGGAAGAATCGAAAAAGGTAGGCCCCGGCCCCAGCATCCCCCTCGGCAGGCTGGGTAAACCGGAGGAAATCGCCGACCTTGTATATTTCCTGGTATCCGACCAGTCGGCATATATAACCGGCGAAGCCATCGATATCGACGGCGGGGCTTAAGTTTAATCTGCAGGGAGAAACATGAAAAAGGCGGTATATATTTTTAGCTTTCTCTTAATCGCGCTGGCATTTTCGCTGGTGGCATGGTCGTGTGGTGGCGTCGCCGCCGGTGACGTAACCGCGTTGCTGGGACAGGAATTTACCCTGCCGGTGGGCAAAACGGCATCTATCGAGGATGAAAGCCTCTCTATTAGATTCGTTGAAGTTATCAGTGACAGCCGTTGTCCCGAGGGGGTCGAGTGCGTTTGGGAAGGGGAAGCGCAGTGCCACCTGCGGGTATCGGTGGCGGGGTCGCCGGCGGATATGGTGATTGTCCAGCCGGGCGGCGGCGCGGACGCCAAGGACTACTTTATCCAGTATAAATTCGTCTTCAGACTGGAACCCTATCCGCAGGAGGGGCAAGAGATAGCCCCCACTGACTATCAACTGGTGATGACGGTCACCAAATAATTTATTTAATGTAACTTAATGTTTACGGAAAGAAAATTATTGACAACACATAATAGTAACGTTATATTATTAGCGCGTTAAAAAATATGGGAAATTCTGATAGCAAATCAAAAGAACTCGGCCGTGCAGGCTTGGGCAAAGTCCAGAGCGAAAATATAGATGCCTGGAATAAACTGATCGCGGCTTTTGAACGAGATGATTTAGAGGCAGCATTGAGTTATGTACATGACGATGTTACCTGGCGGGTGTGGATGCCTGAAGAACTGCCTATAGGGGGTCTGTTTTCCGGTCGGGATGGAGTACGACAATTCCTCAAAGGTCATAAATCATTGTTCAAGATGGAGGCGGATGAGGAACTGGGAGTTTTTGCCCGAGGTGATAAGGTAATAATTTATGGCCATGAGCGCGCTCGTATTATGCCTGCGGATAAAATTTATGATGCTGAATATATATTGCTCTTTACTTTCCACGATGGAAAAATCTCCGAATGTAGTATTTTCGGAGACGGAGCCGCGCTACTAAAAGCATATCGTGGAATTTGATATTTGCCCATCATGGTTGATGGTTTAGTCGGTCTTTTTACCAGTCCGTATCACGCCCTGCTTTTCCAGTTCAACAATATCTTGAGGTTTATAGCCCAGCTTGAGCAGGATTTCTTCCGTATGCTGCCCCAGCGCCGGGGAGGGTCCCTGCGGCTTGCCGGGGGTCTTCTTCAGCTTGACCGGCAGCCCCAGCATCTTTATCTTGCCGCGCTTGGGGTGCCTGGCGGTGTAAATCATGTCGTTGGCGGCCAGCTGTGCGTGGGCGCATACCTCCTCGTAGGTCAGGCAGGGGTCGCAGCGCATCTTGGCGTCGCGGAAAATCTGTGCCCATTCCGCGCGCGTCTTTTT
>DAOULS010000115.1:0-2795 GCA_034418415.1 Dehalococcoidales bacterium | reverse complement strand
GGCAGGTCTTCTCTTTGTTGTCCTCTTCCTTCAAGCTCGATTTCACAAATTTCCTTTAAAATCATCGCCTTCATTATCCAATAGCCTCTCTCTAATCACTGGTAACTAAGGGGATTTTTCAGTATGTCTACCAAAGTAGAGAATATCACACCACGAATATAAAAATAAATATTACCCTGATTAAAAAAGGAAGTGTGCGGCGGTTGAGTTATTATCTGCTTATTTCTATGACGTAACTAATATTAGCCCGCATTTCTACGGGCGATTACCAGATAGTCTTCTTTCCCATCGCTGATGATTATGTCTTCAAACCCAACATCAGATAACATGCGGTGTGTCTCTTCGTTTTCCGGGAAGAGATGGTTGCATACTTCCGCTATGCTTTTATGAATTTCATTTATTGCCTGCCGACTTGAGGTATGGCAGATAAACAGCTTGCCGTCTTTTTTTAACAGGCGGTAGATTTCTTTGAAGACTTTTATTTTATTGATAAAGTGCGGGAAGACGGAGTAACAAACGACGGCATCAAAGGAATTGTCAGCCAGATTGTTGTTTTCGATATCGGTACACAAATAACTGATATTACCCTTGAAGCCTTTTGTTTGGGCTATCTTGAGCATCTCTTCGGCAAAGTCGAGGCAAACGAGCTTACCCTTACTCCCTATCTTGTTGAGGAGGTAAGGTACGAATACTCCCGTGCCGGTACCGATGTCCAGTACGGCGTCGCCGGGCTTAATATCGAGTCGCTCCGCCATAGCCTCCAGCTTGGCTACATCTTTTTCCGCTACTTCATCATCCCAGACAGCGGCTCTCGAATTAAAAAAATCCCTGCTCAAGGTGCATTATCTCCCAAAGGGTTCTTTTGCCAGCGTTTTACCTTACGCTTTGGTGAGAAAATTACCGCGAGTAAAAATATTACTGATGAAGTCACGACGATAGTAGCGCCGCTGGGAATATTAAAGAGATAGGAAATAAGCAGTCCGATCCAACCCGATAAAACGCCGAATACCGCGGCGAGGATAAACATCTTTTTCATGCTGTAAGTAAGCTGGTATGCCGCTGCAGCCGGGTTGAGAATCAGGCTGAAGATAAGCAGTCCGCCAATGGAGCTGAACGAGGCGGTAATAGTGGCACCCATTAGAAAAAGAATGCTGTATAGCATCACCGTAGCGGGAATACCTACGGCGCGTGCCATGTCACGCTGGAACACCGTCGCCTGAATCTCTTTATAAAATACAAATATGATGCCTACTACCAGTACAGCTACTACTGCCAGTACCACGATATCGCCGCGGGTGTTGGTAAGGATGCTGCCCCAAAGTAGCTCAAGAGCCGCGGATTTGGGGCCGGACATCAGCCCCATGAAGAGAAAGGCCAGGCCGAGCATAAGGGAAAAGATAACTCCAACCGATGTCTCCGGATTAAGTTCGCCGCGGTCGGCAAGAGGACCGACGACGGCAGCGGCGCCGAGACTGAAGATAAACGCCCCTATCAGTGGATTAAAGCCTAGCCATAGTCCCAGAAGTGCCCCGGCAAAAGCGGCATGTGACATGCAGACGCCGATAAACGGCATATGCAGCAGGACGACGAAGACGCCGATAACGGAGCAGGCGATGCCTCCGAGGAAGGCGGAAAGGAGGGCGTTCTGCATAAACGGGTAAGTGAAAATAGATAAATCCATAAATGCAAACCTTATTATACTAAACTAGCGCAGCTTCTCTACGCCTTTTTTCCACTTCAGCAACGGGCAAATCATAGAGCTCCCCGAGTTTTTCATCGGTCAGTAATTCCCTGGGCGGACCTTCCTTCCAAATAAGTCCGTCTTTCATTAGCACCACACGGTCGCAGGCAATGGGAAGCGCACTTAAGTCATGAGTCACAAACAGAGTGGTCAGTCCCCTCAAGTCATGTATGCGCTTGACCAGTTCCATGATATCGGTTTTTGCTTTCCAGTCCAGCGAAGCCGTGGGCTCATCGAGCAGGAAAATTTCAGGCTCCTGCGCCAGGCAGCGGGCGATGGCGACTCGCTGTTGTTCTCCACCGGACAAATGCCCGATGGGGCGGTCGGCAAGATGGGTCATGCCTACCAGTTCCAGAGCCGTATCAACGATTTTCCAGTCGGTTTTACCCGGCCTCTTGAACAAGCCGAGGCGACCGTAACGACCTATCATCGCTACCTCGCGAACAATCATCGGCATTCTGGGGTCGATGCTCTCCGCCTGTGCTACGTAGCCTACCTTCTTCCGCAGGGAATGACCGTTACCGGAAGTCAGATTGTGGCCGAGCACAGTCACCCGACCGTGAAGCAGTTTGCCCATTCCGTTAACGATGGTAAGTAACGTGGTCTTGCCGGCTCCGTTGGGACCGACGATTCCAATGAATTCACCGTGTTTTACTTTGAAAGAAACGCCTCTTAAAGCGATATCCTCGCGGAAAGAGACCACGGCTTTTTCGATGTCGATAGAGTAGCTGTTTGTGTTATTCACGTCCGACATAATCGCTTTCTACTCGTTGATGGTATCTAAAATCAGGTCGATGTTCATATCGATAGCTTGTTCCCATGTATCGGTATTCTCATAACCACCGGGGAAATTTGAGAGCACGATATGCGCTACCCCGAGTTCTTCTGCCAGGGCCTTACCCGATTCTCCGCCCGTCTGCATATTATCGATAACCAGAGTAACATTGCCTTCTCTACCCAGGTCTACCAGGTCTTTGACCACCTGCGGCGTGAATGTCTCCGGTCTGCCGTAAGTGGCGATAATATTGAGTCCTGTCCAGGCTACGAAACCTGT
>DAOULS010000114.1:0-7109 GCA_034418415.1 Dehalococcoidales bacterium | reverse complement strand
GGTTGAGGTACCGGACGGCGATTATGTTATCCTTCGGGGTCTTCCCCAGGGTCTGGCAGTAGTGGTACTCATCGATGATGGTATCACCGACAATCAGGACCTTGATATCCCTCAACGCCTTGAGAGCGTCTATGATGTCGGAAGCTACGTACTTTTTCCGGAAAGCCTCCAGGAAGTCTTTCGCGGCCGCGGGGTAGGGGCTTGAGTACCGGTTGATATTTCCGGAAGAGCTGAAGGTTATTTCTTCAGTAAGATGGAGCCGGCCGCCAACCTCTTTAACGGCCGCTTCCTCCAGGGTGATACCACCGGTGATATCATCCTCCGCCCGGGCATAGTCGCTGCCCTTGGCATACACGTCCGGCTTGAGCAACTTGATGGTTTCCACGCACGTCGGCCACTGGTTGATTGCCACGTAGTCCACGCATTCCAGGTCGCAGAGGCTCTCCGCCCTCAGATTCTCATCATAGACCGGGCGCCCGGGACCTTTATTGACGTACTTGTCCGGAGTAACCACGACGATGAGGACGTCTCCCTCGCGCTTCGCGGCCTTAAGATGCCTGTTGTGCCCGGGATGAAGCCAGTCCCAGACGCCACCGCAGAGCACTATCTTCTTCCCGGAGGCCCTCAGCTCCTCACAAGTCTTGGCCAATTCCTCAAGCGGTAGCAGTTTTTTCATTAGCCTCCCTGATTTCTTTCACGACCTGGGGTATGATATGGCAAAAGCAGGAATGAAGCCCTTCGACGACCCCGTAGTCGCGGCTCTCGAGCGTGATATCGAAGTCACATAATTCTTTCAGTTTCCCCCCGCCGAAGCCAATCAGGCCGATGACCACGGCGCCAATCATTCTCGCATAAGAGGCCGCCTCGATGATGTTGGTGGAATCCCCGGAAGCGCTGATGAGCACGAGGACATCGCGCTGCGTCAGCCCCACCCCGAAGTTGAGCTCCTGCAGCTGGCGGATAAATACCTTCCCGTAGCTTTCATCATTGGCCAGCCTGGTCAACACGGCGACATTCTCACAGAGGCTGACCGCTTTTATGGAGACCGCGCGGAGGTCAGAGGCGAAGTGAATAGCGGTCGCCGCGCTGCCGCCGTTGCCGGTGATGAACACCTGCTCGGCCTTCTCCAGGCTATAGGCAATATCGCAAAGGGAGCGCACATTATCGGCGGTTAGCCCGTTGATGGTGTCTCTGTACTCCCGGACTAACTCAGATATCTGAACCAGTCTCTCGTCGCGTTCTCTATGCTCTCTGGATTCCATACTGTCTCTCCCTTCCATTCGTCCAGGTGCTCGAGCATTACCTTCATACCCTCTTCCAGGCTGACTTTAGGCTCCCACCCCAGCAGCAGGTATGCCTTAGCGATATCCGCCCACGTCATATCCGGCTCCCCTGGCCGCCGTGGCAGGTAGACGACCTCTCCACCTCCCAGCATCTCAATCACATCGATTACCTTCCGGGGCTCACCATAGCCGACATTGATAATTTCGTCCTTCACGTCAGACTCGGCCGCTTTAATGAAAGCATCGACAACGTCGTCGACAAAAACAAAATCACGTTGCTGCTGACCGTCCCCCACAACGGTGAAAGGTGCATCGTTCGCCTTCTGCGCCAGGAAAACTTTGAAGGCGGACCCGTAGCCCTTGGACTTCATCCCGGGTCCATAGGCGGTGGTAATTCTCAGCGATATCACCGGCAGCTTGTAGAATCTCCCGAAGTTCATCACCCACTGCTCAGCCAGGTATTTGGTCAAGGCATAGGGGTACTCCGGAGCCGGCGATTCTGTTTCCGGGGTAGGATACTTCACCGGTACCCCGTATATCGACGTTGAGCTGGCATAGACGAATCTCTTGACGCCGCTGCGGAGGCAATGGCTCAGAACATTGACGGTACCATCAACGTTGGACCGGAAGTACTCGACCGGGTTCTTTATCGACGGCACGACGTCGGCCATGGCGGCGAGGTGGAAGCACCAGTCGCAGTCTGGGTATATGGTATCGTAATTGCTGATGTCCCCGAACAGATTGTGGTCCGCTACATTGTTACGGTCGGAAATTTCGACCTTATCCAGAACGATAACCTCGTGCCCCAGGCTGGTTAGTTTGTTAGCTAGGTGGCTGCCGATGAACCCGGCGCCACCGGTAACCAGGCACTTCATGTTTTCCTCCAATCTTTGGTATTCATCGCCTTGTCGTCGACAAAGACGTCGGCATGGGGCTTACCCATTATCAGCTCGTGGTATTTCAGCCCCCATGACGCCAGCTGCTTTACGGTGAATCCTCGAAGATGCTTCCTTGAGGTGGCGCCGCGCCCGGTGAAAATCTTTATCGTGTCCCCGGACTCATAGAGCTTATTTATACGCGCAATGACATCCAGCCGCGGCAGGCTCATCTCATATTGGCTGTCATTCGTGTCGCAAATGGTGCCGTCGATATCAAAGCAGTAAATCATTTGTGCCTCAGCGATTCCTCCTTCAGGAGTGGGTTATCCCGCCACTTGGCGCTGAACACCATGCGGTGCTTGTCATACATCTCGTTAAAGCCGGGAAGCTTGGTGACTGTCGCCCCCTCATAGTGATAGACCACTGACGTACCGCAATAGAGTACCTTCCAGCCCTGGGAACGCGCTCTCAGGCAGAGGTCAACGTCCTCATGCCCCCCGAACTCCTCATAGTCCACACTCCATCCGGGTACGAGGGCAGCTCTTCGGATAAGGACGCAGGGACCTGAAACCCATAGCATCTCGCGGGTCTCGCTGTGCTTGTCGCTGGTCTCCCCGGAGCCGACGTGGATCGGCAGCTCTCCCTTGACGAAGGTACCGCCGGCATGCTGAATCTTCTCATCCCATGGCCAGAGGAATTTCATGCCCACGATGCCTACCTTCGGGTCTTCCATGCACTTGACGGCATTCTCAAGCCAGCCATCGGTAACAACGATATCGTTGTTCATGGAGACTATCAGGTCGTTCCGGCAGTACTTGAAACCGGTGTTCATGATTTCCGAGCCGCCCTTGGCCTTGACACCGCGCCTGATGTAGGTGACATTCTTTTCCGTCCGCCAGAGCTCCGCAGCCCATTTTCGCGTCTGGTCCTCGTCCATTGACTGGTCATCGACGATAACGAGATGATAGGGGATGGTGGTATGCTCCTGAATGGCCTCCGCGGCCTGCTGTACGTATTTTAGGTTGTTATAAGTCAGCAGGATGATATCGACTTCCCCGGGGACCTTCTCGCCCCGGGCTTTCAGTTCTACTTTCTCCGGAGCCTTTTCTCCCTCAATCGCAGCCAGCCACTGCGGCATTATCTTTTCCCAGGTGTACTTACCGAGGATATGCTTTCGCCCCTTCTCCCCCAGCTCGTCCCGGAGCTTCCCCCCGCTCTTCCAGTCCTCATAGGCCTCAGCGATCCTCTCGGTTATCTGCTCTGTAGACGGAATCCACTGGAAAGAAGACGATAGCTCGAAAGGCATCCGGTCAATGGCGCCGACGGGGAGGCCACCCGGCCCGACGACTTCCGGAAGAGCGGCGAAGTTACTGTAGATTACCGGTACGCCACAGGCCAGAGACTCTGCTGCCGGCATCCCGAAACCTTCTCCCAGGGAGCACAGGATGGTCCAGTCAGAGCTTGCATATACGTCCGCCATCTCTTCTTCGGTGAAGCCGAAGGCCTCGTAGTAAACTGGGTGGATGTACTTTATCCTCTCGGCAATCCCGAGTCCGTGCCAGATCTGGGGCAGTTCGTAGCCTACGGCATTATCAACGCCGCGGCTCACGTTGCAGTGCAGATAGAGGAATACGTCCTTCTCCGCCTCGGGGTATTTCTTAAGGAATGCTTTATAGGCTCTCAACAGATTCCCCAGGTTCTTGCGGGGTCCCTTGTTGGTGGCCACGCTGGTCAATATAAAGGCGTCCTCGGGGAATTTCATCCGCCGTCGTGCCTCGATACGGTCTTTCGGCTGGTATATCCTCGGGTCAAAGGCGTGGGGAATATAGGTACACTTCAAGCCGGCGTTCTTAAACTCCTTCACGGCGAATTTGCTGTAAGCAATAATTTTCGTGGCGCCCTCAAGACTCTCCTTGACCGGTGGCGGCACCGGCGAATGGTCCACCGGGCAGTACCAGAAAATAGGCAGGTCAGTATCGCTGAAGCTGCTGCCCAGGGCCCAGCTGTCATAGTGAAATATAATGAGGTCCATCCCCAGGAACCTGAACCATCTTGGCAACCAGGTCTGGCCGTAGTCATCGGCTCCATTCGGATAGACCTTGATAACGTAACGCTTTCGCTTCCCATGGCATTTCGGGCACTCAGTTTCCTCCCAGCTGCCCGGTTCCAAGTGCCCACAGCCAGGGCAGTAAACACTCGGGTATGGCACTATCCCCCAGCGCAGACCACCGAAAGCAAACTGGCAAACCTCGTGCCCGGCTTCCATCAGCCGGATTCCTATGTTGAGTAGATTCTTTGAATAGGCTCCCTTAAACCACAGCGCAGGACCCCACAGCATGATTTTAGCCATCGTCTTTTTTCTCCTTCCTTTTCTTAGGTCTTTTTCCCAGTTCGCGGAAATGCTCAATGCCATGACGCTCCAGGGTGCGTTTTCCCCCCCGGCTGCCGGCTTCTTGTACTGTTAGCTTCTTGTCTTTTTTCATCGGATAACAGAAAAGGGACTTGATTGCTCAAGCCCCTTTATAACACAGAAACAAGCGCTTGTCAAATTTTGCTTTAGATACCCTGGCCAGTCAGGATAAAGTCCGCACCGGAGAGGTTCGTCCCGTTGGACACCTCAGTCCACGATAACGGGGCGGACGAGCTGTGTATCTTGTAGACCTTGACGAGGGCGGTGTTGGCCTGATAGGTGAGCACGAGCCCGGCCATTAACGTCGTGGCCAGCAGCGTCTGCGGCGTCATGAAGAGGGAGGCATTCTCAATCTTCTCGACGTCGGGTACCGTTATCTTGAAACCGCCAGCCGCATAGGAGGCGGTTCCTGCCTGGACAATTTGAAACCACGGCATATAGCCACCTCCTTATATAGCTTTGCCCGTCAGTATGAAGTTCGCTCCTGCCAGATTCGTGCCGTCCACCACCTCGTTCCAGACTGATGTCACGCTGCGCTGGCACACCTTGACGATAGCGGTATTCGCCTGATACGAGAGGACCAGACCGACATTCTTGGTCGTGGCGATGAGCGTCTCTGGGGTCATGAAGACGTTGGCGCTCTCAATCTTCTCGAAGTCGGGTACCGTTATCTTAAAGCCGCCAGCCGCGTAGGAGGCGGTGCCTGCCTGGACAATTTGAAACCATGGCATAATGCCACCTCCTTTGTTTAGGCTACCATCAGTGACGCTTTGGTGATCAGCAGACTCAGCAGCTCGAACTTCGAGTCGCCGGTGATGTTGGGGATAACCGTTATCTGCTGCTGCTTCTCCGGGCCGATGATGACCGGCTTCTCAAAGCGGACGAAGGGGACGTCGTAGTAACTCAGGCCCCGGCGGATGTTGAACGGCAGAGGCTGCGTCGGGGACGAGACGCCGGCGAGGGCAAAGGTGATGGCGTCCAGCTTGGGGATTTCCGAGGTGTCGATGGCCCCCAGGTGTACGACGGCCGCTTCCTCGGCCATGGTCTGGGTGGGAATGATGGTCTTGCTGGAGCCGGCGGTGAAGCTCTGGAGCCAGGTGTAGACGCCGCCGCTGGTGCCGCCGTAGAGACCGAGCCCGGCGGTGCCCGCGCTGTTCAGCGTGTTGGTCTCCCCGACATTGCGTGGCCGGAGCCAGGTGATGTCGAGTGAGGAACCGAGGCCGCGGATACCCATGAAGGACTCCTTGGTCTCGCTCTTGACCATCCGGATGGCGGCCAGAATGCTCTCCACCTCTTCGGCGAGCATCGTGGCGATGGCCTCGCTCTGGTAGGTCAGCGCCAGCTGGTCCAGCTTAAGCAGGATGGTTTCCACCTCATCCTGGGAGAGGCTGGCACCCTTGACGGTGACTTCTCCCTGGCCGGTCTGCATCAGGGCCTTGCTGATCTTCAGGTCGCCCTCGGAATAGGGCTTAATCAGTCCGGTGTTTGACAAATACACTTTTCCCATGTCGTGCCTCCTCTTTATTTAGGGAATAGCTCCGGGCGGCATCTTTCCCCCGGAGACGACGCCCCGCTATAGTTTGCCCCTTGCTCCGACAAAAGACATCGGGGCCGGTTGTTCGGTTGATTTCCCTCTGGCGGCGGTCGGACGCGGCGCCAGGCCGAGCGCACCTCCACCGGGGAGGGCGGGAAGTTCAGGAAGCTTCGGCTCGGGTAACTCGGGGATTTCCACAGGAGAGCCGGGGCCCTCCGGAAGCTTGCCGGCGGTGTTCACCAGAAATTCGGAGACCTTCGGAGCACCGGCCGGAAGTTTTGCCTCAATGGCTGCCGGCAGTTTAGCCATGTCTACCAGCACTTCTTTGAAAAATCTCATCGGAATTTCCTCCTTACTGGCTAGGTTAGCTTAGCGCTTTCGCCAGGGCAATTCCATTTTGCCCATGTTCATGCCCTTGATCTGCTCAAGCGGCTGGTCCAGGGCCCTCATTACTCCCTTGCCGGCAGTCTTTAAGGACCCGACGACTCCTTGGTTGAAGAAGTTGACCCCCGCATCGAGAAAGCCGTCCGCGGCGCGGTCGGCGATGTTGAGGGGGCCTTTCTTTCCGGTGAGGTCCTCGAAGGGTCTGTCGAGGCCGGTGACAACGGATTTCCCGACCCCCTTGATGCTACCGGTAACGGAATTGACCAGGCCTGTGGCTCCGCCGGCGATTCCGTCCATTACCGAATCTACTACCCTGTGAATCATCGCAGCCTCCTTTTTACGGGAGGGGTAGTTGCCGGCCTAAACGAAACGGCGGGTAGCCCTCAACATTCAGGACTCAGCAACTACCCGCCGTTTCCCTGGTTTAATGATGTATCGGAGTAATCTTAGAACAATATTTCTCTGTTTGTCAAGTGCTAATCACTTGGATATCGGCAAAATTATTGGTGGCGGTGGTATAGGAAGCCTAATTTTCGGAGCAGGACGTATTTTTGCATTCCTATCCCCGAGTAAAACAACATTCTTCCTGTTGAAAAGAATACACTCCTGGATAATTTCCT
>DAOULS010000113.1:0-8968 GCA_034418415.1 Dehalococcoidales bacterium | reverse complement strand
AAAATAGAGAACATCCGCCTCGTCAGGAAAAGCGGCGGCAAGAGCGGCACCATCAAGCTTGAATAGAACCGTATAATGTTGTATACTAGTCCACCACAGTTAATTTTGGGGGTGCGTCATGAAACTTACTTGTCTTCAGGAAAACCTTGACCATGGACTTGGTATCGTCGGCAGAGCCGTGGCCACGAGGACTACCCTTCCCATCACCCAGAATGTCCTCCTCGCCACCGATGACGGCCGCCTGAAACTCGTCGCTACCAACCTGGAAATGGCTATCAGTTGCTGGATAGGCGCTAAAATAGAGGAAGAGGGTTCCATCACCGTTCCCGCCCGCCTGCTTACGGAATTCGTCAGCTCCCTCCCCAGCGATAACATTGCCGTCAACCTTTCGCCCCAGACCAAGACCCTGGGTCTTAAGTGCGCCCGTTTCGAGGCCCGCATCAGCGGTATCGACGCCAAGGAATTCCCGCCCATCCCCAGCGTTGACGAGGGCACCACCACCGAGGTTGAGGTTGAAGCCCTGCGCCAGGCGATTAATCAGGTTGTTTTCGCCGCCGCCACCGAAGAGTCCCGCCCCGTCCTGACCGGTGTCTGCACCCAGTTTGAAGGTAATACGTTGACGCTTGCTGCGGCCGACGGTTTCCGTCTGGCCGTCTACAAGATGCCTATAAAAAATAAGGTAAGCGAGAAGATTGAAGTCATCATCCCCGCCCGTACTCTGGCCGAGTTGAACCGCCTCATCGCTGAAGATGAGGAAAAGGTTAGCCTCACGCTTAATCCCAATAAAAGCCAGGTACTTTTCCGACTCAAGAGCACGGAACTCGTTTCACAGCTTGTCCAGGGCACCTTCCCGAACTACTCCCAGCTCATCCCCAAGAGCTATAACACGCGGGTAATCGTTAATGTTGCCGAGTTTCTGCGGGCCACCAAGACTGCTTCGATTTTTGCCCGTGACGGCAGCGGCATCGTCCGCCTCGTCGTTACGCCGGGCGGCGAATCCAGTCCCGGCAAGCTGGCTGTCTCCGCTCGCTCGGAGGAAATCGGCGACGATGTAGGTGAAATCGACGCCACCGTAGAGGGCGCCGACGCCAAGATAGCCTTTAACGGCAAGTACCTCACCGATGTCTTAAGCGTTCTCCACGAGTCCCAGGTGGCTTTAGAGACCACCAACCCCTCCAGTCCCGGCCTCATCCGCCCTGTTGGCTCGGAAAACTATACCCACGTCGTTATGCCGATGTTCGTTCAGTGGTAGCTTAGCAATCGTGCATTAAATAAACTGATAAAGCTTAAGCTACTATCACACACTGATAATCGGGAATATGTCACTTTTCCTGAAGTCGCAAGAGTGAGGACACCGGAATATGAGAACTAGCCCAGACCCAATGCCGAACTACGGCCATCTGAAGACTCACATGACAGATTTGATATCTGATATTGAGTCGCTGGAGCGAGAACTCAATACTCTGAAAGGCGACCTGGACGAATTAATCAAATTGCTGTCTATTCCGGCAGATATCCTTAAAGATCTGAAAACTCTGAATAAAGATTTAGGAACGGTGGATGAGATACTGGAGGTTACATCTTTGTTGATGACAGAGTTCCCGGAGATTTCCGAGCCACTGTCAGCACTCAAACAGGTAATCGGACAGATCCGTGAAGACCTTCTGACCCCTGCCCAGGACATACTCACACCGTTCGTTAAAACACTTAACGAGACAGTCATCAATCCATTAAAGGCAGCAGAAAAGAAGGTGATAACACCTACGCTTAATGCGGTGAAAACTGTCGATGAAGACATCACTAGTGATTGGGACAAAATCCAGTCAGTCTATGGCATAATAAATAATTTGCCCGATAGCTCCTGCAAGACCAAGGCAGAACAGGATTTCGATGCTTTCTGTGGAGGCCTGGATAATTACGTGAGTCCGATTGATACCGCGATAAAAACCGTTAAGGACGCCGCCGAGAACGCCGTGAATACGTTTAGTCAGGAGCTTGAGCCGGTTTTAAGTGCCCTGCAGGATGTTAAAAATACCATTGAAGGGCTATCAGATACGTTGCAGAACGATATTGACCCCTTGCTTAAGCCTATAAAAGACGCGCTTAATACCAAGATCAAACTGGAAGTAACGATACATACGATATTTGGGTCAATCCATCTCAAAGTGGGAAGCTTTTCTATCAATGAGATTCTGAAGGACATCAATAAGATAATATCCGGTATCGAACACATCCTGCACATCGATGATGCCAAGAAGTGGCTTGAAGGAAAGATTAACCAAGTGATACGAGGCCTGATGAACAAAATAGAAAAAAGTATCGAGAAAATGGTGGTGAAAAAATTCGACTTCAATGCCGCAAACGCAGAGGCACTGTTATCGAAGTTCCAAGGGTATTTGGATAAAATCGGCAACGAGTGGAGTGATGCAATAACACAGTTTGAACAGGAAATGCAGAAGCTTCAGAATCTGAATCTCTGTCAATGAGCAGGAGATTGCAGGTAGTCAGAAAGGTAAAGCTAAATTACTCCGTGACGCACATCCCGATATTCGTACAATAGTAACAGCTAATCCAACATAGAAATCATAAGGGGGAGTCTTTTGGGACTCCCCCTTTTTTATTCATTCCAAAATATCACCACGTTAACAGACTATTTGATTTAAATTTTCGTAAAATCCAGCGAATTTGTAATATGTTTGTAATAATTCGGGGTTAAACTGGTGGTATTCTTGGGGGGTTTTGCTATGTCTGTTAATTATGCCGATATCACCTGGATTCTTATATCAACAGCACTGGTGATGCTGATGACGCCCGGAGTAGCCCTGTTCTATGGAGGTATGGTAAGACGTAAAAACATCCTGTCGACATTAATGATGAGCTTTGTGTGTTTGGGACTGATTGGCCTGCTCTGGGTACTCTATGGTTATAGCTTGAGCTTCGGTACCGATAACGCAGGTTTTATCGGGGGATTTAATTTTCTCGGTCTTAATAATGTAGGGCAGGCGCCATCGCCGATATATGCCAGCACCGTTCCTCACCTTGCCTTTATGATGTTCCAGGGCATGTTTGCCATCATTACGGTAGCCTTAATCACCGGTGCCGTCGTTGAGCGCATCAAGTTCGGGGCTGTCCTTATTTTTTCGGCTCTCTGGCTGACGGTGGTCTATAGTCCGGTGGCACACTGGGTATGGGGTGACGGTGGCTGGCTGGCCAACCTGGGTGTTCTCGACTTTGCCGGCGGTTCCGTTGTCCATATCAACGCCGGTATCTCCGCTCTGGCGCTGGCCATGCTGCTAGGTCGGCGCAAGGGCTTTCCCCAAGAATCGATGCAGGCAGGCAATATCCCTATGGTATTAATTGGTGCCGGTCTGCTCTGGTTCGGCTGGTTTGGCTTTAATGCCGGTAGTGCTCTCGCTTCCAACGGCCTGGCTGTCAACGCCTTCGTGACTACTAATACGGCGGCCGCGGCGGCGGCTTTTACCTGGATGATAATCAGCTGGCTCTACCGTCGCCCGAGTACACTCGGTACGGTTACCGGCGCCATTGCCGGGCTGGCAACTATAACTCCGGCCGCCGGCTTTGTATCGCCCCTGGCAAGTATCCCCATAGGCATCGTGGCTGCCATTGTCTGCTACTATATCATGGCGTTTGTTAAAACAAAGCTCCGCTTTGATGACTCCCTAGACGTATTCGCCGTACACGGCGTCGGCGGTATTCTGGGGATGCTGGCGGTTGGCATTTTCGCCAGCCTGGCAGTCAACCCCGCCGGCGCTGATGGTCTGATATCGGGTAATGGAATGCAGCTTTTAAAGCAACTGGCCGGCATCGGCGCGGTGGGGGCTTACGCCTTCGTCTTAACTCTGATACTGGGTAAGCTAATTGATATTACCATCGGCTTAAGAGTGCATCAGACCGAAGAAATGGTCGGTCTGGATATATCGCAGCATGGTGAAAGGGCTTACGGCGGATTACTTCGGTGAGTTTAATCGTCTCCTGTTTGAGAAGGCTTGACGGACACATGATGTAAACCGGTATGGCCGGTGTCTCCTTGTCTTGAGTGTTCGTTTACAAACAACGGGTCATGACTTACGAACCGACAAAGGTAACTGAATTAATAGTGCTGTTCAGCCTGTTTATTTCTTCCTGGGTAAAAAGTCTCCAGCCCCGACTGTCCCTACGCTCGCTGCCGTTAAGTACCCCCTTGCGCAGCCAGCGGTAAAGAGTATTGCGGCTAACGCCAATCACACGGAAAGCCTCCGCGGTCCTATAGTAAACACGTCTATCGATTACAACCGGCATCTTTAAGCTCCTCTTCGCAACATGGGTATATTTAAGTATATTCAGGCTAACTCACAACTGTGTTACAAAAAAGCGGGTAAACATAACAATAAGACCACAAACGTTAAAGACCTAAGAATGTAAAACCATTTGACAAGAAAAAGTAAATTAGCATACTATACTTGAGATACTAATTTACTATGACGGACTAAAGACACCCCACTTAAAACTCAAGCATAAATCAATAATACAAACATGGGCGGAGGTTGATGTGCATCACACTTATGCCGAAAGGGGGCAATAATGATTACAAAAGAAAAACTGGTAAAAATCGTCGGTACCGGAGCCTTAAGCTATGCGCCGGCAACGCTGGACGCATACTCCAGCGATATCAGCTTCGCCAACACCGTCAGGCCGGTATGCGTGGTAAAGCCCAAGAATGCCGCCGATATCCAGAAGATAGTGAAACTCGCCAACAAAACACAGACACCGCTGGTGCCGGTAAGCTCGGGGCCCCCTCATTTCAGGGGCGATACTGTCCCCGGTACCGGAGGGGCCGTTATCGTTGACTTAAGTAAAATGAAAAAAATCATCAATGTCGACCGGGCGCGCCGGGTAGCCATGGTCGAGCCGGGCGTGACCTTCGGTGAACTCATATCGGCGGCGGCCAAGGAAGGCATCCGGCTCAATATGCCCCTCCTCCCCAGGAAGACGAAGACCGTTGTCGGCAGTCTGCTCGAGAGAGAGCCGGTCATCATGCCCAAGTACCAGTGGGATATCTCCGACCCCCTGGCCTGCGTCGAGGTTATCTTCGGGTCCGGCGATGAATTCAGGACCGGTCAGGCGGCCGGACCGGGTACAGTCAAGGAGCAGTGGGCGGTCGGAGGCGTGCAAAAAGCGCCCTACGGTCCCGGCGTGGCTTCCTGGCACAGGATTATCCAGGGGTCGCAGGGGACGATGGGCATCGTGACCTGGGCATCGATGCGGTGCGAGCTGCTCCCCCGTCTTGAAGAACCCTTCGTGGTCGGTGCATCCAACCCGGATACCTTGCTGGAACTGGCTTCCTGGCTGATAAGACTAAGAATGGTTAACGAGTGTTTTATCCTCAATAATACCAGCCTGGCGGCAATCTTTACGAAAAAGTGGCCCAAAGAATACCAGAACCTCAAGGACACCCTGCCGGCATGGGTGCTTTTCTACTGCGTCGCCGGCTACGAATACTTCCCCGAGGAAAGGGTAAGTTCATATATAAAAGACATCACCAATATCACCCAACGTCTGGGCGTGGAGGCGGTAAAGTCGGCGGGGGGAGTTTCCGCTAACGAGATACTTAAAGCCGTCCAGCAGCCTTCCCCGGAGCCTTACTGGAAGCTCCGCTATAAAGGCGCCTGCCAGGACGTTTTCTTCTTGACCATCAATGATAAACTTACCGGTCAAATCGAGGTTATGAACGAGGTGGTAGAAAAAGCCGGCTACCCCGTTTCGGACATCGGTGTTTATATCCAGCCTATCGTGCAGGGCACCGGCTGCCACTGTGAGTTCAACCTGTTCTACGACCCCGCTAATTCCAGCGAGGCCAGTCGTGTCAGGGAATTATCCAACGCCGCCGTTAAGGCATTAATTGCCCAGGGCGCCTTCTTCTCGAGGCCTTACGGTGAAAGCGCCGGGACGATTTTAAATCGAGACGCGGCTACTATTGCCGTTTTGACCAAACTCAAGAAGATGTTCGACCCCAATAACATCATGAATCCGGGGAAAGTTTGTTTTTAAGTCTTTAATAAATGCGGAAAGGAGCGAAGATGGCTCTAGAAGATTACCGTGGCGATATGGATATGTGCTGCCGGTGTTCCGCCTGCAAATTCATACCCATGCAAAAGGTTAAAGGATTTCAGTTTGCCAATGTATGCCCCAGCATATCTAAGTATAATTTCCACGCTTATTCCGGTGGAGGACGACTTAATATCGCGGCGTCGATGTTGAAAAACGGATTTAAGTATACGGACAGGCTCCTTGACATTGTCTATAACTGCCAGATGTGCGGCGCCTGCGGAGTCTCGTGCAATTATGCCATGGACATGGAAGTCATCGAGCCTATTAGCGAATTTAGAATCAAGTGTGTTAGTGACGGCAAGACCAGCCCGGCTCTCGACAAGATAATCAAAAACCTGCGCCAGACCGGCACTATGGTGACCGGTGCTAAAGGCAAGCGCGGCGCCTGGGCAACCGGACTGAAGCTAAAGAACGCCGCCAAAGAGAAGGTTGACGTGCTCTTCCATGTCGGCTGCCTGACGAGCTACAACAAGGACTACTGGAAACTTGCCAAAGCCACGGCAAAGATACTGCAAAAAGCGGGCGTCAACTTCGGTATTTTAGGCGATGCCGAGATGTGCTGCGGCGGCCGCGCCTATCAGATGGGCTACAAAGACGACTTCCTGAAACAGGCAAAAAAGACCATGGCTGTGATTAAGAAAACCGGCGCTAAAACGCTGGTAACAGCCTGCGCCGACGGCTACCAGGCCTTTAAGGTACTCTACGACAGGTTCAACCTCAAGGGAAACCTTGAAGTCCTGCATATTACAGAATACATTGCCCGTCTTATAGACAAGGGCAAGCTCAAGCTGAATAAAAAGGTGAATCTGAATGTCACCTACCACGACCCGTGCCGACTCGGCAGGCTGGGCGAGCCGTGGATACACTGGAAAGGCAAGAAGATACCCGGCGACAGGTTTGTTTTCGACCCGCCCAAGATATACCGTCGCGGCACGCAGGGCGTTTACGAGCCGCCCCGTGACATTCTCAAGAGCATTCCCGGTCTTAAACTCACGGAAATGACCCGCATTAAAGAATACTCCTGGTGCTGCGGCGCCGGCGGCGGCGTGAATGAGTCCAATCCCGCATTCGCCGTGTGGACGGCACAGGAGAGAATCGATGAAGCCGCGTCAACCGGGGCTGAAGCAATTGTGACCGCCTGTCCCTGGTGCGAAAAGACCTTCAATGAGGCTATCAAGGCAAGCGGCAGCAATCTCAAGGTTTACGATATCGTTGAACTCGTGGAAAAGGCGTTATAGAAAGGGGGTTGATGAATATGGCTCTTAAGAAAGATATTTATAAAGCGTTCGAAGATGTGGTGGGACCGGAGAATATCTGTGACGACCCGGCCATCATGCCCGCCTATCACTCGGCCGACCTCACTGCGGTAGTGCTTCCCAAGGACACTGCGGAAGTCCAGGCAATCGTCAAGCTGTGTAATAAATTCAAGATGCCCTTCAGGCCGGTGTGTACCGGCTGGACGGGCATGTTCCCCAAAGGCACCCTTTATCTGGACTTGAGAAGGATGAACCGCATCATCGAAATCAACGAGAAAAACATGTACGCCGTGGTCGAGCCCTATGTCATCTCGGCGCAGCTCCAGGCGGAATTAATGAAGAGGGGCCTGAACTTCTGCATCAAGGGGGCCGGCACCAATTGCTCGGCGCTCTTGAGAGGTCACGGGCACATGGACCAGACCACCAGCGGCGACGACCGGAACCACCTCGCCATTGAATGGGTCACCCCCCAGGGCGATATCGTCAGATCAGGCTCACTGGGGTCTTCGGACGAGTGGTTCTGCGGCGACGGTCCGGGGCCGTCCCTCAGGGCAATCCTTACCAGCGCCGTGCCCCCGGGCGTAACGCCGGGCGTGTTCACCAAAGCCGCCGTTAAACTGTATCACTGGCCGGGACCTTCAAGCTTCCCAGTTGTGGGCAGGTCGCCCAAATATACCTTGAGCGAGATACCGGCCAACCTGATGGCGCGCTACTACAGCTTCCCCTCGGTGGAGAAGATGTGGCAGGCGGAGATTGCCCTGGGCGAAGCCGAAATATGCTACGAGCTCATGGGTTTCAACGCGGCGATGGTCGCCTGCAATATCACTACCTGCAACGAAGAAGAGGAGGTCGTCTTCGAGAAGATGAACAAGGAGGTACAGGGGCCCGGCTTCTTTGTAATAATTGCCGGGAACTCCCCGGAAGACTTTAAATATAAAAAGAAGGTAGTAGAGTACATCGTACGTAAAGCCGGCGGCAAGTCCCTGAAAACGGTCGAAGACCCGGAGGTCGAGGGAATACTGCTCTGCCAGTGCATCAGAATCTCCGCTTCAATCAGGGAGACATTCCGTGCCGGTGGGGCTTTTAATTCCATTCCCATCATGGGCCAGCGCGACCTCACCATCAAGTGGGCCATCGGCGCCGGCAAGGCTAAGGAACCCTTAATCAAGAAGGGCTACATCGTGGACGACGGCGGGGCTTTCTTCGGGTGGGGCGTGGAGCAAGGGCATCTCGGCAAGACGGAAATATTCTGTAAGTTCGACCCCCAGAACGCCGAAGCCAAGAAAGCTGTGGAAACCTGGCAGATGGAACAGTCGGCGCGTGCTTTCAAGGAACGCTACTTCGCCATGACGATGGGGCCGCAGGATAAAATCGGGCCGGCTCTCTCCAATTACCACCTGTGGTGGCAGAAGCTCGTCAAAGAGCTCGACCCCAATGGTGTGACGCCGGAGGGAGGCGCTTTAGTCTAATCCGTGCAGGCTATTAATAATCATCAATTATTGACACACCCCCGGGTTTTTACTCGGGGGTGTTGTTTTTTGACTTGTTTTTCCCGTCAGGTTTCTCCAGCGCCAGCAGACCGTAGCCACGCCGTTTTTCCCGAC
>DAOULS010000112.1:0-5628 GCA_034418415.1 Dehalococcoidales bacterium | reverse complement strand
TGGTAAAAGCGCCGGAGGTTATTTTCCCCAGTGCTATCTGGCAGGCGCCGGTCAGCGTGGCGGTATCTACGATGGCCCTGGCGCCGCTTTTTACGGCGTAGCTCAAGGCGTCGGCCAGTATCAGCCGCCCCTCGGCGTCGGTATTGAGTACTTCGATAGTCTTACCGTTCATGGCGCTGATGACATCGCCCGGCTTGAGAGCCGTGCCGCTGGGTAAGTTCTCTGTTGTAGGTACGAATGCTGTTACGTTTATCGCCGGTTTTAGTTGTGCTACGGCAGAAAGAGTTGCCAGCACGGCCGCTGCTCCTGCCATATCCCCCTTCATGTCCGCCATACTCTCCGAGGGCTTGATGGAAATGCCCCCCGAATCGAAGGTAATACCCTTGCCCACCAGCCCCAGGTCGATTTCACTGGACTGGCGGCCTTTATAACTCAAAATAATGAACTTGGGCGGCTGCTGGCTCCCCCGTGCAACTCCCAGCAGTCCTCCCATCCCCAATTCTTTCATCTTGTCTTTGTCGAATACCTGTATTTTAAGTCCGTACTTTTTAGCAAGCTGGCGTGCTGCGCTGGCCATCTGCGTCGGCGTCATGTAGTTGCCCGGCTCGTTGACCATGTCCCGCGCGTAATTGGCCGCTTCCGCTATAATTTTCCCCTTGGTAATGGCCTGCTCCATGGACTTTTTAATCTTGCCGAAGATTGTGAGTTCTTTTATCTCCCCCAGGCCGTTCTCCTTTTTTGTCATGTAACGGCGGAACGTGTAAAGTCCCAGCACAACTCCTTCGGCCATTGCTTGTACGGCGGAGTTGGTAGTTATTTTACTAGCGCCATCTCCAAAAATAACGCTGGCTATGCGTGAAACACCCCTTCCCCGCAGGTAGCGGCATACCTCGGCAATAGCACTACGTATTTTATTAGTGGTTAGCTCTTGTTTTTTGCCCATCCCCAGTACCACAACCTTACTCGCCGGCAGCCTGCCCATGCTGTGGAGTAGTGTAATCTCATTAAGCTTGCCCTTGATGTCTTTTTGCTTAATAAGGTTCGATATTACGCTACCCAGTTTTTTGTCTATATCAGCGGTGGCCCCTTCGGGTTTCTTCGCCCCTTCGTAATGATTGACTATAATAGCATCGGTTTTGATGCCAGTTATATTACCGGTAGCGGCTTTAATTTCCATTTGAGGTCTCCTTTCATCGCTTCACTTCTCTTACCACTTTATCGATAACGGGTGTTATATCCCGTGAGGTATCCACGCTGAAATGGTTACGGCCGATTTTCTCTTCTACTGGTTTCATTTTCTGGTAGATTGTCCAGTCCGCATCGGAATTATCATCAACGTTTTTATTTTCTGCTCTCTTTTTTAGTCGTTTTTGTACCAGTTCCGGCGGTGCTTTAACACTTACTAGAATCAATTTGGCATCAGTATTATCAGCAATATTATAAATGCGCTCCCTGTGCCGTTCCTCAAGATTGGTCGCATCAAGTATAAGCGGTATCCCTTTCTTAAGTAAATCTTCAATCAATTGATAAATAGCACGGAAAAGGACGGCGCTCTCCTCGGCGGAATATGTCGGCTTCGGAAAAAGCTGCTTGCGTAAAGCGTCGCTTTCCAGAATGAGAGAGGGCAGACGCTCCGCCAGCCGACGGCAGAAGTATGACTTACCGGTCCCTGGTAATCCGCTGACCACGATAATAGCGGGATTCGCTTCTGCCTCTGGTAGGTCCGAAAATTTTTCGGCCAGGCGACAGGTGTCGTTTATAACCTGCGGGGTTTTCATCCCTTAGATTATAGATTGTTTCGTTCTGTTTGGCTAGACAGAGGGGAAAATTGCTACTGATTTTCTTCCCCGTAGAAAGCTGCGCCAACCAGACCTGGCCCGGTGTGCACTCCCATTACAGGAGTAAACTCGGTAATGTATATCTCTTTACAATCGAATTGCGCTGTAATTCTGTCTTTTAGTGTAATCGCTTCTTTTTCGGCATCGGCATGCATTACGGCTACATGCAGTTGCTGTCCTTTTTTAACAGCTGTGTCCATCAGCTTCAACATGCGGTTGAGAGCACTTTTCATTGTCCGTGGCAGACCAACCGTATGGGGGTCGGCGTGGTTCAGCGTAAATACAGGCTTGAGGTTGAGTATTGTATTTACTAGCGCGGCGGCCTGGGGTACACGACCGCTCCTCGCCAGGTAGTGCAGCGTGTCCAGCGTGGCGAATAGGTTGACCTTAGACATAACGTTATCAACAATTCTCTTGACTTCTTCCAGCGATTTGTCCAGTGCGGCTGCTCTGGCGGCTGCCAGTGCAACTAGTCCTTGTCCGGCGGCGGCCGTTGTGCATTCCATTACTTCAATAATAACGTTATGGAGTGTATTTTTAGCCATTGCCGCCGCCGCTTTTGCCGAAATAAACATCGCGCTGAACTTGGACGGCTCTGTCAAACAAAGGATACTCCGCGCCCTGCGACTGGCTTTTTCAAAAGCTTGAAGGTAGGGAGTCGGCGAGGAAGCGGACGTTGTGGGTAGTTTTTTTGAATTACGCAACATGGCATAGAATTCGGTTGGAGTGATGTCTATCCCGTCCCGGTAGGTCCTCTCGTCGATTATCAGGGGAACGGGCACTACTTCGATATCAAGTGTCTTTACCTGTTCCGGCGGAACGCAGGCGGTGGTGTCGGTAACGATGCCTACTCTTTTCGTGGCTGCACCTCTAAAGTGGTACTTTGTATCTTTGGGATTGTACCACTCCCTTTTTGTTTTTAAGTCGTTTTTCTAGTAGCAGAGGAATGAGCAGCACTCCCCACATCAATACCAGCAGTCCCAGGAAAGCCAGGTTGGTCAAATTGCCTGTTGAATGATAGACAATGAGGCTTAATGTAATCAAACTTGAAGCGACCAGTAGACTCATTCTTAGCCACCGTTGTCGCAGGCGGATAAATGTGGCGATAGTCAACGCCAGACCCATGAAGCTAAGCCCTATCCAGGGGGCGTAATAATAAAGCTGCTCTAAACTTTCTTCGGAAAATTTACCTGACGGCGATATCGCCAGTACCCACCCGATAATTATTGGTAGCGGCAGCAGCATTAATGAGCTTAAAAGCCAGTCTCTTTTTATCGTCAGGGTGATGATGCGTACAAGCCACCAGAGTGCCAGTAGGAAATATATCGGTAAGGCTAGGAAAGACCACCCCCTGGGAAGATAAAGTAGCATAAGACCGACGATAAGTACCGGCAGCAGTGTGTATCCTAGCCACGGAAATACCCAGGTGGGTTTACCGTGACACCAGCCGTAAACCGTTGTGGCGAGAATCAGCACCAGGACAAGCGATATCCAGCCGGGATAATGCCACCAGTTAAGTACGAATAGCAGCCCGAAGAGAAAATGGGGCATTGAAGCTAAAAGTACCTGTTTCCAACTGCCCTGGCTGTAGGCTTCGTATATCTGCCGGGCGATTGACTTGGTGCTGCCCATCTGCTGAAGGCATGTTTTAATCGCTCTTTTTCTAGACATTCCTGAATTGGTCAATTCCTGGACCCTGTCCTCTATATGCGCCTCGAGTTCGCTCATAATGACAGCCTCGTCTGCATTCTCGAGCCTGGCATCGGACCGGATATTCTCCAGGTATTGAGTTAAGTCCAGTGTCATTGGTTTATCCTTTTAAATCCCTTTGCTTTCCGGCTGAAGTATTAGTTTGACAGCCGCGAAAAAGTCTAGCCACTGGGTCTTTTCCATCGCCAGCTTGGCTTGCCCCTTGGCGGTAATGTGATAATACCGCCTTTGACGTCCGTTTGGCAACATTTCCCAGTTGCCGTTAATCAGACCACTCTTTTCCAGTCGGTGTAGGGCGGGGTAGAGCGTCCCCTCTTTAAATTTGAAATATCCCTGACTCCTCACTTCTAGGTCTTTCACTATCTGGTAGCCGTACATGGGCTTTTGTTCCAATAAAGATAGGAGGAGGTAGCTTGAACTGCCTTTTAACAGGTCGTGTTTTGACTCCATAAAAATCACCTCAATTTCTCTATTTACTTAGACATTCTATGTATGTCAATACTATCAGAGAAATTTTATCTTTGCAAGAGGACATATCTTGTCGCTTTGTCTTTTTTACAGGGCTAGTCGGTTAATTATTATATCTGCTTGATAACCATAGGAGCTGCCTGGGCTGGTGCCTCGGCTTGTGCTACTTGAGACTGCCTGTGCAAAATGATATAGTACGGGATAATAGCTGTATTGCCTGCGGGGGAGTGCCGGAATTGGCAGACGGGCTGGACTTAGGATCCAGTGCAGCAATGCGTGGGGGTTCGAGTCCCCCCTTCCCCACTTTGTGTTCCAACAAGATGTTTTCTGGTTTTGGTAAGAATCCATATCGTAAAACGGAGGTGCTCATGGTAAACAAGGCTAAGTTTATATTTACCTGCGAAGGCGCCTGGTCCGACGGGCGTGAGAAATTGCTCTGTCTGGATACCGGGAGTTGGCGAGTCGCCAGGCCGGTGCTCGATAAAGAGAAATGCAACTACTGCAGTCTTTGCGCCCTATACTGTCCGCCACAGTGTTTGAGAGACATGGGAGACCATTACGCCCCGGATCTGGAATACTGCAAGGGATGTGGAATCTGCGCCAGGGAATGCCTGCGGGGAGCCATTTCCATGGTGCCGGAAGGAGAGTTCGCCGATGATAGCGCAAAAAGGTAAGAAAATGGTAATCACCGGGAACGCCACCGCGGCTTACGGAGCTATGCTCTGCCGGCCGGATGTAGCGACTTCTTATCCCATAACACCAATGAGCGAGGTGGCGGAGCAGCTATCGGCGTTCCGCGCCAACGGTCTTATGGAGACCGAGATGGTAGAGGTCGAGGGAGAAAACTCGGCGATGAACGTAGTCGCCGGAGCCAGCATGGCCGGCGGCCGCACCTTTACAGCCACTTCTTCCTGGGGACTGTCATTCATGTATGATGCCGTGCAGCACGCCGCCGGCTTCCGGGCGCCGATTGTGATGGTCATCGCCAACCGAGAAGCACCGGGCATCCTGGCGGTATCCGGCGGTCAGCAGGACATCATCAGCGTACGAGACACCGGCTGGATACAGATAATCGTCGAAGAAGGACAGGAAATACTTGATACCATCATCATGGCTTACCGGCTGGCGGAGGACTATGATATCCAGCTGCCGGTGATGGTGAACTATGACGGATTTTATCTTTCATACCTGGCCACAGCCATAGAAATCCCGGAGCAGGCCGACGTCGACCGTTTTCTGGCGCCTTTAAAAAAGCAGCTGTCGCGCCAGGTACTGGAGCCCGGAGTCGCTCTAGGGTGCGGCACGCACGGTATTGAAAAAGGGTTTGTGGAACTGCGCTATCGGCAGTGCGCCGCGATGGAGCGTGCCGCCGCGAAGCTGGATGAAATCGACAAAGAATTCGGGAAATATTTTGGGAGGAGCTACTGCGGCCAGATAGAAGAGTATCGCGTCGACGATGCGGATATTGTGGTGGTCGCGTCGGGCGGGGCGGCTGGAACGGCAAAAGTGGCAGTCGATACGAAAAGAGATGAGGGGATTAAGGTGGGGCTTATCAAGTTGAGACTGTTTCGTCCTTTCCCCCGCCGGCGCCTGGTGGAGGCGCTCAAGGGGA
>DAOULS010000111.1:0-66479 GCA_034418415.1 Dehalococcoidales bacterium | reverse complement strand
GCGGAGGGGTTTATTTTATCGAAGGGGGGCACGTCGTTGAGGCAGGTGTGGTCGTAGCGCGCCAGGATTTTCCCCAGGTGCGCCTTGAGGTCGGTAAAGTCGTAAGCCAGTCCTATTTCATTGAGCTTATCCGCGTTTACTTTCACCACAATCGTGTAGCGGTGGCCGTGCATGTTCTCGCACTTGCCCTTGTAGTCCCGCAGGTAATGGGCGGCCTCGAAGCTCTTTTCCACGGATATTTCATACATATAATTTTACCTTAAACCTAATTCCCTTCCTCTTACCCTCTCCCCTTGTGGGAGAGGGACAAAGAGCTTGCCCCGTACTAGATACGGGGGTGAGGGCTGTACATTCTTCCTACCTGTCATTCTGAGGGCGAAGCCCGTGAGAATCTCTTTGTTTGTTCTGTATAACCATCGAGATTGCCGCGCTTCGCTCGCAATGACACTCCATCCTAACCGTCCAGCTTCATTACGCCCTGCTTTTCCTTAATCGCCTTGTTCAGTTCCTTCATCGTCTTCTTGAGCACGGGGTGGACGACGTCCGGGGCGATTTCCGCCAGGGGTATGAGCACGAACGACCTCTCCTGCATGTGCGGGTGGGGAATCACGAGGCCCTTGGTATCGATGACGTGGTCGCCGTAGAGGATGATGTCGATGTCGATGACGCGGGGCTCGCCGGACCTGCTGTGCCGCCCCATCTTCAGCTCGATGCCCTTGGCTAAAGCCAGCAGTCCCTCCGGGGTGAGGTGCGTAAAGGCTTCGCAGGCGAGGTTGAGGAAGTTGGGCTGGGTGATGGGTCCGACCGCCTCCGTGTCGTAAATCGAGGACACCTTGCCGAGCCGCATCCGCTCCGAGAGCAGCTTCAGGGCCCGGTCGAGATTATCCTGTCGATTACCCAGGTTCGAGCCGAGGGATAGATAGACCGTTTCCGTCTTATTCACCGATGGAACCCCTCCTTATTATAGCATCACTCATGCGGCAGACAAGGGCCGTCTCCTTAACGTCATGCACCCGCACGATATCGGCCCCGTTGGCGATACCGATAGCCGTCACCGCCAGGTTCCCCTCAAGCCGCTTCTCCGGCGGCAAGTCGAGCACCAGTCCTATCATGCTCTTGCGCGAGGTGCCCAGCAGGATGGGCTTGCCCAGCGACTTCAACTCCGCCAGCCGGTTGACCAGCTCCAGGTTCTGCTCCAGCGTCTTGCCGAACCCTATTCCGGGGTCGACGATGATGCTCTGCGGTGGCACTCCCGCCGCCAGAGCGATATCGATGCCGTTCTGCAGGTCGGCGATTACCTTAGCCACGATGCCAGTCTTCGGCGGGGCGTCGCGCTCGTTCGCCATCAGGATGACGGGCACGCCCTTCTCGGCAGCCAGCCGGGCGAGGGTAGGGTCTTTCTTGAGCCCCCAGATATCGTTAATGACACAGGCGCCGGCCTCCAGGGCGCGTACGGCCACCCGCGACTTGTACGTATCGATGCTGATAGGCACAGAGATTTCTTTTACCAGCCGCTCGATAGCGGGGATAACTAACTTAAGCTCTTCGTCCACGTCCTCGATAGACATGGGCTCGGTGCCGGGACGCGTGGACTCCCCTCCCACGTCGATAATGTCCGCCCCCTCGTCCACCATGCGCCGCGCCTGCTCAACCGTGCGCTCAATATCCCCGCCGATGCCGTCGCCGGAAAAAGAATCGGGACTTAAGTTAACCACCCCCATGATGTAGGTCTTCTCGCCCCAGCGGAACTCGGCGCGACCGCACTTCGTGGGAGTTAAAACGGTTTTCATTCAACACTATTGTAACACCTTAAAAGCGCTATTTAAATACTAAATAATGCAACGATATGCTATATTGGAAATATGGAAAGCACCAGGAAAATTATCAGTCCCGATACGCAAAGGGAAAATCGCCTGCCCCCGGGACAGCGCCTCGTCGAAAAATGGCCCGTGCTGCATTACGGCAGCGTGCCGAAAATCGACACGTCCAAGTGGACGTTTAAGATTACGGGACTTGTAGAAAAGGAGCGCACTCTCACCTACGATGAATTCACCAACCTGCCCATGGTCGAGGTCTTCTCCGATATCCACTGCGTGACCACCTGGTCGCGACTGAACAACACCTGGGAGGGCGTCAGCACAAGCGTAATTAAAGACCTGGTGCAGATAAAGGAAGAGGCAAGGCACGTGATGGTAGCGGGTATGAGAGACTTTTCGACTAATATACCGCTGGAGGACTTCTTCCGGGAGGACGTCCTGTTCGCGCTTAAGCACGACGGCCAGCCTCTGTCGGCGGAGCACGGGGGCCCGGTAAGGCTGGTGGTGCCCCGACTCTACTTCTGGAAGAGCGCCAAGTGGGTGACCGGCGTCAGGTTCATGGCTCAAGAAGAACCGGGGTTCTGGGAGGCGGCCGGCTACCACATCCACGGCGACCCCTGGCAGGAGGAAAGGTACGGGGAGGGGTAGGAAGGTACGCAGTGGCTATTCTGTAATATCCATTTTTTCAGAATATAGAACCTTAATAGATAATATATCTGAAGGTTTTAGTATATACACTGGACTAGTTGTCTCGGTTGTCTTTATAAAAACATAGTCATTTGTTTCCATAACTAGCAGGAGTTCTTGGTCTGTTCTATAAGTAAAATTATCAGCTGTTATCCATTTTATATCATCATCTAATATTTTATTTGTACATAATTCTACCTTAGGAAAACCAAGACGATTAACAATTAGACCTTTATATGCCCCCCAAGCTTTACCACTCATATATGGAGATACTATGAGTGTAATTATAATAGTTGTAATGAAAAGGCTTCGCCTGATTTTTGAACTCATTATATGAGCGTATGTATTTGGATCAAAATACAAAATCAAAGTCATAAAGCCTAAAAGGAAAATACAAGTCATTAAAATAACCATTGTTGGCGCAACATGTACAACATAGTCTGGTCTAAAAATCTGAAGAAACACAAAACATACCAGAAATATGCTATACAGTACCAAATAACCAAGAACAAAAATGTCAATCGGTATACTAAATGGCTTGTTTTGCGTAATACTTTGTCTAGATAAAGTCATTATCAGTTTTACTAATACTGCTGTAAATATAATAACGATGATGATTGTATCAATTTGAGCCCCATAATATATATAATCGTGCAATTGGAATGAAACGTACTCTTTAGGTATACCCAACGATATAAAAAATCCTTCAAGATAAGCTCTACCAACATAGTAAATAACATATACAAGCCATGTTATACCGCCGATAGACATAATTATATATTTTCTAGTATGTCCGAAATTTGATCCACTAATTATAGGTTGTGTGGGAGGTCCACCTGGAGGCACATTTTCATCTTTCAAGATACTATCCCCTTTTTTCTTAGTAACACTGGGATGATATTTTCTCCATATAGTAATTATAACTATAGAAATACAAAACAAAATGAAAATACAGACAATTAGGCTAAAGAGCGAAATAATTCCAAACACAAATAAATTAGCTAAAGCACTGTTGAAATCGGGATGGTCTATATTGTAAAGTAGGACGAAAAATTGTGGTATACAAACAATGAGTACTAAAATTACAGAACCAATCAAACATTTCTTAATAATTTCCCTTATTTTTGATCTAATATTATTGTATGATAGTCTTAATAAATCAGTTTTTGTTCCTGTAACAACATAAATTAATCCAAGAAAAATAAATATTAGCAGTATAATAAAGAAAGATAAAAGGAAATTAATAAATATATCAGTAATCGTTGTCGTAAACTCAGGATTGTCTTTATTAACTAGTAGTACCAGTAAAGCTGGTATTAGATAAATAAGCGAATATGTTATTGCACTAATTCCAGCAATTTTAAATATATTTTTATAAGACGCTTTAAGAGAAATTAATAACTTGTCTTTCCACCATTTACTAAATCTACTTGACGTGTTCGCCCATAATACCCTGAAATTACTAATTCTACTCTTCCACCATTTCTTATTAATATTAGATTCTTTGTTCATATTTCTCTATGAAATCACTAATAATTCTAGTATGGCTAATTATACGTCCAACTATTATATGATGCAATACATATTTGTTGTAATAAATATAAAAAATAATGCTACCCTCAACTTATAAATATTTCGCTAAACTTAAGATGCCATTTCAGCCCTCGCGTAATTTGCCCCCTTATCCCCCTTATGTTATCATTTATTTGTTTTCAGGCTATAGCTGTGAGGTGAAACTGATTTGAGTGACGAAACCAGGAAACTTAAGAAACTTGAGGCGGAGCTTAAAGCGGGGGGCGGTGAAAAGAACGTCCAGAAACAGCACGATTCCGGCAAGCTGACCGCCCGGGAAAGGCTCGACCTTTTCTTCGATAAAGGGACGTTCCAGGAGACCGACCTTTTCGTGGAGCACCGCTCGAGCAACTTCGGGCTGGATAAGGTAAAAATCCCGGCGGACGGCGTAATCACCGGCTTCGGCAAGGTGAACGGCCGCACTGTCTGCGCCTTCGCCCAGGATTTCACGTCGCGCGGGGGTACGCTCGGCGAGATGCACGCCAAGAAAATCTGCCGCGTCATGGACCTGGCGATGAAGATGAAGGTGCCGATGGTGGGGTTCATCGATAGCGGCGGGGCGCGCATTCAGGAAGGCATCAACTCCCTCGACGGGTACAGCAATATATTTTACCGTAACTCCTGCGCTTCCGGCGTCATCCCGCAGATTTCCGCCATCATGGGACCGGCGGCGGGTGGCGCCGTCTATTCCCCGGCGATGACGGACTTCGTCTTCATGGTGAAAAAGACCAGCTACATGTTCATCACGGGTCCGGCGGTGGTCAAGAGCGTCACCAGCGAGGAAATCACCAACGATGAGCTGGGCGGGGCGATAACCCACAGCACCAAGAGCGGCGTGGCGCAGTTCGCCTGCAATAATGACAAGCAGGCAATTGAAGAAATCAAGCAACTGCTAAGCTATTTACCGTCGAACAATAAAGAATTTCCTCCCCATAATGCCTCCGTGGCTCCCACGGCAAACGCAGTTGAAACCCTGAATAATGTCCTGCCGAAAGACACGAAAAAGACCTATGATATGAAGGACGTCATTAAAGCCATCGTCGACGGTGGTGAGATTTTTGAGCCTTCACGCCAGTACGCCCAGAACATGATAACCGCCTTCGCGCGGATGAACGGACAGGTTATCGGCATCATTGCCAACCAGCCGCAGTTTCTGGCCGGCTCTATCGATATCAATGCCTCGGACAAGGCAACGCGCTTCATCCGCTTCTGCGACGCTTTTAATATCCCCCTGCTGACCATCGCCGATGTCACCGGCTTTCTGCCCGGCAGTCACCAGGAATGGGGCGGCATCATTAGACACGGCGCCAAGTTGCTCTGGTGCTACGCCGAGGCGACGGTGCCCAAGATAACGCTGATAACCCGCAAGGCTTACGGCGGAGCGTATATAGCTATGTGCAGTCAGGGTCTTGGTGCCGACTATACCCTTGCCTGGCCGCAGGCGGAAATCGCCGTTATGGGCGCGGAAGGCGCCACACCCATAATTTTTCGGAATGAGATAGCCGAAGCCGAGGATAAGGAAGCCAAAGAGCAGGAAAAGATGGAGGAATACCGCGAGCTTTTCTACAATCCCTACGTGGCGGCGAAGATGGGGTATATCAACGCCGTCATCCAGCCCAGCGAAACACGGGCGAAAATCATCGCGGCTCTGGAGGCTCTAAAGGATAAGAAGGAGTCCCGCCCAGCCAAGAAACACGGCAACATCCCGATGTAGTAAAATCCCCCTTGGTCCCCCTTTTCTAAAGGGGGAAAGAACGGCTAGAATAAAGATACACTGGCTTGTACTATCATCCTCTCCCTTTGAAAAAGGGAGAGTTAGAGAGGGATTTTAAGAATTAATGCCCAAAACACTATCAGAAAAAATCTTAAGCGAAAAGTCTGGCACGGACGCCAAAGCCGGGGATATTGTCATCGCTAAAGTGGACCTGGCTTTCGTGCAGGACACCACCGGCCCGCTGACTGTCCGCCAGTTCCAGAGCAGCGGTATGGGCAAACTGGCTAATGCCAAAAGGACGGTGCTGTTTATCGACCACGCGGCGCCCAGCCCCAGCGCCAGCCTTTCCAACGACCATATCCTGCTGCGGGACTTCTCACGAAAAAGCGGATGTATCTTAAGCGATGTCGGCGACGGCGTCTGCCACCAGATTGTCCAGGAGGCTTATGCCCGCCCGGGCGACGTGGTGGTGGGGGCGGACTCGCACACGGTCACAGCAGGGGGTCTCGGTGCTTTCGCCACCGGCATGGGTTCGAGCGACGTTGCCGTGGCGATGGGACTGGGCAAGAACTGGTTCCGCGTGCCGGAGTCGTTCAAAATCGAGGTTAATGGGGATTTCCAGAAAGGCGTCAGTGCCAAGGACCTGATTCTGCACCTAATCGGCTTAATAGGCGCGGACGGCGCCACCTACAAAGCGCTGGAGTTTCACGGCAGCGCCATCAAAAAGATGAGCATGAGCGGTCGCTTCACCGTCGCCAACATGGCGGTGGAGGCCGGGGCTAAGGCGGGGCTCTTCGCCGCGGACGAGACGACGCATGAATTTCTTAAGAGCGAGGGGCGAGTTAACGACTTCAAACCGATAGAAGCCGACGCCGACGCTAAATATGAAAAAAAGATAAAAATAGACGCCGCCAAGCTTGAGCCCACCGTCTCCAAGCCGCATACGGTGGACAACACGGCGCTGGCTAAAGACCTCAAAGGCACGAAAATCCAGCAGGTGGTCATCGGCACCTGCACCAACGGCCGACTGGAGGATTTAGCCGTGGCCGCCGGTATTTTAAAGGGCAAGAAGACCGCTAAAAATGTACGACTTATCATCGCGCCGGCCTCGCGGAAGGTGCTCCTGCAAGCCGTTGAAAAGGGCTACATCAAGACGCTGGTGGAGTCCGGGGGCGCTATCCTGCCGCCCGGCTGCGGTCCCTGCCTGGGCCTGCACCAGGGTGTGCTGGGCAACGATGAGGCATGTCTCTCCACCGCCAACCGCAACTTCCAGGGGCGCATGGGCAACCCAAAGAGCTTTATTTACCTTGCCTCCCCTGCTACCGCGGCGGCATCGGCGCTCAAGGGCGAAATTACCGACCCACGGGAGGTGATGTAAATGCTCAAGGGCAAAGCGCACAAGTTCGGCGACGGCATTTCCACCGACCATATCATATCGGGGAGGTACGCCCATCTGCGCAGCAACCTGCCGGAGCTCGCCAAGCACGTTCTGGAGGACGCCGATAAGAATTTCGCCAGAGAGGTCAAACACGGCGACTTCGTGGTGGGGGGCAGCAACTTCGGCCTGGGGTCGAGCCGGGAGCACGCCCCGCTGGTAATCAAGATGGCTGGCGTCAGCGCCGTACTGGCTAAAAGCGCGGCGAGGATTTTCTTCCGCAACGCCATCAACCTCGGCTTGCCCGTCCTGATATGTGATACCGACAAGATTGACGACGGCGACGAGCTTGAGGTGGACCTGGCGGCGGGGACGGTGAAAGACAAGACCAACGGCAACAAGCTGACCTTCGGCAGGATACCGGGCGTCATGCTCAAAATCCTCAACGAGGGCGGCTTAATCCCCTATATCCAGAAACACGGGGATATCAAGGTCTAGTTATTCGCCGCAATTCCTGCAACAATAAGTCGTCATTCCCGCGAAAGCGGGAATCCAGTATCAACAAGTCGTCATTCCCGTGAAAACGGGAATCCAGTATCAACAAGTCGTCATTCCCGTGAAAACGGGAATCCAGAAAGGCTAAAAATCAAAACAAAGTACTCTTATGTATATATCCTGGCCAGCAAACGCAACGGCACTCTCTATACAGGAGTTACTGCTGACCTTGTCAAACGCGTTTACGAACATAAGAACAATCTCGTCGAAGGCTTTACGAAAAAATACAATGTACACATGTTAGTCTACTATCAGCAGTTTGAAGATATTGAAGCAGCTATTCTCGAAGAAAAACGAATTAAAAAATGGAACAGGAAGTGGAAAATCGAGTTAATCGAGAAAAGTAATCCAGAATGGAAAGATTTATACGAGGATATTATTTAAGGCATAAACTGGATTCCCGATCAGGTCGGGAATGACGTATTTGTTAGGCTTTAACCGGTCGTCATTCCCGCTATTATTATTCGTCATTCCCGTGAAAACGGGAATCCAGAATTTTAGAATAAGAAATCAGAATATAGACCCAGCACTTTTAACAAACCGACAAATACAAGTTGTTTGTTATCATTATTTAGGTTAAACTTTACACGGTCGGACATGAGCGTTACCTGATATCGCGCCTAATTTACCATAACGATTAAACATAACTCTAAAACAAATAAAAACAAATCAGCTACGACCCAAAGCTAAGACACCAAAAAAATTTTATTGAAAAACGAATAAAACGAATACCCTTGAAGCTGTTTAGCTATGAAAAAATCTTGAAAAAACGATTAAAAAACGAATAATTAGGAGTATATGAACTCACCGCATAAAATCACCTTAATACCCGGCGACGGGGTGGGACCGGAAATCACCGAAGCAACGCGACGCGTGCTGGAAGCCACGGGCGTGCGGTTCGACTGGGAGCTGGCTTACGCCGGCGCCGAGGTCATGGAAAAAGAGGGCACTCCCCTGCCCGACCGCGTCATCAAGTCCATCAAGAAGAACAAAGTGGCGCTCAAGGGCCCCGTGACCACCCCCATTGGCACGGGCTTCCGCAGCGTCAACGTCGCCATGCGCAAGGCATTAGACCTCTACGCCTGCCTGCGTCCCTGCAAGAGCTATCCCGGCGCGCCGACCCCCTTCAGTAATGTTGATATCGTCATCGTCCGCGAGAACACGGAAGACCTTTACGCAGGGATTGAATACGAGAGAGGGAGTGCGGAAGTCAAATTCCTGGCGAAGTTCATCAAACTCAAGCAAGGTAACGTCATCGGAGATGATGCCGCTATCAGTATCAAGATGATTACCGAACACGGCACGCGGCGCATCGTGAAATACGCCTTCGAGTACGCCCGCCGCTACGGACGCAAAAAGGTGACGGCGACGCAGAAAGCCAATATCATGAAGTTCTCCGATGGACTTTTCCTCTCGGTGGCGCGGGAGGTGGCTCAAGACTACCCGGATATCGAGTTCCAGGAAGCCCTCATCGATAACCTCTGCATGCAGCTGGTGAGAAGACCGCAGGAGTACGACGTCATCGTCGCCCCCAATCTCTACGGCGATATCATCTCCGACCTCTGTGCGGGGCTGGTGGGAGGCCTGGGTCTGGCGCCGGGAGCGAACATCGGGGAGGATATTGCGCTTTTCGAGCCGACCCACGGCAGCGCGCCCAAGTACAGGGGCAAGAACAAGGTCAACCCCATGGCGATGATGCTCTCCGGGGTGCTGATGCTGCGGCACATCGGGGAGGATAAGGCGGCGGACCGACTGGAAAGCGCCATCGCGGCGGTCATCAAAGAGGGCAAGAGCGTCACCTACGACATGAAAGAGCGCCGCGACGACCCTGCGGCCGTGGGGACATCACAGGTGGCGGACGCCGTAATCAACAAACTCCGCTGATTCATTTGACAATAAAAAGTCAGCCTATTAGAATTGTGAAGACCAAAAAAGCGGAGGATGATTATGAACAAAGCGGAAATGTACGCATTCATCACCAAAAATCCCATGGGCTACATGGCTACGGTGGACGGCAACAAGCCGCACGTACGCGGCATGGGATGTTTCCGGGCCGACGAAAACGGCATTATCTATTTCACCAGTTATCCCAAGAACGTCTGCAAACAGCTGCTTGCCAACCCAGAGACGGAGGTCTGCTACTTCGCCGATGGCACCCAGCTTCGGGTCAGCGGCCGGGTAGAAGAACTTAAAGACAATACACTCAAACAGGCAATCGTGGATAAATACCCGTTCTTAAAACCTAACATTGAAAAATTCGGCCTGGACCACATGGCTGTTTTCAGGCTAAAGCCGGTGGAGGCTTCCACCTGGTCGATGCAGAACATGACGGGCGGCATAACCCCGGTCGATTTATCATAAGGAGCAGATTCATGGATAAAACAGAAATCCTGGCATTCATTACCAAAAACCCCGTCGCCTACATGGCTACCGCCGAAGGCAATACGCCGCACGTTCGCGCCATGGGGACCTACCGGGCCGACGAAAACGGCATCATCTTCGCCATGCAGTCACCCAAGGACGTTTACAAGCAGCTGATTAAAAACCCTGCCACCGAACTGTGTTACTTTGCCGATGGTGTTCAGATAAGGGTAGTCGGGCAGATGGAGGAGATAAAGGACCAGGCGTTCAAGGAAGAGGTCGCGGAGAAGCGTACCTTCTACAAACCGGGGGTGGATGAAAACGGCTGGGACTACGTGGGCGTTTTTAAGTTGAAGAACGCCAGGGCAACCATCCTCGACATGAAAGGCCCGCCCTCACCGGTCGGCGCGCCCAAGGTCTGGGTGGATTTATAATTTCTAATTATCGGGAAAAGGGGTGTTAAAGATGGCCCCCGAACAAAGCAAGTCGGACTGCATTTTCTGCAAGATTATCGGCGGTGAAATAGCTTCGAATATCATCTACCGCGACGAGGACGTAGTTATTTTCCCGGATATTAACCCGGTAGCGCCGGTACACCTGCTGGTAGTGCCCGTCAAGCATATAGCTTCGCTGGTGGACATGGAGGAAAGCGATGCGGCGCTGGTGGGGAAGATGGTGGCGGCCGCCAACAAAGTAGCCAAGGAGCAGGGGCTCGCCAAAAACGGCTACCGGCTGACCATCAACTGCGGGGCGCACGGGGGTCAACTGGTACAGCACCTGCACATACACCTGATGGGCGGACGCCCGTTAAAGTGGGTGAACTAGAGAGCTAGCGGCTTTTACGATATTCCAGAAACAGTAACAGTCCTGCTATGGTCTTGGCATCCTGTATCTTACCCGAAGTAATCAGTTCCTTTATCTGTGATACCGGCACGCGCACGAGTTCGATGCCGGCAGTGTCTTCGGCTTCAAGACGCGAGGGGACTAAGTCCCTGACTAAATAAAGATGCAGGTATTCGTTGCTGAAGCCGGGAGAGGTATAAAAGCCGCATAAGAACTCAACTTTTTGCGGCTTATAACCCGTCTCCTCCTGCATCTCACGAATCACCGTGGCTTCGGCGTCTTCAGCTTTTTCAATAACTCCGGCTGGAATCTCCAGCAGTCTTTTCCCCAGCGGGGCACGGTACTGGCTGACCAGCAGAACATTATCGTCCTTGTCCAGAGCGACCATGACGACGGCATCGGGGTGCTCGACGATTTCACGCTCGGCGTGTCCGTGAGCAGTATCGACAGTATCCACACGCACCTTGATAAGGCGTCCTTCGAAGACATACCTGCGCTTAAGGGTCTTTTCGGCAATATCCGTAGTCTTCTTTTTAGCCATGATATATCAGTGCGGTCTCATCACAGTCGGGGAACTTGGGGCAGCGAAAGCAGTCCGTCCAGACCTTGCGGGGGAGCTCTTTTTTATCAATATCAACAAACTTGTAGCGCTTGAAAAAGTCCGGCTGGTAGGTAAAGCAGAATATCGTATTGATGCCGAGTTCCTCCGCTTCCTTCAGACAGGCAGCCACAAGCATGGCTCCCAGACCTGTTTTTTGTTTATCTTCAAAAACAGCCATCGACCGTATTTCCGCGAGGTCGTCCCAGCTGACATGCAGAGCAGCACAGGCAACCACCTTCGAGTCTTCTTTAACCACAAAAAAGTCGCGGATACACTCGTATATCTCGCTCAAAGGCCTGGCGAGCATCAAGCCTTTTTCAGAAAATTTGTTGACAAGCTTGTGTATTTGCTGGGCATCGGTAATTTTAGCTTTTTCTACCTGACTCACCTTGTTTTCCTTTCAATTTGTCTTCCAGAGATAGATAAAACGAATTTTCAGCGCGTATTCTAAAAAACCGCGCGACATGCGGGCTGCGCCTGATAATAACCGTATCGCCATCAGACATGGACAGATTGATATGGCCATCCACGTTTAAAGCAGCAGGATGGTAGGTGTTAAGACGTAAACGAACCTCGGCGGTTTCCGGCAGGACGAGGGGATAAGAGAGGCTTAGATGGGGGGCTACCGGCACGAGCAGGATATCGCGGGACTGTGGGTGCATAATGGGACCCCGCGCGGCGAGGGCATAGCCGGTACTGCCGGTTGCCGTGGAGACAACCAGAGCATCGGTTTTGAAGGCAGTAAGCGGCTGGCCATCAATGGCAGCTTCGATACGGATAACGCGGGGGATTTCACCCCGCGCGATGACGATATCGTTCAAGGCATGAAAAACACGCGGCTCCTGGCCTTGTGATACAAGCTCTGCCTGCAACATGGCACGCTCGTCGAGCCAGCCCTGGCCGGTAAACAGCAGGGGCAATTTCTGTATCGCTTCAGCAGCATCCAGTTCCGTCAGAAAGCCGAGCTTACCCTGATTGATACCGGTAATAGGAGTAACACCCGGGATGACGGCCTGCACCGCGCGGAGAATCGTGCCATCGCCGCCTACGGTTAAAAGCAGGTCGGTGCCTTCGAGCATAGCCTGAACCTCCTCTTTTTCCCAGGAGGAGCATTTCCAGGCAGCGACTCCCTGCATGGTCAAGGAGCTTTCCAGTTCCTTGGCCTTGGCAAGTGTAGCTTCGACCATCGGATGGTAGAGGATACCGACTTTTTTTATGTTCATTTCCTTACGTAATCCGCCCCAACTGTGTTCAGGGGGAAACAAGAAAAGTGTAGCAATTACAGGCTCAAGGTGTCAAGCAGAAGCTAAACATAACATACAATCAATAGAATAAAAAAGAGCGCGAGAATCGTCTAAAATACAGGTCACATGGCTATCGGCTGGGTATTCGTTTGCCACTTGACAATACTTTTAAACGGAATATACACTTAAATATTATTGGTGTTTTGAAATAAACTTAATACTTTTGACCTCTGACTGATGAGTTTGGGGGGTGCTGTATGGATTAATGAGCGTCGGCGCTATCAGGAGATAATGTATCGGTGATAGCAATGTAAGACGCTCATTTCATTTAGAACAGCCAGTAAGTAACCCCGGCTTATGGGGTTTGAACCATGAAAATTAAAAAACCTACTTATGAAGAACTTAAAAAAAGATTGACGAAGGTCGAAGAACTTCTGGGCAAATTCCAGCAGACTGTGAAAAATGCTGCTGGAGGCGATAACAATATACCTGACGTAGATACCATCGACCTGGCCCAGGCCTACCTTGCCTCTGAACGGAACTTCAAGAATTCTATGGATACCTGCCCGCTGGGGGTTCGCATCGTGACGGAGGATGGCGACCTGATTTATGCCAATAAAGCAGCCCTGGATATCTTCGGGTATAAGACGGTAGAAGAGCTGGCGGCGGTCAAAAAGAGCGACCTTTATACGCCAGAGAGTTATGCTGCCTTCCAGGAAAGAAAGAGGAAACGAAAACTAAATGAGCATGTTCCTGGAGAATATGAACTTGGCATCAGACGGCCTGACGGAGAGGTGAGAAACCTGATGGTATTCCGCCGGGAGGTAATGTGGGGTGGAGAAAAGCAGTACATGGCCATGTACGAAGACATTACAGAGCGAAAAAGGGTCGAGGCAGCGCTGAAAGATAGCGAGGAAAAATATCACAGCCTCGTCGAGCAGGGCAATGACGGCATTGTTTATATCGAAGACAGACTTATCCGATATTGTAATTCAAAAATGCTGGAAATATCCGGTTATGCTATGGAAGAGTTGATCGACAAACCGTTTATCGATTTCATCGTGCCGGAACAAAAAAACAATGCCGCGGAGATGTACAAGCAAAGAGTTGCCGGCATGAAAGTACCGGACCGGTACGAGCTGGATATTATATCCAGAGACGGCACTACGGTACATACAGAGATAAGCGCCAATCTGATTAATTTCAGACAAAAACTGATTGATATAGTCATCGTGCGGGATATAACTGACAGGAAAAAAATGTATGACGCGCTTAGACAGACGGAGGAGATGTTTTCTAAAGCCTTCCGTTCCAGTCCCGACGCTGTGATGATTATCACACTCGACGATGGTATTATCATCGATGCTAATGATGCCGCCGTTAAAAACACGGGTTATTCCCTAAATGAGATGATAGAGCACAGCACACTCGAGCTAAACCTCTGGGTCAACCCGGAAGACAGCGCCAAAATACAACAATCACTTGAAAAGAACGGTAGGGTAAGCCAGGAAGTATATCAATTCCGCACCAAATCGGGCGAAATACGCACCTGGGAGTATTCCGCTGAACCCATTCTAATAGGCAATAAGAAATGCCTTCTTTCCGTACAAAGGGACATCACCGAGCAGAAACAGGCAGAGGAGGCGCTGAAAGAAAGCCAGCAGATGTTTTCGCTGGCATTCCGCGATTCTCCCAACCTGATGTTAATTTCAACGCTAAAGGAAGGCCAAATAATTGAAGTAAACGATGCATATTGCCAGGCTACGGGATACAGCCGTAAGGAACTAATCGGCCATACAACTCTCGAATTAAATTTGTGGCACGACCCCAAGCAAAGAGGGTCGATGGCAGAGTCGTTGGAAAAAAGAAGGGCAGTATCAAATGCCGAGGTGAGATTCAGAGCAAAATCGGGAGAAATACGGACGTTTAGTCTATCTATAGCAAAAATTACCCTGAAAGAAGAGCCGTATCTAATATCGATTGCATCAGATATTACCGAGCGGAAGCAGGCGGAAGATGCACTAGAAGAGAGTGAGACAAGGTTCCGCAGCCTGTTCGAGACAATGGCGCAGGGTGTTATATATCAGTTAGCTGACGGAAAGATAATATCCGCTAATCCGGCGGCGCAACGTATTCTGGGGCTGTCTATAGACCAGATATTAGGCAGGACATCAACAGACCCGCGCTGGAAAAGCATATATGAAAACGGTACCGATTTCCCCGGCGAAGAACACCCCTCAATGGTGGCGCTACGCACCGGTAAAGCCGTGGAAAACGTAGTTATGGGAGTTTTTAATCCAAAAATTAACGAACATAAATGGATTTTAGTTAGCGCCATTCCGGAATTCAGAGAGGGGGAAACAATCCCCTATCGGGTCTATACCACTTTTTCTGATATTACCGAGCAGAAGAAAGCAGAGAAAGCCCTGCAGGAGTCCGAGGAGAGGTACCGTCTGATTTTTGAAAACAGCAAAGATGCCATCCTGCTGACATCCCTGGATGGAGGAATTTTAGCGGCAAATCCTGAAGCTTGCCGGATGTTCGGGAGGAGTGAGGAGGACATCTGCCGCATTGGAAGAGGCGGTGTAATCGATGTAGCCGACCCCCGGCTGGAAAAAGCACTTGAAAAACGTAAGGCGACCGGTGAGTTTTCCGGAGATCTTATCGGCGTTCGTGCCGACGGAACCAAATTTCCCATCGAATTATCCAGCAAGGTATTTTACGATAAGGACGGCAAAGCCAGAACCAGCATGATAATCCGAGATACCACCGAACGGAAAAGAATGGAAGAGCAGCTGGAGAGAGATAGTGAGGAAATAAAGCTGATAATCGATTCAGCCCCAATTCTGGTATTTTATAAGGATTTAAAGGGTAAATTCCTACGGATCAATAAGGCTATGGCAACAGCTTTGAATATGGCCGAGAAAGATTTATTAGGGAAAACAGTTTTTGACCTATTTTCAAAAGACATCGCACAAGGCATGTCAAACGACGACCGAGAGGTCTTCACTACAGGACACCCCAAGTTGAACATCTTAGAACAATACGAGTCTGCCGCAGGAATGAGATGGGTGCAAACGGATAAAATCCCCATTTTAGATAATGACGGCAAAGTAATCGGCCTGGTAGGTTTCGCTCAAGATATCACCGAGCAGAAAGAGGCGGAGGAGGCTCGCAAGGCTAGCGAGGATAGAGTGAGTTCTATTTTCAGTGTGGCCCCCATAGGTATCGTCGTGCTGGTTGACCGTACTTTCACCGAAGTAAACGAGGGGTTCTGTGAAATGGTAGGTTATACGCGCGATGAACTCCTCGGCCAATCGTCACAAATAGTATACAACAGCAACGAAGAATATGAGTACGCAGGTAAAATATATAGTCAGATGACTGCTACGGGAACCGGCACCCTCGAGACCCGCTTAAGACATAAAGATGGAACTGCCCTGAATGTAATACTAAACTCGGCCCCCCTTGACCCCGATGACCCTTCCAAGGGTATCACTGCAACGATACTGGATATAACCGAGCGGAAACGTGCCGAGGAGGTTATCAAAGAAAGCGAGGAGAGGTTCAACAAAGCTTTTCATGCCTCTCCTAATCTGGGATCCGTCCTTACAATGGATGAAGGGCGGTTCATCGACGCTAATGCAGAACATACACGTATAACCGGCTATGAGCGACGGGAAATCATCGGTAAGACTACACTTGAGCTTAATTTATGGTTTAACCCGGAACAGCGAAGGGAATTTTACAACATAATTAATACCGAGGGACGGCTAAAGGACTTTGAGATATTGATGCGTACTAAATCCGGTGAAATCAGGACGCTTCTGTTTTCCGCAGAACAAATAATGCTGCGTGGTATTAAATGCCTGGTAGTATCGGCGCTGGATATAACGGAGAGAAAAGAGGCGGAAGAAAGAATCAACCATCTCAACCTCATGCTGCGTTCCGTACGTAACGTCGACCAGTTGATTACCCGGGAGAAGGACCGCAGTCTGCTTATCCAGAAAGTCTGCGACAGCCTGGTGGAGAGCCGGAGTTTTATAAGCACCTGGATTGTCCTGCTCGATGAGAACCAGCAGCCTGTTATCTGGGCCGGGGCGAATATGAACAAGGAGTTCCCTGCTTTGATTGAATCGTTGAAACAAGGGGAAATACCCCAATGCGTTAAGAAGGCGTTAAGTAACAAGCAAGTGGTAATAACCGAAGACCAGTTAAAAGCCTGCAAGGGTTGCCCGACGCAATGTGGCAACGCCGACACTGGAAGTATGACCGTCAGGCTGGAAATAGAAGGGAAAAACTATGGTATCCTGTGCGCTTCAATATCCAAGAAATTGATACAGGATACAGAGGAAATTTCCCTCTTTGACGAGGTTGCCATGGATATAGCTTTCGCTCTCCGCGATATGGAATTAGTGGCCGCTAATGAATTGCAGGAGCAGGAGCGATTGCGTATGGCCAAGATGGAAACAATCGGAATGCTGGCGGGTGGCATCGCGCACGATTTTAATAACCTTCTGACGGGCATCATGGGAAACATCGGCCTGGTAAAGACATATATTTCCTCCTCCGACCCCACTTATGAGATGCTTGACGAAGCGGAAGGAGCTGCGGTACGAGCCAGAGACCTGACACAGCAGCTTTTAACCTTTGCTAAAGGCGGTAAACCGTTGAAGAAACTGGTTAACGCCGCCGATCTAATTAAAGGATCCGCCGAGTTCGCTTTGAGAGGTTCTAAGGTCAAGCTGGAATTATCTTTTTCAGATGAATTGTGGCCGATAGAAGCTGACGAGGGGCAAATCAGCCAGGTCATTAACAACCTGGTTATTAACGCCGATGAAGCCATGCCGATTGGCGGGAGACTAAAAATCAGCGCCGTAAACCAGGCTGTAAAGAAAAGTGATGCTTTGCCTCTCCGAGGAGGCAACTATATCCGTGTAGATATCACAGACACGGGGATAGGCATGTCCCGTGAACAACTCCAGAGTATATTCGAGCCTTATTTCACCACCAAACAGAGAGGAAGCGGACTGGGACTGACGACGGCATATTCCGTGGTCAAGAACCACAACGGCGCTATACTCGTAGAATCCACACAAAATAAAGGCTCGAGTTTCCATATTTATTTGCCGGCGACGAAAAAAGCATTGAAAGGAGCTAAAAAATTGACAGTCGAGGAATCCAGGCAGGCGGGCGGCAAGATATTGATAATGGACGACGAAGAAGTAATCAGGAAAATGCTGAAGAATATGTTGGGAATGGCCGGCTACATAGTGGAGGTTTCAGCTGACGGAGTTGAAGCTCTGGAAAAATACCAGCAGGCAAAAAAGGCAAGAGACCCGTTTAATGCCGTTATCATGGACCTGACCATTCCGGGAGGCATGGGCGGCAAAGAAGCGGTAAAAAAGCTACTGGAAATAGACCCTCAAGCTACCGTAATCGTGTCCAGCGGTTATGCTACCGACCCGATTATGTCCGACTATAGGAAATATGGATTTAAGGCTGTTATCGCCAAGCCTTACAGCGTAAAACAACTTCGAGAACTTTTAAGCAGGTTGTTGACGAGGAAAAAGAGATAGCGCTTCACCGGCTATCCACCGGATGTCTGGGGAAAAGCAACCTGTGTATAAAGGTCCTCGACACGGTGTTTGTGTTCCAGCTCCTGAGAGGCAAGTTCTTCCAAGAGTTCTTTTATTTCACCGGGCGGGTGTAAAGCGGCAAGGCCGATATAGAATTCATTGGAGGCTTTCTCGCGGTTAGCCGCCAGGAGGAGTACATCAGCCAGACTCATATCAGGCTCAATCGGCGGCTGCTCAAGCTTTTCAGCAATTTTATAGTCGATGACTTGGTCGCCCTTCAGCGCTCCCTTCCGCAGCTTCCCACTCGCATAGTCGCGTAACATGTTCTCATGTTTCTTCTCTACTTTAGAGAGCTCCAGAAACATATTTATCGCGGACTGTTCAACAACCCTCTTACTAAGGTCGAGATACAGCTCCTGCGCCTCGATTTCCTTCTTAATGGCTATGTCCAGGACAGACTTCAGAGTCATTTTTTCAGCCATCACCACGCCTCCTGAAAATACGAGTAGCTTATTTTATGCGGTTTTCCACCGCTTTCCAGTCGATGTTTTTAAAGAACGCCGCTATGTAGTCGGCACGCTTAAGACCGTAATCAATCATGAAAGCATGCTCGAAGACATCCATGACCAGTATCGGCCTGCAGCCTGCAGGATGTCCTACCTCATGCTCGTTAATCCACTGGTTAAACAGAGTGCCAGTGACATCATCCTGGTAAAGTACCACCCAGCCGATGCCGCGCATGGCACCGGTGGCTTTAAAGTCCTGCTCCCAGGCATCATAGCTGCCGAAAGCCGCGGCAAGTTTTTTAGCCAGGACGCCTGATTTATCAAGGGCTGTCTTGCCGCCGAGATTACCGAAGTAGTACTCGTGGAGACGCATGCCGTTAAACTCGAATCCGAAGCGCCGTTTGAGCTCGGCGTATTCCGGTGTGGCGGTCTTGCCTTCTTTCAGCATCGCCGCCAGAATATCGGAGAGTTTATTGGTATTGGTCACATAGCCCTGATAAAGCGTGAAGTGATTGTTTAAAAGTGTCTGGCTGAAACCCTCCATACCGATTAATTTAGTGTAGTCCTTAGCCGTATATGCCATTTTGTTCCTCCTGAAATTATGACTAATAAATTACTTTAATTTATCTAAGAATTGCTTTGCCTGGTAGTCCCATTCTACCGATTCTATATCTACCGTGCTGCCTTTCTTACCGGCCACAGCGAGTACTCTAACGCTGCCGCCGCCACCTTCGAAGTAGGCCGTACAGTCGTCTTCCGCCTTGAGTTGCAGTCCATAGCCGCCGGGACCGAAAAATGCCACGGCTTTTTTAACAACTTCCTGCGGTTTGAGTTTAGTTTCCCTGGATATTTTTAACACGCGGCTCCTTTCAAGACAGACATATTATACCAGACCAGCTTCTTTATGTTTGGCAACGATAGTATCAGCGAGTTTATCCAGCGCCTGGAAATCAGTTTCCTTAGGATAACCTTTGATAATTACCGGGGCAAGGATTTCCACCTTAAGGTTGGGAATCATGGCAGCGATTTGCTCCACCGCTCTACCACCCCAACCGTAAGAACCGATAACAGAGGCGAATTTAGCCTTTGGCTTAATAGCGTTAGCCAGAAAAGCAGCATAGGCGGCGTTGGGATGAGGGCCGGTGAGGACGGTGGGCGTGCCGATGACAATCGTGGCGGCATCCACCAATGCTATCGCCAGCTTGCCGATATCGGAAACAGCAAGGTCAAACTGCTTGACGGTAATACCTTTGCGGGTGAGATTTTCCACGAGATAGGCGACCATACGACGGGTGCTGCCGTGCATGGAAACATAAGGGATGACGACGATATTACCGGGCTCATCATACGCCCACATGCGATAGGCATTGATAATGAACTGCGGTTTATCGTGTATGGGGCCGTGGCTGGGAGCGATAATATCTATTTTATAATCCTTGATTTTTTCCAAGTTCTTTTGAATCTGAAGTCGGAAGGGCATCATGATTTCCGCCCAGTATCTCTTGGCGGCTTCGTATTCCTGCCCGGCATCACGGACATACATATCCGAGGTGGCGAGATGCGACCCGAAGAAGTCGCAGGGGAAGAGGATATTGTCCTCCTGAAGGTAGGTCAGCATGGTCTCCGGCCAGTGCACCCAGGGGGCATGAATAAACTCCAGAGTGCGGTCGCCCAGCGAAATGGTCGCTTTATCTTCAACAGTCTTGAATTTCTCCGGGGCTATCATAAAACGGTCGATGAGCATGTCCTTGCACTTGGGAGTACAGACGGCTTTAGCCTCCGGGTACTTCTCCAGAACCTCGCGGATGCTGCCGGAGTGGTCAGGCTCGGCGTGGTTAAAGACAACATAATCGATACGCTTGATGCCAAGCTGGTCGAGGTTATTGAACAATACGTCCTTCATAGGCGGGTCGACGGTATCGATGAGGGCTGTCTTCTGGTTACCCTTGATTAAGTAAGCATTGTAGCTGGTACCGTCGGGGAGGGGGATGAGGGAATCGAATAAGCGCCTGTCCCAATCCACAGCGCCGACACAATAGATATCTTTCTTAATCTCTCTGGGTTTCATATTCCTCCTTCTTGCCAGTAGCGGTCAATTGTCACAATTTTACCATAAATAATACTATTGATATATATTGAACCACTACTTTAATAATGATGCAATAACCCAGCAGAAATTGATAGGAGAAAAGTCACAAAAAGTGATGGGATGATTATTCAAACAGTTCCATGATGTGCCGGACCTGCTGGGGCAGGCCGTGGCGTTTGGCGGTATCGATGAGCTGTATCTGGCAGCCGGGACAGTCGGTGACGACAATATCGGCGCCGGTCGTACGTATGGAAGTGGCCTTTTTATCGGCGATTTTTTTCGATAATTCGTAATAGTTGACGCTGAAAGTTCCCGCCATGCCGCAGCAACGGTCGGCATCGGGCAATTCCACATATTTTATATCTTTCAGGGACTTCAATATCTGGCGGGGCTGCTCTTTTACGTCCAAGTAGCGTCCCAAGTGGCAGGGCTCGTGGAAGGTGACGGTCTTGCCCTTGAACTCCGGGGCAACTTTATAGGCGGAGGGGGGCAGCTTGAGCACGTCCACGAGGAACTCGGTGATATCCTTGATTTTAGCGGCAAATTCCGTGTATTTTTGCTTTCTCTCCTCGCTGTCCGCCAGGAATTTAACGTAGTCCTTCATCGCCGAGGCACAGGTGGCACAGTCGGTAATAACGTAGTCCAGGTCTTGAAAAGCCTTAACGTTAGCGTCGGCCATCTTACGCCCGGTGGCAAAGTCGCCGGCGCCCAGGAAAACCGGCGCCCCGCAGCAACCCTGCCCCTGCGGCACGATAACCTCCACGCCGTTATCATTCAGGAATTTGATAATCTTCTTGCCCAGTTCGGGGAAAACGAAGTCGGTCATACAGCCGGTGAAATAACCGACGGTGCACGTGACCGGGATGGCGGCGGGGGGCTTATTTACTTCCGGCACAGACTGTCGCAGGAACCTGGGGGCTATCTGCGGGATATGCCTGCCTTTTCCCAACGCCGCCAGGAAAAAGGAAAGGTGGCGGATAGTCCCCTCCGTTTTGGGCATGAAAACACCCTGGAACCAGGAGACAAACCTGACCACCCAGCCAAAGAGCCGGCGCCGCGGTAAAAGCCAGCGGAATATCAGGTTATAGGGGAACGGCACGCCTTTACGCTTGACCTTGTCCGCCCGGGCGGCGGTAATGACCGACGGCACATGCGTCCCGGCGGGGCAGTTCTCCGCGCAGGTCATGCACAGGGTACAGCGGTTAAGCTGCTCCGCCATTTCATCAGTAACCTCAAGCTCACCGGAGAGCAATGAGCGGATAAGCATGATTTTGCCCCGCGCTACCGAGGACTCCACCTTTTCTTCCTGGTACACAGGGCAGGCGGACATGCAGAAGCCGCACTTGGTGCAGGTATCGAGGTCGGACTTGAATTTTTCTATTTGCTCGTAAACCGGGGCGGTTTTCATTCTTTAGATTCTTCCCAGATTTTACCGGGGTTGAGAATGTGGTTGGGGTCGAGGATATCTTTAATCTTCTTCATCGTTTCTATCGCCAGCGGGTCCATGGCTTTCTTGAGGAAACGCTGCTTTTCCAGTCCGATGCCGTGCTCGCCGGAGAGTACGCCGCCAAGCTTCAAAGCTATTTCGATAATTTCATCGACGCATTTCAGAGCGCGCTGGTAGTGCTCTTTTTCCCGACTGTCCGTAAGCACGACCGGGTGGAAATTACCATCCCCCACGTGTCCGGCGAAGCTGATCGGCACGTCGTGGCGTTTGGCGCTTTCCTGACTTAATCGGATAAAGTCGGCTATCTTATCACGCGGTACGGAGACGTCCTCGTTAATGATGGTATGGGCGCGACTGGATATGTCGGAGAAGTGCGCCTGCCGCGCCTGCCAGTATTTATCAGCTTCCACCGCATCGGCGGCGACCCTGACCTGGCGCGCCCACTGATTACAGATATCCACGACCTGCTGTGTTTCAGCCTCCACTGTTTGCGGTAGGCCGTCCACCTGTATCAAGAGAATTACCTGCGAAGCATCGAGCATATGGCCGGGCAGGAGGCTGCGGAACTTCTCGAAAGTCCAGTTGTCCACAAACTCCACTTTCGAAGGCAGGACGCTGCTGGCGATGATAGCGGTCACGGTCTCCCCGGCCACCGCCACGTCGTTAAAAACCGCCACGATGGTCTTGCTGGCCCTAGGCGCCGGCAGCAGGCGCAGGGTTATTTTGCTGATAACCCCCAGCGTGCCCTCGGAGCCGGTGAACAGCATCATCAGCTCGTAGCCGGTGCGGTTTTTCGGCGTGAGTCCGCCCAGCTTCATTACTTGACCGTCAGCCAGGACCACCTCAAGACCTAAGACATATTGCTTGGCGACGCCGTATTTCAGGCAGGAAGGCCCGCCGGAATTTTCCGCGATGACCCCGCCCATCGTGCAGCCGGCGAAGCTCTGAGGGTCGGGGGGGAAGAACAGCCCTTCCTTCGCTAAAGCATTTTGAAAGTCCTGTAAAACCACGCCCGGCTCGACCGTAGCGTTCAGGTTGGTTTTACTTATCTCGATAATCCGTCCCATCTTGGTAGTGCAGAGGATTATGCCGCCCTTGATAGGTATTGAGCCGCCGCTGACATTAGTGCCACCGCCACGCGGCGTTACCGGGATGCCGTTTTCGTTGGCTAATTTTAGAATTTCCGAAATTTGTTCCGTATTCGTCGGGAAAACGACCACGTCCGGCAAATGCGACCATATATTCGTGGCATCGTAAGAATAGGCAGTCAGTTGTTCGACGGAGTCCAGCACGTTCTCCTTGCCGACAATTTTACGCAGCTTTTCTATTTTTTTAGCGTCAATCACAACGTTCCCCTACTATTACTTTAACGTTTCGAGGGTGAAGGTTCAAGGCGCTTAATCTTCAGACCGCCGCACGATAATGCCGGACATGAACTCGTCGTTATGACACTTTTTGATAGTCTCTATGTCTTCGTCCGTACATCCTATAAGCAGCTTGATTTCCGCGTCCTTTTTCTTGATATCTATCGTGCAGGCTATCGCGGTAAGCTCGCGGTGCTTTGCCGTGCCTATCCACAGGTCGATGCCCCCGCCATCCATAGCCGTTGTGCCTTCCAGGTAACCGTAGTCCAGCGGGAATACAAGGTCGGGATACTTTGGATGCGGGGTACCCTTTGGCCTGTCGATGACTATCCGCGACGACTTAATCAATTCGTCCAGTCGCGACCAGAAAAGCGTTTTCATTGTCCCTCCCCGTTGCTGTTGCATTATTATAGCACGTCAGATGACAATTTTTGGTTGCTTATTACCCGGTTTTATATTACAGTTGTTGTGGACATGGGACACCGGACCGTCGGTGCTGGCATGAAATATTTAACATAAATCCAAAACGAATAAAAACGAATCAGCTACGGTCCAAAGCTAAGACACCAAAAAAATATTTTCAAAAAACGAATAAAACGAATACCACATAAAAAATCTGCCCTTGCATTCCCCCGTCGATTCTCTGCCTTTTATCGGCGTCCTTCAGTTATGCTATAATTACTATTCAGGACATTAACAAATGACAGGGAAAAGACATAAAGCCAGGATACTCGCCCTGCAGGCACTGTATGAGGTCGATTCCGTAGCCCGTCCGCCAGAGACTGCCATCGCAAGACTACTTACCGAGGCCGGACTCCCCGAAGAAATAAGCGAGTTTACTCGCGATTTAGTCGCTGGCACCATCAAGAACATGAAGAAAATCGACCGCAACATCAAGAAATACGCGCCGGCATATCCGGTGGAACAGCTGGCGATAATCGACCGGAATATATTAAGACTTGCAATATTTGAGATTTTATTTGATAATAAAGTACCGGTTAAGGTAGCTGTAAACGAAGCGGTTGAACTTGCCAAGGCATTCGGCGGTGGCAGTTCAGCCAAGTTCATAAATGGGGTCTTGGGGTCGGTCAGCGCAGTTGCCGACCGCCAGAACACTCGTTAAAAGGGGGAAAAACGTGGCAACTTCGGTTTATGACAAAATTAAAGCTATGGTCGTGGAGCAGCTCGGCGTCGATGAGAAAGATGTCGTGCCCACTGCCAGCTTTGTTGAGGATTTGGGCGCCGACTCTTTAGACCTAGTTGAACTGATAATGTCGATTGAAGAAGCCTTCAGCACGCCGGAGAAGAAGCTGGAAATACCCGATGAAGCGGCGGAAAAGATAATCACCATCCAAGACGCCATCGACTACTTGAAAGAACAGGGGATAGAAGTCTAAAACCATTTCCCTGTATTAGTTAATTCCTCTAATCCTAAATTCCCTTCGACCACGTTACCGCATTGGTAAATATCTGCAGGCCCAGCAGGTCTTCCCTCGGTTTTTCTCTCGTCCAGCGGGGGTGCTGCGTCCAGCGTATAAAGTCCTCCGGGTGAGGCATCATCCCGAAGATGCGACCGGAAGCATCGCAGATGCCGGCGATATCATTCACGGAGCCGTTAGGATTATAAGGGTAACCCGCCCCCGTTTTTCCCTTGTCATCGACATACTGGAGTGCTATATTCAGCTTTTCCGCCATACCGGGCTCCGCCACCAGCTTGCCCTCGCCGTGGGCGATGGGGACGTAAATGCATTTTATACCTTTAGTAAAAATACAGGGACTTTTCTCGTTTGCCTTTAGATATACCCAGCGGCACTCGAACTTGCCGGAATCGTTATTGGTCAGAGTCACCGGCTGGGCGCTCTGCCCCCCTATTCCCGGCAAGATACCCGTTTTCACCAGTACTTGGAAACCGTTGCAGATGCCCATGACAAGCCGCCCATCCCCCACGAACCTCTTAATATCCTCCCCCAGCCTCAACCGTATTTCGTTAGCCATGATTCTGCCGGCAGAAATATCATCGCCGTAGGTAAAGCCCCCGGGAATCATTAAAATATGATATTCAGACAGGCGCTTCTCTTTACGTAATAACTCCGGCACCAGCGCCGATGCCACCTCCGCGCCGACCGCCTCGAAGGCGATTTGCGTATCGACATCACGGTTGGTGCCGGGCGCCCGCAGCATTAAGACTTTTACTTTAGACATCTCAAACTTACCACCTTAAAGGCTTCTGCCAGGCTTCCTTTAATTCATCTATTGGTACAGTAAGAACCACCTGGTTATTTTTACCCTTAATCACCAGCTTTTTATCCTCGGTTACCCGTCCTATTTGAGCAAAGTCAGTTCCGGCCATGGCTTTTTCAAATGACTGCCTGTCTCCGGGGGCTACTTCCACCAGAAAGCGGCTGTTCGACTCCGAAAACAGGATATAGTCGTCACGTTCCATCGCTTCTCCAAGCGGTACGTTATTAAGGTCAACACCTATGCCCAGACCGCCGGCAAAAGCCATTTCTGCCGCCGTCACCCCGATGCCCCCTTCGCTAAGGTCGTGGCAGGCCTTAACAAGACCTTTTTGCACCGCCGCCGACAGGGCATTCATCAGCTTTTTGCCCTTCTCCGGATTTACCTTAGGCACGTTATTTCCGATAAAGTCGTGAATTGCGTAATAATGCGACCCGCCAAGTTCGTTATATGTCGTTCCCACGATATAAATCAGGTCGCCCGCCTGCTTGCAGTCCATAGTAATGGCTTTATCGATGTCATCCATCACGCCCACGGCAGAGATGAGCAGCGTCGGTGGAATGCAAATGGTCTCCTCGCCGGTCTCATACTCGTTATAGAGGCTGTCCTTGCCGGAGATAAAGGGCGTGCCGTAAACAATGGCGATATCGTAGCAGGCCTGCGCCGCCCTGACCAAAGCCCCCAGACGGTCGGGTTTTTCCGGGTTGCCCCAGCAGAAGTTGTCCAGCAGGGCTACCTCGTCCAGGCTGCCGCCGACCGCGACAATCTGCCTTAACGCCTCGTCGATAGCCGAGGCCGCCATCCAGTAGGTATCGATGTCCCCGTACTTTGGATTGATGCCGTTGGAGATGATAATACCCTTCTTCGAGTCCGCCAGCGGTCTTATGATGGCAGCATCGCCGGGGCCGTCGTTTTTTACTCCTACTAACGGCTTGAGAACGCTGGTGCCCTGCACTTCATGGTCGTACTGGCGGATGACCCATTCCTTGCTGCAGACGTTCCACGAGCCCAGTATCATTTTTAAGTCTTCTTTAAGGTCGGGCGGCTGGGAGAAGTCCGGCTCGGGATTACGGGACGGCTGCCAGAGGCCCTCGCGTTCCAGCTGCGGCAGTCCCTTATGCAGGAACTCCATATCGAGGTCGCAGACCAGGTTGCCCTCATAGTAAAGCTGTAGACGGCGATTATCCGTAAACTCGCCGATAACGGTAGCCTCCACGTCCTCATTATTGAAAATCGCCATCAGGCGGTCGATATTCTGCGGCGGGACGGCCAGCAGCATACGCTCCTGCGATTCAGATACCCAAATCTCGGTATAGGAAAGTCCAGCGTATTTCAAAGGCACTTTTTCCAGGTCGACGCGGACGCCCGTCTCCTCGGCCATTTCGCCCACCGCCGATGAAAGCCCTCCACCCCCGCAGTCGGTAATGCGACGGTACAAACCAAGGTCGCGCGCCTGGATAATAGCATCGAGAGCTTTCTTCTCCACGATAGGGTTGCCTATCTGCACCGAACTCTGGGACAGTGTTTCTGATTCCTTATCGAGGTCGCCGGAAGCAAAGGTCACGCCGTGGATGCCGTCACGTCCCGTTTTACCCCCCACCACCACGACTAAATCACCCGGCTGCTGCATGCCTTTCTGACCCATGCTTTTAGGCATAATACCCACCGTACCGCAATAGACCAAAGGGTTGCCCACATAGCGCTTATCGAAGAATATCGAGCCGTTGGAGGTAGGTATGCCCATACGATTGCCGTAGTCGGCCACGCCTGCCCGTACACCTTTAAAAATACGACGCGGGTGCAGCACGCCTTTGGGTAATTCATCGTAAGGATAGTCCGGCGGCCCGAAACAGAAAACGTCTGTATTCATAATTGGAAAACTACCCAGTCCCGTGCCCAGGGGGTCGCGGATTACCCCTCCAATACCCGTCGCCGCGCCACCGTAAGGCTCCACCGCCGAGGGGTGGTTGTGCGTCTCTACCTTGAAACAGACTGCATACCGCCCGTCAAAGTCAATGACGCCAGCATTATCTTTAAACACGGAAAGACACCAGGGCTTGTTCAACTCCTGCGTCACTTTCATCACCGTGCTTTTCATCAGGTTATCGATGACTTTTTTACCGAGCGTGATTTTGGCTTTAAATGTCTTGTGGATGCAGTGCTCCGACCACGTCTGCGCCAGCGTTTCCAGTTCCACATCGGTGGGTTGGCGGTTCAGCTTTTTAAAGTAACTCTGGATAATGCGCATCTCATGAATATTCAGCCAGAACCGACCTTTGCTTAATTCCATCAGGGCATTATCGTCCATAGCGGCGATGTCTACTTTCTCCAGAACGAATTTATAGGACGCCGAAGGCAGCGCTACCGCCTCCTTACGAGCAACAATATGCTGGACGACGCTATTGACGAGGAGCTTATCGCAGATGGACTTAAGGGTATCATCGGAGACATCACCCCAGAGGAGGTATTTTTTAGCCGTCCTGACGGCGGTAATCGTCGTTGTACCGAGGTCGCGGACGCCCTTCTTTACGCTGTCTTCCACCGGGTCCATAACGCCGGGATTATAGGCTACCTCGACCAGCCGGGCACCGGGCGGGGCGGGCTTTTCCCCGGTAGAATACTCTTCCACAATGGGGTCGGTTAGCAACTCATGGCAGACGGCCAGGAGTTCTTTATCATCCAGCCTGCCGTCGAGTAAATAGACGCTGCTGACCTTAACGCGTTTGACCGTTTTAACGCCGAGATCCAGGATATCCTTCTGCAGTCCCTCCGAGCGCGGGTCGGCGAAACCTTCCTTCACCGCGACCTCAATACGGTACACTATGCCCCTTTCTTTTAACCTGATTGGATACTTTCAATCCTTTTATCAATTCTGCTCACAAGAAACGTAATCCAGCGGCTGGGCTCTCTGGTCTGGCTGAAGTCAAAATCAGTATAAACCATATCAGCAGCTTCGGCAAAATAACGTCCGTCAGCAATTTTAGCGTGTACGCAGTCCAGCATGTTTTGAAAGGCCGGACTTTTAACAGCGTAAGGAAAAAACGAAAGCACATCCAATACCCGCAGGATGCCGTACTTTACCGCCGGATACTGCAGGCTGCGGAAGCGTTTACCTACCCCAAATCCGTAAAGATGAGTTCTTTCCTGCCAGTGCGTCAGCAGGTTATCAATAGCACCGTAGAGTCCGGGGTTATTGCGGTAATCGAGGTATTGCCCCAGCAGCATCAGGATATTCATGTCGTCCATCGGGCAGGAATCCCCAATCACGTAACTGTCGCCGTAGCAGTCCCAACCGCCGCCCGGCATCTGGGTGCCCATCGCGGCGCGGATATATTTTATCACCCGCGGGTCGTCGCGATAGCCCATCTTCGCCAGCGAGGCGATAAGTATCGCCGACATACAGAAATAGTTATCCTGTACGTTAGGAGGCATGGTGAAGGTGCCGTCGCGCGACTGAAATTTAAAGATTTCTTCCGCTTCCGCTTCAAGGCCGGCATCTTTTACCGTCAGCCCGATGTCCGCTAGGAAAAACAGGTCCCAATAAGCCTTGCCTGCCTCCGTGTAATGCACCCTGCCCGACTTTATGGCGGGTATGCCGACGTCATTGCCTTTGATTCGGGAGATGATTTTCCGGATAGAATTATCCTTAAGTGCCGTGTCTGTTCCTGGTTTTTGGTCAAGCAATTGGAGTTCGACGGCATACTTGAGCCATGCAGATCCTTCCAGCAGCCAGTCGAGGACTTCTTTAGCCAAAATTTTTCACGTCCGCAAACTACGATTTCTCGGCATTCGTGAGGATGTTCAGACACTTATATTTTAGCTTTTTTTCGCCGTCAGGTAAAGATGTAGAGGCCATCATTCCTTGATAAATCACCGCTTATGGTGTAAACTTTTTTTCACATAAGACACTTTGCAATAACTGTCGAAGCTACTAAAAACACAAGTCCCGGGAAGGAGTCTGCCATGTTTACCGTTGAAGCAGATATTAAGAAAAACAGATTATACTCTAAGATGGTGGGATATTTTGATTATAAAGAGATGAAAGAGTGCACCGATAAGACTATTTCGGAGGTTAAGAAACTTAAACCGGGTTTTGATGTTATTACAGACCTCTCGGAATTCAAGCCTGTCGGTCAGGACACGCTCGATGAAGTAGCCCGCGGCCAGGCTTATCTAAAAAAGGCCGGCGTCAGGCATGCTATCCGGGTGGAGGGTAAATTCAAGCTTACAAGTATGCAGTTCTCCAGGATGGGCAAGAGTGTAGATTATGTACCTGATATCGTCGCTACGAGGGAAGAAGCGGAAAAGCTGCTGGATGACAAGATAGCAAAGGAACAAAAATAGACTAGTCTTTCTGATACTTCTTTTTCCCCTCAACGTACAAGTCGCTGCCGTAGATATCATTGATAACAGTGGCCGGGAAATTTTTCACTTCAAGCTTGAGAACGGCCTCGGGACCGAGGTCGGGATAGGCAACTACTTCAGATTTTACGATTGTTTTGGAAACAAGAGCGCCGGCGCCGCCGACGGCTGCCAGATAGACAGCTTGATACTTTTTCAGGGCTTCCTTAACCTCTCGAGAACGCACGCCCTTGCCAATCAAACCTTTGATTCCGGCGGTAAGGAGGCAGGGGGTATAAGCATCCATACGCGCGCTGGTGGTAGGACCAGCAGAGCCGATAACCCTGCCGGGCGGGGCGGGAGAAGGTCCCATGTAGTAGAGCGTCTGGTCTTTGATATCAAAGGGGAGGGGCTCTCCTTTATCTAAAGCCTCTACCATCCGGCGATGGGCAGCATCGCGGGCAACGTAGAGGACACCGGAAAGCAGAAGATTATCACCGGATTTGAGGCTTTTTATTGTTTCTTTAGTTAAAGGGAGTGTTATTTTCTTTGCCATTATATCTTCTCTAGAGCACTACTTCTCGGTGACGGGCGGAGTGACACTGCAGATTGACCGCTACGGGGAGAGCGGTGATATGGGCGGGGAAGGTCTCCACGTGCACAGCTAAAGCCGTTATCCTGCCGCCATAGCCCATCGGGCCGATGCCGAGGTTATTAACTTTATATAAAATTTCCTTTTCGATGGCAGCGGTCTCTTTATCGGGACTGGGCTGCCCTACTTTTCTAATCAGGGCGTGTTTTGCCAGCATCATGGCTTTTTCCGCAGTGCCGCCAATACCCACCCCAACGATAACAGGCGGGCAGGGATTGCTCCAGGCTTCATTAACGGCATTAACCACGAAGTCGATAACGCCCTTTTTACCGGAGGCCGGCAGCAACATGCCGAGTTTAGCCATGTTCTCCGCACCACCCCCCTTAGGTAACACGATGATTTTCAGTTTATCGCCCGGGACAACATCAGTATGGACTACAGCCGGGGTGTTATCGCCTGTATTTTCACGGTCGGAAAAGGGTCGGTCAACCATGGACTTACGCAAATAACCTTCTTTATACGCCTTTCGCACGCCCTCATTAACGGCAGCATAAAGGTCACCACCCTCAATATGGACATCCTGACCAATTTCCAGAAAGACAACGGCGGTGCCACAGTCCTGGCAAAGCGGTATTTTCTCTTCGGCGGCAACACAGGCATTTTCGATAATAACGTCCAGAGCTTCTCGGCCGGCGAGTGACTCTTCCTCCCGGCGTGCTTTTTTCAGCGCGACAAGAACATCATCTCCCAGCGTATAATTAGCCTTTTTAAATAAATTAGCAATAGCGTCGGTAATTACATCGACTTTAATAGTACGCATTATTCCGGTTCGCCTTCCGCCAGAAACCTGCGCAACTCGATAACCATTTCCGGCACGTCGATTTTCACGGGACATCGCTGGCGGCAGCGCCCGCAGGTAAGGCAGGTATAGGCAAGAGACGCCGCTTTTTCTTTATCTTCATTCACGATAGCTGCCCAGACGGCGCCGATGCCGGTAAAGTATCTATCTCCGAAATGGCCAGCGGTCACGGCAAAGACCGGGCACTCGTAAAGACAGCCGCCGCAGCGCAGGCAGTAGAGTGCTTGTCGGAGACGGGGATATTTAGCCAGTCGTGTCCTGCCACCGTCGAGAAAGATGACGTGAAATTCCCTAGGGCCGTGAGCGCCGTAGGTGGTGACCTTTTCAATATCGCCGGTCTTGCTGGGGCCGGATACCATACTCACATAGGAAGGAATGGTGTAATTGGCATAGCGCCAGGTAACCTCGCTGACTTTAAAGGCGTCGCTTAAAGAGGGCACCAGTTTTTCCATGCCGACCAGAGCGATGTGGACGGGCGGGGCGCCAGTGGCGAGACGGATATTACCCTCGTTTTCAATAATGAAGAGCGTGCCAGTCTCGGCGGCGACAACGTTGGCACCGCTGATGCCGATATCAGCGCGGAAGAACTTGTCCCTAAGATATTCCCGGGCCGCCGCTACCATGTCCGCAATCTCGGCATCGGGCGCGATTTCTTGTCCCATGATTTTCGAGAACAGACGGGCAACATCCTCGCGGGGTACGTGGATGGCAGGCGACAGGATATGCATGGGACGCGACCCCATTTTCTGAATAATAAATTCCCCGAGGTCGGTCTCATAGACCTCGTTGCCGGCTTCTTCCAGGTGCTCGCGGAGTCCGATTTCCTCGCCGGTCATGGACTTGCCTTTTACAATGAGTTTCTTCGTCCCGACGAGGTCGGAGATGATTTCCAAGGCTTCTTCCGCCGTGCGGGCGATATAACCCTTACCCTTATTTTCCTCGATGGCAGCAACAGCCTGTCGGGCCAGTTTTTCCATGTCCGGGATGGCTTTTTTCTTAATTTCGAGGACTTCATCCGCAAGCTTTTCGGTATGAGGGAACTTTTTAAGGGCATTTTTCACATTGGCGCGGAAGCTCCTGACAGCGCGCGAAAGCGCCAGGCGCAGGCGCTCATTGTAAGCGGCGCCCATGATTTCTTTCTTATAGCTCTTGAAGTCCGACTGTTTTTTCATGGTTCCATCGCCGTGGCGACGACCTCCATCAGGTCAAGCACATCGACATTTTTAACTTTCAGCTTGCGCAGTCCGTCCTTGAGCTGCATGATGCAGCCGGGACAATGCGTAACGATAATATCCGGTTTATTTTCCAGCAACTCCTTGACACGGTTGACCGCCAGTACCTCGCTTAGTTCCGGGAAGACCGTCTCAAAGCCGCCCCCGCCGCCGCAGCAGGTCGCCCACTCGCCGCGTGTCCACTCCGGTTCCACCAGTATAACACCCTCGATGGAACCAAGAATCCGGCGCGGCTCTTCCACCAGGTTCATGTAGCGGACCATCTGGCAGGGGTCGTGATAGGTCACCCTGACCGGGTGAGGGTAACGGAGTTTAAAGAGGGAGACTTTCTCGGCGACCAGTTCCAGTAGATGTTTTACTTCTATATCATAACCGTCGATAAAGCGGGGAAAGAGTGTCTTTAACGCGTGAGTGCAATAAGGTACAACGCCTATAACGCTCTTGACGCCAGCATCCTTGAGTACTTTATAAGCCTGGCGTGCATTTTCCACAAACTTGCTCTGAAGCCCGGCATGATAAAGCGTGGCACCGCAGCAGGGCTCTTTTTCCGCCAGGTAGCCGGGTTGAATGCCAAGCTTACGCAACGCTTTAACGGCAGCCTCCAGCGGCTTGACCTCACCGGCAGCACCACGTGAAAGAACATTACTATAAATACCGGGCAGGTTGAGTCCCAGTTTCTTCTGAAATCGGGCAAAGCGCATGGGGAGTTCGGAGCCGATAACGCTTTTATCGGTACCCCGAGCCAGGGACATCAATACTTCCAGCTGCGGCGAAAACTGGTAGCCGCAGCCAGCGAAAAACATAGTCTCGGCAGTGGTAGGAAGGCCCAGCTTTTTCGCCCAGCGCGCTCCCTGTTCCTTGCTGACACCGAGGATATTCTGCTTCGTGATTACGTTATCAGCCAGGTAGTTAAGGCCGGGGGGAACTAAGTCACTATCCATGATAATAAGCGCTCCAGTTACCTATGATACAATCAGTATATCTTGAATAGCAAGTAAAATAATGAAGCGGCTGGGAACTCACGATTATTACCTTCCCAGCCGCCCGACTATTATTATGAATCAGCGATTTATTTGAACATTCTTCCCATAGGAAGGACAGCTCGCCCGAACTTACCGTTGATGATGACCGCCGCCGCGCCGTAAGCCGCTGCCGCGCCGCAGAAGAGCCCCTCGATGCCAGCAGGTACAGCCGAGATAACGCCGAACTTGTGTGCCGCCAGGAGGGCAAAAAGCACCACCAGCGAGGCGAACACGAAGAAATGCACGAAGGTCATCTTTAGCGTGCCGACCATCATGAAGGCAGTGAATATACCCCACATGATGAACGTCCAAGCTAGACCGGTACTATCCAGCGTAACAACGCCGGTCCACTGGAAAACGAAAGCCATTGCGATACCTATCCAGAACGCACCGTAGGACACGAAAGCGGTCAGTCCGAAGGTATCGCCCCGCTTTCCGTCGATGACACCAGCGATTATCTGGGCGATACCTCCCCAGAAGATGCCGTAAATAAGGGGCATGTAGCTGTCTATCCAGCCGATATTATGAATCTGGAGCAGGACAGTGTTGAACCCGAACGCCGCCAGGCCTAGAGCGCCCGGGTTTGCCCATTGCGGTTCTTCCTTAGCCGAGATTTGTGACACGAAATACCTCCAAATAATATAGTTCAATACAACAAACGACCGGGGAGGATTCCCTGCCCCGGCCGTTATCGCACAGGGTTTTTATGACTTCTTGCCCGCCAATAGCGTCTGCACCACCGATGGGTCGGCGAGGGTGGAGGTATCACCCAGGTTGCCGGTGTCGCCGGCGGCAATTTTCACGAGGATACGCCGCATGATTTTACCGCTGCGCGTCTTGGGTAGGCCGTCAGCCATCTGAATAACGTCCGGGGTGGCAATCGGGCCGATTTGCTGACGCACATGGGTCTTGAGTTCTTTCTCCATGTCCGGAGTCACGGTTACGCCGGTCTTGAGGGTAACGTAGGCATAGATGCCCTGGCCTTTCAGTTTGTGCGGCATACCGACTACGGCGGCCTCGGCTACCTTGGGATGGGAGACAAGGCTGCTTTCAACCTCGGCAGTACCGATACGATGTCCGGATACATTAATTACGTCGTCGATACGACCCATAAGCCAGTAATAGCCATCCAGGTCCTTCCGAGCGCCGTCGCCGGTGCAGTAGTAGCCGGGGAATTTAGAGAAGTAAGTCAGTTTAAACCGTTCCGGGTCGCCCCAGAGAGTACGCATCATGCCCGGCCAGGGTTTCTTGATGCAGAGCCAGCCGCCCTCGTTGATGCCGGCTTCGGTCCCGTTTTCCCTCAAGATTATCGGCTCGACGCCCGGGAACGGGAGGGTTGCAGAGCCAGGTTTAGTGGGGATGGCGCCGGGGAGGGGAGTAATGAGGATACCACCGGTTTCCGTCTGCCACCAGGTGTCAACGATAGGGCATTTTTCCTTGCCGATAACGCGGTGGTACCACATCCAGGCTTCCGGATTAATTGGCTCACCGACGCTGCCAAGGAGTCTAAGACTGGAAAGATTATACTTATTCGGCCATTCCTCGCCCTCTCTCATCAAAGCCCTGATAACGGTGGGGGCGGTATAGAATACGTTTACGCCGAATTTTTCCACGATTTGCCAAAACCTGTCGGGGGCGGGGTAGGTAGGCACGCTTTCGAACATGAGACTGGCGGCACCGATAGCCAAGGGACCGTAAACGATATAGCTGTGGCCGGTAACCCAGCCGACATCCGCGGTACACCAGTATGTATCTTCGTCTTTAGTATCAAATATCCATTTCATGGTCTGGTAACAGTGCAGAAGATAGCCTCCCTGCGTGTGGAGAACACCCTTGGGCTTGCCGGTACTGCCGCTGGTATAGAGGATAAACAGAGGCGCGTCGGCATCCATTTTTTCAGCTTCACAGACGGAAGAGATATCCGGAGCGTCCATTTCATTGTGCCACCATAAGTCCCTGCCCGCCTGCATCGGGATTTCAATGCCAAGTCGTTTCACGATAATGGTTTTCTGGACGGTCGGGCATTCCTTAAGAGCGTTATCGGCATTGACCTTGCTACCGATTTGCTTGCTGCTACGCCAGTAGCCGTCAGCGGTGATGAGCACCTTCGAGCCGCAGTCCTGAATCCGGTCGCGCAGGGCCTCGGCGCTGAAACCTCCGAAGACCACGCTGTGAATAGCGCCGATACGCACACAGGCCAGCATGGATATAGCCAGCTCCGGAATCATGGGCAGGTAGATGGAAACGGTATCGCCTTTCTTGACGCCGTGCTTTTTCAGAACATTGGCGAATTTACATACCTCGCGGAACAGCTGCTGGTAAGTATAGACGCGAGTATCATCATCCGGCTCACCCTGCCAGATAAGGGCAGCTTTGTTTTTCCTCCATGTATTAAGGTGTCGGTCAAGGCAGTTATAGCTGACATTGATTTTACCGCCGATAAAGTAGCGTATTTCAGGTTTGTCTTTAAAATCATATTCCAGGAACTTGTCCCACTTCTTAAACCAGTCCAGCTGGTTTGCCATCTGGCCCCAGAATCCCTCCGGGTCCTTTACCGACCAGTTATAGAGGGCTTTGTATTCTTCAAGGCTGCGGATAGCCGCCACGCCGGAAAATTCTTGAGAAGGCTCGAACACACGGTTCTCCGCCATCATAGAGGCTATTTCTTTGCCGGAAATCTGTCCGAGCATATCCGCCTCGGACCTTTCGGCCTCTTCCTCCGAAGTGATGGCCTGAACATCCCCGTTACCATATATGGCGTGCTTTACCATTTTTTCCAGTTCTTCAGGGTTAAAGGGCTTTACCAGGAAACCAACAGCGCCCAGTCTGATGCCCCGGCTCATGACATCCACGGACGGATAGCCGCTGATAATGATGTATTTAAGGTCGGGGTGATGCTGCCTGGTCTCCTCCAGGATAGAGATGCCATCTTTACCGGGCATGCGTACGTCAAGGACAACAACACCCAGATTATCATTCTCATTGAGCTTCTCCACCGTTTCGTCACCGTTGGCGGCGGTAACGACCTCATAACCGTGGTCAGTCAGCCAGTCAGCCAGCGAATCTCTCACGATACTTTCATCATCCGCAATCAGTACTCTTTTACTCTCAACCATTTTGTTCATCTCCTTTTCTTATTCCTGCTAATATGCAGCGAATAATAATAAAAGGGTGGGTATATTACCCTCCCTTTACCATCTTTCCTTAATGAGCCAGCGCAATAAATGGGTGGCGTGTTTCCTGTCCATATTGCTGACCCAGTTTTCTATTTTTTTAATATCGCCGTTAACGAGTGCTTCCATCTCATCGCGGGAGAGCGTGTAGTAATCATCAGGCTCACCATCAAAAGCGTCATCGCGCCCTTTAGATGAAAGATAATCTTCAGAGGCTTTAGTAAGCGCGGTAAGAATGGCTTTTTTCTTCTTGGCTGCTTCTTCTTGACTCAATCGATTTATATCTTTTCTATTCCTCACGCTGCTTCCGCACCCTCTCACTCCTGTATCTATCTTCATATTATCATTTGCATAAATTCTCCAAACCGCCCTTCGGACGTATCACGTCTGTTAGTAAGTCCTATTTATTATCGTACCCTGGATATAGTACCCCAGACTTAATGCGTCGAGTTTGAGATTTTGACACGAACGTTTTAAAATATAAAGGTAAGAGCAATCTAACTCCGAGGCAACAGGAGCGAAATGAAAACCAGGATATTAATTGCCGATGACCACGCCATGCTGCGGGAAGGTATGCGAAACCTGCTCGAGCAGGAAAAAGACTTCGAGCTGGTGGGAGAGGCAACTGACGGCGAGGAAGCCGTTCAAATAGCCAAAGAACTCAAACCGGACATCGTTATCATGGATATAGTTATGCCCAGGCTTAACGGTGTGGAAGCTACCAAGCAAATCAAGCAGGTCTCCCCTTCCACGGCGTTATTAATATTGACAGCCTACAGTGATATCCGCTATATCATCGGACTACTTGAAGCCGGGGCCTGCGGGTACCTATTGAAAAACTCACCGGGCAAGGATGTAGTGAAGGCCATACGCGCCGTGCGTTCCGGCGAATCCGTCCTCGACCCCGAGGTAACCCGCAAGCTCGTGCAGAGACTGGCCAATATATCAAAAACCGAGGGTGAACACGAAGCCGGCGGCCAGCTTACTTCCAGAGAGATGGAGATATTGAAATGGGCTTCAAGGGGACTAAGCAATAAAGAAATGTCGGAAAAACTCTTTATCAGCCTGCGTACCGTGAAAGCCCACATGACCAATATCTTTAACAAACTCGGCTGCAGCAGCCGCACCGACGCTATCATCAAGGGACTGAAACAGGGTTACATCGACCTCAACGACATACAATAAAAGCCCTGTTCTTAAGTACACTAAAATGGAGTAGCAGCCATTCGGTTCCGTGCACTAAAACAAGCCCCTCTTTCCGTCTCCAGTCCCCATTTCTGGGTGCTGGTGGCAATGTTCATCATCGGCATTATCTTTCATTACCCCCAGCAGATATTACAGATAGATTCTCCTTCCCTGCTATCTTTCTGGGGTCTATCCCGGCACGGCGTGGAACGGGTGCTGTTCCTGGTGCCGATTATCTACGCCGGTTATATCTTCGGTTTACGAATCGGACTTGCTACCCTAGGATTAAGTCTGGCTGTAATCATACCGCGCATTATTACACTTTCCGAATATAAAGCCGACGCTATACTGGAGAGTACCGTAGTCGTCATCGTAGGGCTGCTGGTAAATTTTTGGATTGAAGCTTACCGAAAACGGGGATTGCAGTACCAGCAACTGATTACCAAGTTAGAGGAGTCCGAGCGTGGCTTGAGCGTCTCGGAGCAGAAATACCGCTATTTATTCGAGCATGCCAGCGACGCTATCTGGGTGCAGGATGTCAACGGCTTTTTCGTGGACGGCAACCGCGCCTTTGAGAAAATGACCGGGTTTAGCGCGGATGAACTGAAGGGGATACACCTAGCGCGTTTTTTAAGCGAAGATTCTCTGGCGCTGGCCCGTGAGGTACGGACCAAGCTGATAAACGGGGAGGAGTTCGAACAGCCCTACGAGCAGCAGTTTTTCATCAAAGGCGGCGTGATAAGGACCGTAAAGATGTCCACCAATGCGGTAGTATCCGGGGGCAGGATAACCGGTTTCGAGCATGTGGCCAGGGACGTTACGCAGGAAAAACTTCAGGAGGAAAACGTGCGGGCTTACCTCCAGCAGATAACTCGGACGCAGGAAGAGGAACGTAAGCGCATCGCACGCGACCTCCATGACGATGTATCTCCCGATATCATCATCCTCATTCAAAAGCTGGATAACCTTGTTTCAGCACCGCGGACGAAGCTGGCGACACTAAGGAGCAACCTCGAAGAGGTGAGGGAACAGGCGGTCAAAGCCCTGGAGTCACTGCGCGCTACGGCGCAGGGACTGCGCCCCCGTATAATCGACGACCTGGGGCTGGTGGCAGCCCTCGAGTGGATTGCCGAAGGGCTGGAAAGAGACCAGAAAATCCAGGTCGACGTCGAAACTAAAAATATGAAGACAGCACTATCTCCGGAAGCTCAAATTTTGCTTTTCAGGATTGCCCAGGAAGCGCTGAACAATATCAGGAAACATGCCGGTGCATCCAGGGTGTCTATTAAACTGGAAAGTAAAGATGACAGTATCCGGATGACCGTAACCGACGACGGCCGAGGTTTTACAGCGCCCGAGAGAATCGAGGGGATGGTCAGCGCTGGCCGGTTGGGACTGATGGGGATGCACGAACGGGCGCGCCTCCTAAACGGCACCCTCCATGTAAAATCCGTCCCGGATAGGGGCACGGAACTTACCGTAGATATACCCAGACCTATTGCCAAATAAGAATCAGTCTGATGTCCCTGCTTCGGGCTGTTCTTCACCCTGATAGGCCGGTAGAATTACGGTAAAAGTGCTGCCTCTGCCCACTTCGCTCTGGACCTCTATCCTGCCGCCGTGGCGCTCGATGATGCCGTAAGATATCGCTAAACCCAGCCCCACACCCTTAACATCTTCCTTGGTCGTAAAAAACGGCGTAAATAGCTTGTCCATGTTCTCCGGGGGTATGCCGTTGCCGGTGTCGCTGACAGCTATCTTCACCAGACTGTCATCCTGTGAAGTGTTGATGGTAAGCCTGCCGCCTTCTTTCATGGACTGAACGGCGTTAAGTATAAGGTTGATAACAACCTGCACCAGCTGATTAAAGTCCGCCACCACCAGCGATAACGACGGGTCATCCGCACGGGAAACCTCGATTGTTTTCATCTTTATCTGGTGTCCCGCCAAAGACATGGCTTTATCGACAGCCCTCCCTATGGTAACCGGACGCAACAGCGGCTCCGTCTGGCGGGCGAAATCAAGCAGTCCCTGAATAATGCTGTTACAATACTCGATGGCCGATTCTATCTTTTCCAGGTTGGTCTGCAGTTTTTCCCTGTCAACAATGCCTTTGATGATTTTCTCTTTGGCTAGCCTGGTATAAATCAGTATTCCCGCCAGGGGATTATTCAGCTCGTGGGCTACCGCCGCCGCCAACTGGCCGAGAGAACTCAATTTGGCCGCCTGGATAAGCTGCTGCTGGGTCTTATGTAATTTCTCTATATAGTCGTTAAGTTTTTCATTCAGAGAGAGGATTTCCTGGTAGGCTTCCAGCTGACTTTCCAGATAGTTGAGGAGGACGGCCCCCAGCGCGGCGGCAAGATAAGCGAAAGCGGCAAAAATTAGCGTGCGGACAAGAAATACCGGGTCTTGAGATACCACCAGCGCCTGCGGCAACAGAATACCGAGAAAGACCACCCCGGTAACAACCACTCCGCGTATGCGGTAGACGATAGCAGCATATATCAGGGGATAAAAGAAAATAATGATGTATATGTCCTTGTAGGACTCCAGCAGATAGTAATAAACGAAGGTAAATACGATAAACAGTCCGATGATTATCCAGAAATGTGGACTGCGGAAGCCTGTTTTCGCTTTGGCGCGCAGGAGCTGCAATGTGAGTCCGGAGGACAGACCTTTTTCAGGCAACGAACGCTTTTCTTGAGGAGTCTCTGTCATATCATCAACATCAACTATTTTTCTGAACCTATTATACTCCTTTAAAGTCATCGGATACACTATATAGACTACTTGAAGTCACCAGCTTGAAAAGGTAGTATTATGACGTGGATTTTGGACATAAAAATACAGGACTCCGTACGGAGAATGAATGTACGATGTAATAATTATCGGCAGCGGACCTGCGGGAAGCCATGCAGCCCGCCGCCTGGTGGAAAAAGGCTGGAAAGTCCTGGTACTGGAGAAAAACGCAGGGGTGGGGAGGAAAGCCTGCTGTACTGGCCTCATCAGCCGAGAATGTGCTGACAAATTCGAAATCGATAGCAGGGTAATTCTCCGTGAACTGAACAGCGCCGTTCTTTTTTCGCCTTCAGGCAATACCATCCACCTGCACCGCAAGGAGCCGCAGGCAGTCGTCCTGGACCGTTCGGCTTTTGATGCGTCCATGGCAGAGCGAGCGCAGCATGCCAACGCGGAATATCAATTCAATAGCCGCGTAACAGACGTCACCATCACCGGCGACCACGCCGGTATTACCGGAACAAAGCATGGTAAAAATTTCCAGATAACCTCAAAGGCGGCGGTTATCGCCAGCGGTTTTAGTCCCGGCTTAAGCGAAAGGGCGGGGCTGGGAGTATCTAAGGATTATACAGCCGGCGCACAGGCAGACGTGGAAGCCCCAGGAATCGAAGAGACAGAGGTTTACTTCGGGAATATGGCGCTAGGGTTTTTTTGCTGGCTGGTACCGACATCACGGGGAAAGGCCAGAGCGGGACTGCTTTCACGCACAGAACCAGGAGCACGACTGAAGCAATGGCTACAACGTCTGGCGGAGCAGGGCAAAATAACGTCCGTTGATGTGAAGCTAAGTTACGGGGGCATACCCCTGAAACCGCCACCTCGCACTTACGGCGAGAGACTGCTGGCGGTGGGCGATGCGGCAGGACAGGTAAAACCGACCACCGGGGGCGGCATTTATTACAGTCTGCTGGGGGCGGAAATAGCGGCAAATGTCCTGCACCGGGCGCTGGCGGACAACGACCTTTCCGTAAAACGACTGGCAAGCTACGAACAGGCCTGGCAGAGGAAGCTGGGAGGGGAACTAAGAACAGGGTACTGGGCACGCAGGCTGTTCGAGAGGATGAGCGCAAGGCAAATCGACCGTGTTTTTGAGATTATCAGGTCCGGGGGTATCGATGAAGCCCTGCTGAAAGCCAGAGACATATCTTTCGACTGGCACAGTCGGACGATAATGAGTCTCCTGAAATACCAAATGATAACCAAGACTCTTAAAATAATCAAGCTACCCTTTAAGTCCAACGACATTGACCGCTAATACCGTTAATGATTAGAATAAAACAGCGCTACAACAGGGAGATATAGATGGCCGGCAGCAAAGACCAGATTCCCAGCCTGGGTGAAGCCGCTACACTTTACTTGGCCAGGCTATCGACAGAAGACAGAGAATCCAGTCAGGCGGAGGTATATAAATTCGCCCGCTGGTACGGTTGGGAGAGTCCTTTTTCCAGGCTGGCCGGCCCAGCCGTCGCCAACTACACCGAGCAACTGAACGTGACGGACATCGACTACGAAAAAAAGATAGTGATTTTACGTTCCTTTTTCGCCCATGCCAAGAAGGCGGGCTGGAGTCAGACCAACCTGTCGACGCACCTCAAAGCTAAAAAGGGCAAGACCACGGCTGCAGTCGGAAAGCGGGGCACTATTAAGACCGCCACGCTGACACAACAGAGATACAACGAGCTGGCGAAAGAGCTGGAGAACCTCAAAAAGAGGAGCGGGGAACTCGTTACGGAAATACAGCGCGCCGCCGCCGATAAGGACTTCCGGGAAAACGCGCCGCTGGACGCCGCTAAGGAAGAACGCGGCCACATCGAGGGAAGGATTAAAGAGATAGGGCAGATTCTCAAGTCGGCAAATATCATCCAGGAAAAGAAGGAGCCAGCCCGTAAATCAGGTATCGGGGACACACTCGTCGTATGTGATTTAGCTTCCGGCGAGGAGTGCCGTTATATGCTAGTAGACCCGCGTGAGGTCAATGCCGCCCTGGGTAAAATATCCACCGCCTCGCCACTGGGGAAAGCATTGCTCGGCCGGAGCGACGGGGAAACCGTAGAAATCACCGTGCCAGCCGGTAAATTACGCTACCAGATAAAGCAAATCGAGCGCTAATCACGATATGTTATAATAATCCTGTCACCGTGGGGATATAGCTCAGCTGGGAGAGCGCCGCGTTCGCATCGCGGAGGTCGGGGGTTCGAATCCCCCTATCTCCACTTTAGCTTCCGGATATTTAACTCCGTTCTCCTGGATAAGCCGCTTTCAGAACACGCAAAGCTCTCAGAGTGACCCACTTGCTGGGTTGACCTTTCTTTTCTTGTATCTCCGCCAACTCCTTGCCGGTTATATAAAGTCTCAGGGAGTTCTGGTACCAATAAAAGACTTTCTTTTCTTGTGTGTCCGCCAACTCCTTGTAGGTACGTTCAAGCAACCAGCGTCCTTGTTGGTTTTGCTTACTAATGACCAGATCTAACGCGTTGGCTAACTTGGGATTCTTGGCTTGCCCCAGCGCTGCCAGGACCTCAAGGTTCTGAAGCACATCGGCTTCGCTGCGGAGAGGATAATAGAACTTGAACCAGGTTGAGCTAGGCCTGTTCCCCTTGCCAAAGGGGTAATCGGCGACCGCCGGGTCATGGCTCAACAGAAAGTCCACACCCCGTTTGATAGCCTCCTGCATATTTCTGGTTCGCTGTGCCGTTGGTACTTTGTTCAAGGCAATCATCACCTTTATTGCGCCCCAGGCGCATGGCAAATTAGCATTACGCTGTGGACAGGCGAATGAAGGATCTGAACTCCTAGACCTACCGTAACGTTTGTTTGTATCGCGCTCCGAAGTGTCAGCCACTCCTTCCCCGGTAATAGTCTGTGCCAGCCATTCCATTACTGCCTGCAAGCGTTGGTCTTCAAGCCAGCCGAAGTCAATCAAAGCCGCCCCCATTATACCCGCCGTGCAATAGCTGGAACCAGAAGGCGTGCCTTTCAATGACAGACTACCCAGAGGGGCACCATTGCTGTCGATGTATCGGGAAAGCAGAATCTCACAGCTTGCGTGAATGCGCGGGTCAGCTCCGTCCGCCCCAAGCTGCGCCATGAAAACGATAGCCGGCATCGTCCCGGTGTACCTGGGTCGTTTTCCCCAATATCCCTCCGGATGCTGCGCCGCCAAGATCACTGGCACCGGTCCGCTTGCCATGATAGCCGCTCTCGCAGCTTTGACTTCTTTATCGTTCTCGTCCCGGCCGAGGATATCACGCAAGGCATAATAGCGAATGGCTGGCTGGGTCTCGTCGTGTTCCAGCAGCCAAGGTATAGGATCCCCATTAAGCTTTTCTTTCCAATTAACCATCGCTATTCATCTGCTTCTAGTCTGGTTTCCATTCTACTAAATATGCAGGGGGAATACCATTTCAAAAGTTCTGCCTATTGTCACCCCGGCTCCACTTTTACTTATTCATCGGGATAATTGCCGCGTCATTTTTATGCCAAGGATTGAGTATATTGAAAATTGCAATAAAAAAGAGTATCTTTTTAGAGTGATTATGTACAGGAAGCTATCTTACGTTACTATAATATTCCTGTGCCTGCTGGCGGTGACATGTATTTTCCCAAAACTGCCAGCAAGACCCGTTGCCGCTATAACGGACAACTCCAGTTTACCTTCAACGGATACAAAGTCCGTTTCCTCCACTGTCATTCTGGAAGGGCCACCCACCGAATCCGAAGGACCATTAAGCTGGTGGCTCATTACTATAATCGTCGTCGGCGGCCTTTTGATTGTGCTGGTGACCTGGCGACTGGTCCACAAGGCCGGCGGAACATCACCGAAATAAGTCCTCTCCGGAGTCTTGCGACGTACCATGAATATCTGGAAAGCGCCTAATTATATACCTCTTAAAGTCTTTACAGGTTAAGGGGGTTTGAAATGCACACGCTGGTCCAAATGCTTTACCTCACCCGCAAGGAGTTCGAAAGGAATCTAGAGGGACTGACCGACGAAGACGCCCGTAAACGCATCGAGCCGATGAACTGCATCAGCTGGATAATTGCCCACGTGGCGTGCCAGCATCAGGCATATTTTGTAGATTGGTCAAAAGACCGTAATACCGATTCCCGGTTCCTGCCATACGGTTACGGCGCGCCGCCTTCTCAACCATCTCTCGAGGAAGCCTTGTCCCTATGGAAAGATGCCTGCAGTGCTTCGGATGCATGGCTGCAGGCAGCCAATAAAGAAATCCTGCAGGAGAAATGTAAAAATCCGCTGGCGGGGGGAGAAAGCTGGGGCACGTTGCTGGTACGCTGTATCTTTCATACCTGGTACCACATGGGTGAAATTAATTCAATAAGGCAGATGCTCGGTCACCGGGCACCTCAATTCGTGGATATGCATAACTGGGTTTACGACGGGACGTAATAAAGGAATATACGATGAGTGTAGAAAAAATACTGCAAACAACAATGCAGCTTGCCGATAAAGGTGTATTCCGAAGTAAGAGAAAATTACCCGCCGATTACATGGAAGAGTTGAGCACGCTTTCCGATGAGGAAGCTATGGAACTGGCGGCCCGTCTGTTCATGATGGACGAATGGCGCTACATCTGGTCGGCCGTGGTTACACTCAAAAATCACCCCACAGCCAGAAAAGCACTTACCTGGAAATATTTAGAGCCACTCGGGAACCGGATGGATAGCTGGGGTCTGGTGGACGCCTTCACGGCGATAGCGGGGCCCGCCTGGCGCGAGGGGCTGCTGAGCGATACCCGGGTAATGAGCTGGACACGCTCCAAGAGCCGGTGGTGGCGTCGGGCGGCGCTGGTCTGTACCGTGTTCCTCAACCGTAAAGCCCAGGGCGGCACCGGAGACACACCGCGCACGCTGATGGTCTGTGAAACTCTGGTGAGTGACCGTGATGATATGGTGGTCAAGGGAATGTCATGGGCCCTGCGCGACCTCTTGAAGCGCGACCGGCAGGCGGTCGAGCGGTTTCTGGAAGCACATGAAAACGAACTGGCGGCCCTTGTTAAGCGAGAAGTCCGCTGCAAGCTGACGACGGGACGTAAAAACCCACCGAGGAAGAAGCAATAACCATACTCTGTTAAGGGGAGCATATGATGGAACGACTAAGCGAGGTTACGTATTGCGGTATATATTGTCCTAACTGCGGAACCAGATGCCGCATGCCACAAAAGGCATCAGCCCTGATGGAAACGATGAAAGCCGGGGACTGGGAGGAGTGGGGGCAAAGTGTAGAGGGTTTTGAACAATTCTGGAAATTCCTTAAGAGCCTGGCCTATCCGAAAGTCACCAACAGGTGCAGGGAGGAAACGTGCGGCCATCCTGCCTGTAAAATCAGGAAGTGCGCCAAAGACAAGGGTATAGAAGCCTGCCCGATGTGCACGGATTATCCCTGCGAGATGATAGAGAGATTCGCTAAAAGCGAGCCGACGGTAATCTACGATGGGAAGAGGATGAAGGAAATCGGTCTGGAAAAGTGGATTGACGAGCAGGAAGCCAGAAGGCAACAGGACTTTTGTTATGACGATGTAAGGTGCGGGAAAGGTGATGTACCCCTAGAATAGATACCCAGAAAGCCCGTGACTCCGGTGGGTTTCTTCACTCTTGATTATTGATTCGTTTTATTTGTTTTTGGAAAAAATTTTTTTGTTGTTTTAGCTTTGGGTCGTAGCTGATTTGTTTTTATTCGTTTTAGTGTTATGTCTAATCGTTATGTCAATTCTACTAACGGGTATCCATCCGACTATTCAGTATAAGCCTATAAAAGCCCGATTTTCAATCAATTGATGTCGCGATATTTACCCCCTGCCCAAGTAGAGCCGGATGACCTCCAGGACATTGACATGGGGAGGCAGTATAGAACAGGCTGCCTCCCCCTTTTTTTATAATTGCATTAATTTAAGTTATACACGTACCTTTTATTTCGTACTTCTTACGAGAAACATACATTATGCCCACCTTGACTAACTGTGCTATAATTAAATCCCCACGCCCATGAATATATAGATAATATAAATGATTTTATAGATATTATTAACGAAAGGAGGGGTCAAGAGTTACTTAATAAAGTCCTGCACGTTAATTTGCCTTTACCGGTAAAGAGCGTAATTAAACAAGGAGGAAAAATGAAACTCAAAGCATTATGGCTGATATTACCTTTACTTGCCGTAGCAATCCTAGCGATGACGGGGTGCGGGGGCAATCCTACATTAGACGTCGTTAACAAGTTTATCGAAGCTGAAGATTTGATGTTCAGCACCGGAGACAGTTCAGGCCTGATGGAAGTCGAAGACGCCAATATAGTTCTCCACATGATGAACTGGCCGGATACAGTAGGGAGCGAGAACCACATAGCCGCCATTCAGGGAATAGTGGATTCGGCTGCCGGCCCTATCACTCATACGTGGTCGGAAATAGTCGCCATGGGCGACATCGGGGCGGTCAGGTGGACGGAGACAGGTACCGTCGGCGGTGAGAGTTTAACATACCAGGGCGCCTATTTCCTGAAAGTCAAGGACGGTAAAATCATCGAGGCGTGGCTGATAAGCGACATGTTAACCTATTTTCTGGCCGCGGGCATCGTGCAGTACGCTCCAGCACCCTAGCGGTAAAAACAAAACCACAATATAAGAGGAGGCAGGCAATCAAGAGCCCCGCCTCCTCTTTTCCAGTTATTAATCTTTCTTATGCGAGCCGGTGTACATATGAGAAGGTCCGGCGGTAAAGACCAAAGTGGGCGTCTCGATATCATGAAATTCCCACGGACAGTGCATCATATGTGCCGGAATGCAGACCAGGGTACTCTTGGTCGTCGCGTGAGTTTCATCGCCGAGCACAATCGACATCTCGCCGCCAAGGTCGTGCGGCTTTGAGGGGTCGGCTCCAGCCATGGCAATGAGCTCCGGCCAGTCATGGTCGTGCACCTTTGCCGGCGCGGCACCGGTGCCTTTGAATATCCAGACGAAGTCGACGTAAAACGCACCCGGAACTCTATCCGCCTCAATATGCATGATACGAGCCCCTTTTAGATTGGGGTTCGGCGGTGGAGGCGGGGGCGCATTTTTATCGGCGGCTACGGTGAAGCTCTTGTAAAGCTCGTCCACGATGGTGTACTTCTTTTCCTTGGCAGGTTTAGCGACCTGCGGGACGACGGTCCTTGAGTATTTGCCGGTAATGGCGACGGTGAGGAAAAAGACCGGGCGGGGGATTCGATTGAAGAGTATCGGTCCGTGGACGACTCCCGCCGGTACAAAGATGATACTGTTACGCCTGATAACCTCTTTATTACCGTCCAGCCAGACGGTTATTTCAGCACCGAAATCCTGCGGGTCATCGATATGGCCGCCGGCGAAGCAGAGTACATGGTCGAAATCATGCTTGTGCGGAACACCGACGGGCTCCCTGGACGCACCGCCCCACAACCACATGCCGTCAACGAAGAAAAAACCTTTTTGCTCGCTTTCATCCGCCGTCAGGACATGGGTCGTTTGCACACCCGGGACGGGGTCTTTTGCCATGCCCCCATCTTTTCCCTGCAGTTCCAGGGGGAAGGGGGCGGGGGTTTGCACCAGACAGTTTGCGTATTTAAGCTCGGGCACAATATTTTCCTCCTTTCGGTAATAAGCTGTAAACGATTGTACTCCTTATGCTATCAAGCAATCAATATTTATCCGCAGGGGGAAACAACTGTCTGAAGATACAAACCAACAGGTACTCCCCGGAGTCCTCGATTCCGAAGAACCTAAAACCCGGGGAGTACTCAATTGCTCAAGTAAGCTACCGGTTTATGTGGCCGAGGCTAAAACGTTGATAGCCGCCATACCTTCAATGGCAACAATGCCGCTTGCCGGAATGGTTATGGTGATTTGGCCATTTTCATCCGTGGTACCAAGGACCTCGCCGGTGGTCGGGTCAATAACAGTCGCGCCGGCAAGAGCGGCAGAAGAATACGTGAATGTCGCGAAGCTAAGTGTCCAGGCTGTCGCCGTGATAGTCACGGTATCACCGGAAACGGTTGCCGTCAGAGCTACCGGACTAATTGTACTCGTGGTGGTGCCCGTACAAATGATGATGTTGTCATTGGCAGCGACCGAGGTGGTATTGACGATTTCGATACCCGATGAGCCGAGGGGGGCGTCGTTAATAATGATGTAGGGAGTGTTTTGAATGCCCCAGCACTGGGTAACGAGGTACATACCGAACGTCGGGTCAATACCGGCCGTATAGCCTTCCAGACCGTCAGCGTAGAATGCCTCGTGGGCGGCGATGAGTACGGCTTCGACAGTCATTTCAGTGACAGTAACGGGCTGCGCGGCAACCAGCAGTTCGCCGTTGACGCTGACGCTGACATAGACAGTTGCGCCCGCCGGTTCCGTGGTTTCTTCAGGCGGCGTTGTTGTCTCGGTGGGTTCCGGCTCGGTAGTGGTGGGTTCCGGTTCAGTAGGCGCCGGTCCCATGGCTTCTATCTGGGACGCGTCAGAAACAATAATAGAAGCACCTCCGAGAGGATTGATATACGGGGTACCCGTTACCTTAATCGTCTGGCCGACATACAGATCCTCCGGGAGTTCAGCCGCAAGGACGTAGCTGATTTCGATGCCGACAGTGCCTTCCTCCACAGCGCTCTTTCCCATGCCGAGCAGCATGCCGGTGCCGATATCCCACTTATCGATAATCGGGCCCTCTACCGTAACCAGCACACCGATATAATCGGCAGCTTCCTCCCAGGAAATAGCAACAGGTTCCGCTGGCGGTGTTGTGGTTGTTTCCGGAGGTGTAGTTGTTTCCGGGGGCGTGGTGGTCTCCGGGGGCGTGGTGGTTTCAGGCGGGGTTGTAGTCGTAGGCGCTGGCGAGGTTGTTGCGGGGGTCGAGGTCGTCGGTGTGGTCTCTTCTTCACTGGTACAACCGGCGATACCGAAGCTCAACACCAGCGCTAAAACAAGTACGAGATTTGCAGCTATAAATAAGCTCCTTTTCATTTTCCTTCCTCCAAATTGTGATTTTTTTAAAAAACACAGAGAAATACGATGTTCCACTGCTACATTCTTCTACCTCCTAAGTCTTTTCAAACTCGATTTTTTGCTCGGACATAGAATTATATATTACAATTGATTAATATACAAGCATCGTTACAAGCTAAAGGATAGCATTTTTGAAAAAATCCGTAAAAAAAGAAATACATCAGCTTGAGATACCGGCAGAAATCGATGTGACCTGGGTGCTAAAGTGGATGCATCCGGGCAGAACCAGCGACCGGGTGGAAGCAATGGCGCGGGAGCTGGTAGAAGAAACACGCAAGATAGCCCGTCCCAAGGCGCTTTACAAGATATCACACGCCCGTGTCATCGATAAGGCCACCACAGAAATCGACGGGATTACATTCAAAAGCAAAGTATTAAGCAAACTTTTCACCGGTCTGGATACAGTAGTCCCCTATATAGCCACCATCGGCAGGGAACTGGACGAGCTCAAGGCGGAGCGCGGCGAAATGATGAAGGGCATCTGCCTGGAAATCATTAAAACGCTGGTGCTGGGCAACGCGTCCGAATACCTCACCGAATACGTCAAAAAGAAATACAAGATGCCCAAGATAGCCCGCATGAACCCGGGGTCGCTGGAGGACTGGCCAATAACGGAACAGCGAGCCTTCCTTAGCCTGTTCGACGATGTAGAGGGGCGAATCGGGGTAACATTATCGTCGGGCGGGGTCTTAAACCCTACGAAGTCAGTCTCCAGCATCATCTTCCCCAACGAGAGCGGCTTTGTAACCTGCCAGATATGCCCCAAACAGGACTGCCCTACCAGAAGAGCGAAATACAACCCCGAACTGCACAAACAATACCTGGCGTAAGATTTAAACCAAGGTCGTTGTTTACACTCATCTCTCCACCGCCCAAACTCCATAAGAGTCAACTTGAATATCCGCGGCAACAATTTTATTATAGGAGAAAGCGTCCTAGATTATCCCCTTTGAAGGAGGCCGTTATGAGCCCTGTTTCCAGAGATTTTTCCGTACTAGACAAGTTCAAGTTCGAGAGAAAGCCAGTGGGCGTGCAGTTCACCGCCGTCAAACCCGCCGGCATCAAGAAGATAGCCAAGGAACTGAATTTCTGCGAGATGCTCAAGGAAGCCCAGGATGGCAAAGCCTTTTACGTGGGGCCCAACGACTGGGTATGCGTGGGCGTGGAACAGTGGATACTGGGCATGCAGGACGTAGAAACGATACTCGTGAGCGGGATGCTGGGCGGAGAAGACAAACTGTTTTCCTGTGCCAGCGCCTGCCGCACCATGTACCAGTATCTGCCCCGCCTGCCGAAGAACTCGGTGCAGTACGTTGTCTTCGCACCGCTGGACAAGCTGACCTTCGACCCGGATGTTCTGGTAATCACCGCCGATATATACCAAGCGGCGACCGTATTAAGGTCGATTAACTATTCCACCGGGGAGCCGTTCGTCAGCAAGGCAATGCCGGTGGTCGCCTGCGCCTGGATTTACATCTACCCGGTCGTCAGCGGCGAGCTGAACTATTACATCACCGGACTGGGACAGGGCATGCACGAGATGAATATCTTCCCGCCGGGGCTGTTCCTGATATCGGTGCCTTTCCAGCGTATCCCGACGATGCTGGAGAACCTCAAGGAAATGAAATACGACCCCAACCCGCCGCCGGGACCGGGAGGGGTAACCCACCGCAAGCGCGTGAACAAGCTAATGGAAGCCCTGCGGAAGAAGATAAAAGAATAACAATACTACGAGAGGAGCGATAATGGCAGAGTCCAAGTACGGGAAATACGTGGTAACCATCCCATTTCATAAAACGCCGGTAGGGCCTTTATTCTCCGTGGGGGCGAAGGAAATGGGGGGATTGGAGCTCCACGTTATCTACGCCTGCGGTTATAATACCGGCATCACCGGCATGTCCCGCAAGCCACATGTGCATAAATATGATGAGGCAGTGTTCTTTATAGGGACAGACCCCAAGCACCTCGACGAGCTGGGGGCGGAGGTGGAAATATCCATCGGGGAAGAGGGCAAGGAAGAGAAGCATACCTTCGATAAGCCCACGGTACTGGTGGCCCCGGCCGGTCTGTACCACTGCCCGATTGTCACCAAGAGGCTGGACAAGCCTTACGTCTGCATGGCGGTATCGCTGACCGGCGAGCGGGAAGATTAGTGTATAATAGACAGGTATAGAATAAGGTTTTCAGGAAAATCAAATGAAAGACAATAAAATAACTACACAGGAGTTAGAGGAAGGGAAGAACCTCCTGCTAGACTTTGAAAAGCTACAAAAGATAGTGGCGCAGATTCCCGGCGTAATTCCAGTGGCAGTACAGGATATCAACACCAGAGAAGTTATACTCATCGCCTACACCAATAAAGAAGCTTTCGAAAAAAGTATCCGGACAGGCATAGCGACATTCTGGAGCACATCCAGAAACGAACTCTGGGTCAAGGGAGAGACATCAGGGAATATCTATGAATTGAAAGAAGTGTATGTTAACTGCGAGCAAAACTCACTGCTCTACCTGGTTAATCCAAAAGGCGGGGGAGTTTGCCATACCTTTAATTCCAAAGGGGAAGCCCGCAACTGCTTCTACAGGCGGTTAAACCCCAAAACAGGTTTACTAGAAAACACTAATCCTTAAAACCAGAAAATTTTTATTAGTAAGAACAGGAGGATATAAAGAACATGGACCTGAAAGGAAAAATAGCACTGATTACCGGAGGAGGCGCCGGTCTAGGTGTGGCAATAACAAAGCGTTTTATCAAGGACAGCGCCAAAGTATGCATATCCGGTCGGAGACGCGAAAAACTGGAAGAAACAGCCAATACCCTACCCAAGGGGTCGGTGTTAATCTGCCCGGGGGACGTCAGCAAAGAGGCGGATGTAAAAAAGATGGTCGAGAAGACGCTGGAATTCAACGGCAAAATCGACGTGCTGGTGAACAACGCCGCCCACGATGTGAAGGGCAATATTACCGACCTCAAGCCGGACGATTGGAGACTGGTTATCGATATCGACCTGACGGGGCCTTTCCTGATGATGCGCGAGGTGCTACCGCTGATGATAAAGGCAAAAAAAGGCTCGATAATAAATATCGCGTCGCTGGGCGGGATGCGCTGTCTACCGATATGCCCGGCGTACTGTACCGCCAAAGCCGGACTGATAATGCTGACACAGCAGGCGGCGCTGGACTACGGCAAGTACAACATAAGGGTCAATGCGGTATGCCCCGGTGGCATCGACACCGAGCTGCTCGACGAGATGATAATTCCGCTATCACAGAAGCTGGGGACGAACAAACAGGGCGCCCTGGACTACTTTTCCAAGGACGTACCGTTAAAACGAGTGTCCAAGCCCGAAGAAATTACCGGCCTCTGCAGCTACCTCGCCAGCGACGAGTCTTCCTTTATGACCGGCTCGGCGCTGCTTATCGACGGAGGCTCGGCGGTGGTTGACGTTTCCGGGGCGGCGGTCACTAACGCGGGGTTATAGAAAAAAGTTACGGCAGGGATTTATTGATTATAGGGAAAATCCCTGCCAGGTCTTTGACGACGTATTTAGCACCGGTGGGGGGAGGAAAGGGCTTGAAATCCGGCGGCGCCTGCCTAGCTACCTGAACGGTCAACATGCCCAGATTATTCGGCGCCAGAAAGTCTTTTGAGGGGTCGTCGCCGATATAGGCGGCGTCCGGTGCCGGCATCTTTAAAGAGTCGAGGGCAGTCTTAAAAGGAACGGGGGAGGGCTTGCTGCAGCCTTCGCCCAGCTCTTCGGTATAGATAATAATATCAAAGGAATTCCCCAGTCCCAGGGCCTTGACCTTATTTTTCTGGACCGAAGCCATGGCGTCGGTGATGATGCCTATTTTAATCCCGTTCCGTCTCAAGTTTTCCAGCACAGGCAGAGTATCCGGATATAAGCTAATCGACGGCTGGTGCGAGCGGTAAAGGTCGACCAGAGTCCTGACCGTTTCGCCGGAAAACAAACCAAGTTTCTCAAGCAGGGTATCGAAGATTTTGCCACGTCCGTCTCTCTGCAGGATATCAAGCATCTGCTGAAAAAGAGAGTCTGCATTCAAATTGTGTTTCGAAGCCAGGTGGCGGGCTACCGCGGTGAAACCGCTTTTTACAAATTCAATCTCCGGGTAAAGAGTATCATCGAGGTCGAACAGCACGGCTTTCATGTGAACATCCTGGGGGTCAGCGACTTTTTCTCCAGGAATTTGTCTTCCGTGTAGCGGAGCATAAAGTAATTATCTTTGAACTCGCCGATTTGCGGCGTCAGCTTTTTGCCTTTCAGTAACTGCACCATGTACAGGGGGGTGGGGGCACCGGCGGCAAACCCGAGATTAGCGCCGCCGCCGAAGCGGGGATTAACCTCTATAAACTCGACTTTGTCGCCCGACAGGAAACACTGGATGGTATTATGACCGATTAGTTGCAGCTTCTCCGCCAGGCGGACCGACTCCTTTATCAGGTGGGAATTTTTAGACGTGCGGCTGACGAAGGACTCACCGCCAAAGACGAGCAGTCGCTCACGCGGCACGACGGAGATTACCTTGCCGGAAAAATCGGCAAAAAGGTCGATGGTGTACTCCGGAGAGACGATGAATTTCTGAACGATGGCATCGTGGGCATTTTTCAAAGCCAGCTCCAGCTCCTCCGGAGAGTCGATGCGGGTAGTCTTTCTACCACCCTTGCCAATGCGCGGCTTGACGAACAGGGGGAACGCCGTTTTTGCTTTAAATTCTTTCTCCCCGTAGGTTTCAGGGACAGCAAAGCCGTTATCGCGGCAGAATTCGATAAAAAGCTGTTTGTCCTGGCAGATTTTTATGGTCTTGCTGTCCGCCACCATGACGGTGGTGCCAGCGGCGGCGAATTTTGCCTTGTGTTCAGCGAAAAAGAGAAGCTCTTCATCGCGGAGGGTGACAAGCAGTTGCACTTCCCGCTTCCGGCAGAGTCGCTGCATGACATCGAGGAACTCCGGATTATCGCTCTGGGGCACGAGGTAGCATTCGTCGGCGAAATAGAGGGCGGCGGCCCGCGGACTGGCGTCCACCGCAATGACCTTACCTCCCCCCTCGCGCTTCAGCGCCTGCTGGAAAGCGCGGACCAGATTTACGTGGCGCGATGCACTGGACAAGAGTACATTCATTTTCCCTTAAGCCTCCCGAAGGTCAGGCAGTCGCGACCCACGCCGGCCAGCGCCAGCGCCTGGTATAAACGGCGCCTTAATTCGCCGGGGATGGACAGTTCAAAATCGACCCTTTTACGGTGACACTTGCCGCCCAGTTCAGGATTGCCTGTATAATCGTCACCCTGCAGCAGGAAGAGTTCCATGGGATAATCGCCCTGGGCATAGACAATCTCAAAACCAAGCTTTTCCAGGAAGTCGTTTAACGATTTAAAGTTAAAGTAATTTATATGGTCGGGCGGGGATATCCACCAGGGGTCTTTTTTCAGTTTATCATACGCCGCCAGCTGGATTTCAGAGAAATCATTGGGCACGCGGACACAGATTACGCCATCCGGCTCCAGGACTTTCTTAACCAGCTCAACCACGTTTTCCGGATGGGGCGTGTGCTCCAGGACGTTTAAGAGAATAACCGCGCCGAACTTCTCGGACTTGACCGAGACCCCGGCGGCAAATTCCTCCAGAGTGGCGGCGCGCACGTCCAGTCCCTTTTTCTGCGCCGCGGCGGCCGCTTCCTGCGCCGGTTCGATGCCGGCGGCGTTGCGCTTTTTCTGTTTTAGAAAAGAAAGGAATTCGCCCACGCCGCAGCCGACATCCAGTACCCGTTTGCCCGGCGCGAACTTATCCAGCACATAGAGGATATCGGTATAGAGGGTCTCGTGCAGCCAGCGACGCTCAAGCTCGCCTTCCCTGCCGCCAGCCATCAGGCGCCGCAACTCCGGCGCCCGCCCGCCCTTACGGATAAGGTCGTAATACTGACTCTCGTAGAACTTGGTCAACTCCGCATCATCAGGCAGGGGGTCGAGACGCCGGTAGCCGTAATCGGTATCCTCCACCACCTGATACTTACCGATTTTCATGATTTATTTTCCCTGCTTTTTTCAAAATCCACCAGTATCTCGATACCTTTTTTAAGGTCGGTTGGCGGCGTCCAACCGGTCAGTTTTTTCAACATGGATATATCGGCGCCACTGGCTTCATAGAGTTCATCTACATCAATATACTTTATTTTCGAGCGGCAGGCGGGTACAAGCTCCTGCAAAATACTCAAGACATCCTCAACCCTGCGCGCCGTTCCGCAGCTTAAGTTTACCGCGCCGGCGGCGGCAGGGCTTGCTGCTAATTTGAGCAGTCCAGCAGCGACATCGCCGGCAAAAACATAGTCGAAGCGGTTCTCCTTATGATACACCCGGATTTCCTGTCCGGTAAGAGCCGCCCTGACCCACCGGGAAATCACGTCTTTAGAACCGCAGCCGTAAACGCGAAAGATACGGGCATCGACGGTACGCAACGACGGACTTTCCACCTCCCTGACGAACCTGATTTCCCCCTCCGTATAGTGCTTGGCGGCACCGCAGAGATTGCGGGGCACAACGGGGTCGGTCTCCTTAAGATACGTCACTTTACCCGGCACCGAAGGTGAGAGATACAGAGAGGTCGAGTAAAGCAGATAGCTGGAGGCAAAGACCAGCACCTTAAGGTCGGGCATTTTTTTCAGCTGCTCGCAGAGTCGGTGGCTTAGCAAAACGTTATCCAGCCAGTTGTCCTTCCAGAATTCGGGGGACTCCTTGGAGCGCTCGAAGGTTGCCGCCAGGTGAAAGATAATTTCCGGCTGAAAATCAACCAGTTCGTCCAGACTATCTACCGCCAGGTCTTTAAGGAGGTGAGTCACACCGGGTTTTTCGCCGCGGGAAAGGGGACGGCGGTCAACCGAGAGGACGTCCGCCTGTTTATCGCTTAGCAACTGTAAGAGTTCCTGGCCGATAACACCAGCGCCGCCGGTAACCAGAACACGCCTGTTCTTCATCGTCTCTTTCATTATACCTTACGTCCGAGCAACTCTTTGATAGTATTATCGCACCCGGCGCCGTCGACGAGGCGCTGTCCCAATTCAGTCATGCTTTGCCGTCTTTCCCTGTCCTGTATCAAGTCCAGCAAGGTGTTTTTTAACTGCTCTACAGAAGCATCTTTAAACCAGCCGATATCCGTAAACAGGCCGTACTTGCGGAGACCCTTGACCAGATATACTTCGATTTCGGCGGTAATCCCCACAATACACGGCACTCCCAGGAACGCCAGCTCCCAGACCGTAGTGCCCGCCGATACCACCGCCACGTCCGCCCTTGCCATCAGTTCCGGCATATTTTTTACGTCCCGAACCAGGCGGATTTTCACATTACCCCGCGCGGTCTCCGCCTGCAGTATATCAGCATTGGCATTGCTGCCGCCAATGATAACAGTGGCTTCAAGGTCGGGAATGTCTACCTGCTGTAAAGCCCGGACTACCTTGAGCGTGTGGTTAGCGGGGTCGGCACCGCCTAAAGTCACCAGGACACGGCGGGCTTTTTCAGGCGCCGTCCGTTTTTTGCCCTGCCAGGCACGGAACTCCCTTCTTAATAACACATATTTCGTACCCAGCAAGAGGCGCGTATGGGGCTCGCAGGTATATTGAAGCAGTTCGGCGTGCAGGTTCTGGTTGAGCACGATATCCGCATAGTAATTTTCCAGGTGCGCCATGTCATCGATGACGAGCAAACGGCAGCCCAGCCCCTTTATCTTTTGCTGATACGCGCCGTCGAAGTGATAGCCGTCCAGGGCTACCCATGTACCAGGATATTCAGTAAGAATTTTATGCGTATCCGGCCAGTCGTCAGAGTCAGGAACGGCACGAACCTCAAAACCTTCATCGCGGAGTCGTGCCAGCAGTCCTTCAACCCGGCACGATGTAATAAAGACAGCTTTACCGCCCTGATCCTTCCATGCCTGCGCCAGCGCCAGGCAGCGCATCAAGTGCCCCGTGCCGATTTGGGGTCCTGCGTCCACCCGAAAAAGCAACGTTTCCATAAAAAATCACGCCAGGCGGCGGGGGCTACCGGATTTTCCGCACCATTTTTGCTCTGGCGACTCGTTTAAAAAATGATATACCAGCGTATTGAAAATAGCAAATAGGGCGAGATAACTAATAACGGTTGCAGAGAGGGCTTTCAATTGTTAGAATTACACTTGAAGCACATGCCCCAGTAGCTCAGGTGGATAGAGCAGCGGTTTCCTAAACCGCGTGTCGAGCGTTCGAGTCGCTCCTGGGGTACCACCTTTGGAAGCTAATCATGTTTCGACTAAGTGGCTAACGGGGATTTTCTTTAGCTTAGTTTCAAATCCATGATTAGAGGGCAGTGGTCAGATGCCTTGGGATGGTTTTCACCGACGTTATCCAGTCGCTCACCGGTATACTTATCGGCCCTCCAAGGAAGACCTTTCCGCATAATCTCGGGCTTGTTAGAATTGAGAGCACCCAAACTCTTGGATAACAGTATGAAATCCAGTTGGCGGGACTCGTTCCCACCCGCCCAATAATGTGTCCATCTTTCGTCTTCCGGAAGCCGCTCCGATACGTTCACCAGGCCGGGGTGATTAATGAGTGCTGTCAATGACGTATCACCTTCAATGTAGTCATTAAAATCACCCAGTACCACGAAGTTTCCCTTATACTCCTTCGCTTCCCATTGCTCTTTTACAATGCTGGCGACCCTCTCTACCTGCTCCTGACGACGTTCTTTTGTTTCCGAACGTTTGGGGATCATCGATTTGAAATGATTCACATACATAACGAGAGGCTTACCATCAATATCCAGAGTAACCTGGAGGCAATCACGGGAGAATAGAAAAGCGGAGTTCTTTTTATTTCTTTCCTGTCGATAGGTCTTGACGCCTACGATGGGATACTTACTTAGTACAGCCACATCAATCATGCGGGGGTCAAAAGCATCGATGACGATTCTGTGTTTGTATCCCCTCCCACCCAGATACCTTGAATTGAAACGGTCCAGCACCGGAAGGCTTTCTACCTCCTGCAGTGCCAATACGTCAGCTTTTGTGGCTTTAACAGCCGCTGCCGTTATCTGTTTGGACGTCTCCTCATATATATCGAAGGCAAGGTCGTTAATGGTGAAGCCCTCCATATTGAGCGGGTCGGCATTTTCTCGGAATTTGTACCTAGCAAATAAGTTTTCTGCATTGAACGTTGCAATTTTAACCATAGCCAAGCCTCCTTTCTTCCAACTATGGCACTTTATCTAATTGGTATCAGGAGTCCTGGAATTGAGGGCATTCTAATTATAGTCCTGCCAGAGAGTTTGTCAATACTTTTTACAATAATATTTTTCCTAGCAATGAAGTCATATTTGCATTAAATAATACAAATATGGCAAGCTGTGGGGGATATGGCTGAAGAAGAGATAAAAAAGGCGGGGTGCTGCTTCTGCGCCGTAAGCTGCGGCGTGCTGGTACACGTAAAGGACAATAAAATCGTCAAGGTGGAGCCGAACCCGGAACACCGGCTGAGTCGTGGTTTCAGCTGCGAAAGGTTGAAGTACGCCATCAAGTGGCTTTACCACCCCGACCAGCTCCATTACCCCCTGAAAAGGGAGGGCAAACGGGGCGAGGGCAAGTGGCAGAGAATCGGCTGGGAGCAAGCCATCGGCGAGATAGCCGGCAAGCTCAACGAACTCAAAGCCGAATACGGGGCGCAGTCGCTGGCCTTTTTCGAGGGGACGTACCGCGGTCAGAATATCTGGGCGAGGTCCCGTTTCTGCAACCTCTTCGGCAATCCGCAAAATGTCTTTCATCCCGGCGTCGTCTGCACGCTCAACTGCCTCGCCACAGAACAGGCGATGATGGGCGATTCCGTGATGGCGACCCCCGATATCGCCCATACCAGCTGCCTCGTCCTCTCGGGGTTGAGGCCCCACGAGTCGTCGCAGCGTACGCTGGCATCGATTGTGAGACGACGGCAGCAGGCGCCCCTGAAGCTCATCGTCATCGACCCGGTCATCACCAAGATTGCACGGGACGCCGATATCCACCTCCAGATAAGGCCGGGCACGGACACGGCGCTGTTCATGGGCTGGATAAACGTCATCATCAATGAAAACCTGTACGATAAGGAGTTCGTCGATAAGTGGACGAGCGGATTCGACAAACTTGCCGAAAGAGCCAGGGAATATCCCCCCGAGCGGGTCGCCCAAATTACCGGGGTCCCGGCGGAGCAGATAACAGCATCGGCAAGGCTTTACGCCACCACGAAACCGGCCACGCTTTACCGCGGACTGGCAACCGACCAGCTGGGGCCCAACTCCGCCAGGGTCAGCCAGGCAAGGAACGCGGTCAGAGCCATCACCGGCAACATCGATATACGGGGCGGCGACCTGATACCGTCGGTGGGGCCGATAATCGACGGCAAGATGTTCATCCGCGACGCCCAGCTGGAGCTTACCGAAAGGCTGCCTAAAGAAATAAAGAAGCTGCAGATGGGGCAGGAGAAAGCGCCGCTGATGACCTGGCGGGGCTACGAGCTGACCAATACGCCCTGGCACCAAAGGCACGGGGTCAACCAGACCACGATGCACCGTCTCGGCGCGTTTGTGCCGATGGCATCCGAAGCCATAATGACCGGCAAACCCTACCCCATTAAAGCCGCCATTACCTGGGGCTCCAATCCGTTAATGTGGGGTCCCAATATCAGGCGTATTTACGAAGCCCTGAAAAGTCCGAACCTGGAACTAAGCGTGGTGCAGGAATACTGGATGACGCCCACGGCGCAACTGGCGGACTACGTTCTGCCGGCGGCAAGCTGGCTGGAGCGTCCCATGTGCTCCACGCAGGAGGACTTTACCGACGTGGTGTGGGGCGGGGAGAGGCCGATTACGCCCTTGGGGGAAAGGAAAGACGACTACACATTTTTCCGGGACCTGGCGCTGGCAACAGGACAGGACAAAAGCGACTGGCCGTGGGAGACCGTGGAGGAGGTCATCGCTTACCGTCTCAAGCCCCTGGGGATTACCTACGAGGAGTTTACCAAAACAGGTTACATACTGGGCACGAGGAAATATAAAAAATACGAGGAAGATGGGTTCGCCACGGCATCGGGAAAGCTGGAGCTTTACAGTACGGTGATGGAGAAGCTGGGGCAAGACCCGCTGCCATTTTACGAAGAACCGCCGGAGTCGCCGATAAGCACACCGGATGTCGCTAAAGAATATCCCCTGATTCTCAACACTGGCGGGCGTTTTATGCCGTTTTTCCATTCCGAGCACCGGCAGCTCGGCCTGGGCATGCGTGAGAGGCACCCCGACCCGCTATTGACCATCCACCTCGAGACGGCCGGGAAGCTGGGAATCAAAGAAGGCGAGTGGGTCTGGATTGAGACGAGGCGGGGTCGTATCAAGATGAGAGCCAGCTTAAGCCCGGACATACTGCCGGACGTGGTCAACGCCGAGGCAAGCTGGTGGTTCCCCGAACAGCCGGGGGAAGACCCGTGTCTCTTCGGCGTGTTCCAGTCCAACGCCAATGTCCTCACGCCGGATGGCGACGAGTTCTGCGACCCATTAACCGGGGGGTGGGCCAGCCGGGCGCTCTTGTGCAAGGTCTATAAGGTAGAAGAGTAGAAACCGCGGTTTACTATACCGCGTATTGAGCATTCGAATCGCTCCTGAGGTATCATTAAGATAAATCCCCTTATAATAAAGAGAAAAATGGATATCGCAAAGCTTACAACAAGTATCATAATTATCCTTTGTTTCGTAATGGTTTTGACCGGCTGCCCAGCGGCGGAGCCATCTCAAACAGAAACTGAACCAGGCCAATCAACAACTCCAACTTCTCAACCAGAACCGGAGCTAGCAACCCAACCAACAACGACCTCCGATGAACCTCTGCCCTGGTTCGATGTCTCACCATATCTGGGCGTACCTTCACCTGATTGCAGGCCACCCGTCACCGATTTAACAAATCTGCCACCTCCTTCTTATAGTCTCGGAGTTAATGTTGAAAAAGTGGTAGGTGACATCGACCATAATATATGGGACGGTTATATTCTTGAAAGCTATGGAACGGCCGTTAGTGATGCTAACCTGCCGTTCTGGGAACTAATCCGTCAGACAGGTATCTTTCAATATGCACGGGCTGATGGTATTTTTTCCGATGGCATATCCGAGGATTTTACCGGATATGTCAAGCAACTGGTTCAATATGGCGAACTCCCTCAGACCTCTCCTCCTTCGTCTTCTTTCGGCCCCGGTCCTCTTTATACCGAAGATGAACAAGGAAATCCGCAGTATAATTTCTGGTTTCTCGATGCCATGCTAGACATGTTCGTATCACATGGGCTCAAGCCCGTCCTGCAACTTGAGTATATGCCAGAGGACCTCGTGGACGAAAACGAAAAAGTACGTAATTTTCAGGGATCATTGATTAACGGGCCGAACGACCATGACAAATTCCGGGAACTGATGTACCAAACTGCCAAGCATTGCATCGCGAGGTATGGAATCGAAGAGGTACGGACGTGGTTCTTTGTGCTTCGTAACGAGCCCGATATTGACGCTTTTTTTACGGGAAGCATGGAGAGTTATTTAAAAATGTACGATTACTTCGCCGATGGTATCAAAACAGCCGATGAACAATTAAAAGTGGGCGGCCCTAATATAGCCTTTCACGACTGGTTAAGACCATTTATCGAGCATTGTGTTAATGGAACAAACTTTGCAACCGGGGGTAAAGGTGCACCCCTTGACGCCATTTTCTGGCATTCCTACGAGACAATTGATGCTCACCTTCAAAATGCAGGAGAAAAATTGGGTATAATTAATCAATACCCGTCTCTTGCAGACATTCCCACGATTATAGATGAATGGGGGCAGGTTTTATTCAAATGGATCAATGGTATATATACGAACTATGAAAGAGGATACACTTTATATACGAATTACGACGCTGCTTATTTAAGCCGGTTCATCGATGGCACTCTCAATGAGCCGGAGAAATATCCCAGCCGTGTGATGAGGTTTGGTTTTACGAATAATTTTGTACAACGATATTTATCAATCATGTCTGGAGACTATTTCGTGCCGATGCCCATTCTGAATGCCTACATCCTTTTGGCAAAAATGGGCGATGAACGTATCGAGCTTAGCGGCAGCGAATGCGGTGATCCTGTTCACGGATTCGCTGCCCGCACCGAGAACGGGGTTCAGGTACTGCTGTATCATTTTAATGAAACGGATGATGAGTGTAAAAGCGACGTTCAAGACGTCAACCTCACCATAACGGAATTGCCAGAAGAATGGACAAATATGAAACGCTATCAGATTGATAGTGTTAACAGCAATGCTTGGGCAAACCATGAGGTGGATACGACTATTTCTTGGAGTGAATATCGCTTGGTAGAAGAAGACTCGAAATTGAAAATCATTGAGCGAACGGACAATTTAGAAAGTAAGGATGGACAGGTGACCTTTCGTTTCAGCCTGCCGCCAAACTCAGTGTCACTGATAGTAATCGGTGAAGAGGCATTGCCACCGCAACTAAATACAAATCTCCACATCGAACGCCTCGTTAAAGAAGAGACCGCTTATATTTCAGCCTTGGAAAAACTAAATGCCGGCGATAGAACCAGCGCCAGGCAAGCGTTCGAACAGATAATAGAAGATTCCTTCTCGGCTACTGGAAAGGAAACAATCAACCCCTATAGTATCTGGGGACAGAAAGCCCTCTGGTCACTATACACACTTTTAAAGTCGCTTGGTTCTAGTTATTCTGCCGAAGTCGATGAACTACGTATTCGCCTGCTGGCGACAACAGCACTGAACGACGTAGAACGCTTTACACTACTAAACGAACGCATCGGATATCTCAAATCAACCGGGTATGAGGACGAAATCCCTGCGCTCATGGAAGAACTTAATCCGATAAAGAGCAAACTGGAGTATTTTGCTAACTGGGCAGGGTTTATAACACTATTTTAATAATGGAAGAACTTAAGCTGATAAAGAACAAATTGTAGTACTTCACTAACTGGACAAGATGGGCCAGGCGTGCACTGTTGTGCAAGGTCTATAAGGTAAAAGAGTAGCAACCGCACGCACAAACGCGACGCTGGAACAACCCCACCGTCGCGCCTGTAATATTCAGCATTTTATGATATCAATTACCCGTATTTTCCCCAGAAAATGATTTCTTTGGCGTCTCTCCGGGGGCGGGGTTTGGGGTCCTCATTAGGATAGCCGATGGGCAGTAAGGTATGCACGAATACGTTGTCCGGTAAATTCATGACCTTGTGGACTTCCTTGGGGGTTATCGCGCCAACCCAGCAGGTGCCCAGACCCTGATTCACCGCCTCCAGAGTCATGTACGCCACGGCAATCATCAACTGCTCGGCGGCCCTGATTGTCATCGCCTGCTGGCCGAGTCGGTACGGCGCGTAGGCGTCGCTACCTAAAACCACGTTATCCAGCATGTTATCATCCCAGTCCATAACGCCCAAATCCCTCAACTGCGCCAGGGTCTCCCGATGGTGCTTGCGCGAGAAGTCATCCGCCACGCCGCAGCACACAATTAAGACCGGGGCATTTAGAAAGGGCTGCCCACCTGCGGTAGCTATTGTCGCTACTTTTTCCTTATCCTGAACCACAATAAAACGCCAGGGCTGGGTGTTGCCCCACGACGGCGCCCGCCTCCCCGATTCCAGTACCCTCTCTAGCTTGGCTTTTTCCACAGGTGTCGGCTTAAAATTTCTGATACTGCACCTTTTATTGATTACATCCGTTAATTCCATAATATTTCCCTCCTTATCATTCCTGACATTCTTTAATTTTCAGTTAGTCTGATTCTTTTGTCAATGTTGAACGGATTTGAGAATTATAGCTCTATTTCCTTCAAATCCGAGGCCGGTTTAAGCCCTGCCGCGGTAAGCGCCTGCACCTCCGGAACGGTCCAGCCGGGGGCGATTTCCTTGAGAACGAGCCCCTTGTCCGTGACTTCTATGACAGCGAGGTCAGTGATGATGAGGCCGACGCACCTTGCGGCGGTCAGGGGATAGGTGCATTCTTTGACGATACGCGGCTCGCCGGTCTTGGTGGTATGCAGCATGGTGACGATGACCTTTTTAGCGCCGGCCGCCAGGTCCATGCCACCCCCCATGCCGGTGGCGGGACGGCCGGGCCTGCCCCAGTTGGCGAGGTCGCCTTTTCCCGAGACCTGATAGGCGCCGAGGACAACGACATCGACATGGCCGCCACGTATCATGTCGAACGCCACGGCGCTATCGAAAAAGCACATGCCGGGGAGGGGGGTAACGGGCTGGTCGGAGGCGTTAATCATTTCATAGTCCTTTTCGGCGTCGGATGCCAGATTGCCGTAGCCAAGCATGCCGTTCTCGCTCTGGAAGAAGACCGTCCTGCCCTCGGGTATAAAGTCGGCACAAAGGCCGGGCATGCCGTAGCCCAGATTGACCACCGAACCGTCGGCGAACTCACGGGCGGCACGCAGGGCGATGGTTTGCTCGTCGAGGCGTGCCTTCATCTCTTGACCTCCACGATGCGGTGCACGTATATATGGGGCGTGACGACGACCTCGGGGTCGAGCTGCCCTGCCTCAACCAGTTCATCCACCTCCACAATCGTCATTGTAGCAGCGGTAGCCATGACCGGATTGAAGCACCGCGCCGTCCGGCGATAGATAAGGTTACCCAACGTATCCGCCTTGTGCGCCTTGATAAGGGCGAAATCGGCGGTCAAGGGCATTTCCAGAATGTACTCTTTGCCGTCGATGACCTTCTTTTCCTTGCCTTTTGCCACGACCGTACCCACGCCCACCGGCGTGTAGAATCCCCCCAGTCCCCCCGCACCGCACCTGATTCTTTCAGCCAGGGTGCCCTGCGGCACGACCTCAATTTCAACCTTGCCCTCGTTATACATTTTTTCGAGGGGGGAATCGGGGGGCATGCCGCCCAAAGCCGGCACCGACCCGATAAATTTTTTCACCTGTCCATGTTCGAAAAGGACGGCCAGGTCCTGGTAGCCGCCCGGCTTGATGCGCTTGCTTAGCTCGAAGCCCACGCCGCCCATATTGGCGATAACGGTGAGGTTTTTAGCGCCCTGTCGGGAAAGGGCGACGATGAGGTTGATGGGCAGGCCGCCGTAAGACCCGAAGCCGCCGACCATTACGGTGGCGTCGTCGGAAATATCAGCTACCGCCTCGTCACAGCTGGTGAAAACCTTGTTTACGGTCAAGACGACTCC
>DAOULS010000110.1:0-2798 GCA_034418415.1 Dehalococcoidales bacterium | reverse complement strand
CTCGTAGCCGGGGTCGGAAATGCCCGGCATCCCCGCCTCGGAGACCAGCGCAATGTCTCCCTCTTCGAGCCGCCCGAGTATATAGTCCAGCTTCGTGATTTTATTGTGCTCGTAGTAGCTCGTCATGGGTGTCTTGATGTCATGGGCTTCCAGCAGGCGCCGTGTCTTGCGGGTATCTTCGGCGGCAATCAGCTTTACCTCGCGCAGCACGCGGAGCGCCCGCAGTGATATGTCCTCTAAATTCCCGATTGGTGTGGCTACGACGTAAAGTATGGGCATTTTCGTGTTTTCCTGACATAATCATTATAAGAGATACGCCTCTGCCTGTCTATTATCGGGGAAAAAATAACTCCGGGCAGGGCGCGTATTGGAATGAAGCTAGTGGTGGCGGTACTGTTTTATCTGTCCAGTTCCGCGTTGAAAAATGCAATGAAAAAGAGTATCAGTACGCCGAACAGCACGAACGTTCCGAAGGTCAGGTTACCGAAGACCCACATCGTGCTCCAGCCCACCAGGTTGGTGTTGGTGTAAAAAAGCCCGATGCTTCCGGAAATCAGGAATATCAAGCCGAATATCATGAATAATAAAATCATACTATATCCTTACGATATTTGTGACCGAATTATATCTTTCACATGCCGAATTGTCAACCTCATTGCCGGCTGGCAGGCACAAAAAATATATCAACCCATAGAAAATTCTGGCTTGCAAAACTTTTAAATTTTTTGTTATAATTAAGAGCACATAAATGTGCAGCGCAAAAGCGTCACCTAAGTTTAAACAGCTCCGTCAGTCTTACGGATTCGACGAAGTCGCCATCGTGCCCGGGGATATCACCCTCAATCCCGACCAGACCAACACGGATTTTCGCATCGGCGATTTCACCTTTAAAATTCCCTTCGTTACCTCCGCCATGGACTCCGTTGTCGATGTCAAGCTGGCAATTCAAATCAGCAAAATGGGCGGACTTGGTGTTCTTAATCTCGACGGCATCCAGGCTCGCTATGATAACCCCGACGAGGTACTGGATAAAATCGCCAAAGCAAGCGATTCCGAGGTCACTGCTTTACTGCAGAAGGTCTATAAAGAGCCGATTAAGGACAACCTTGTCGGCGATAGGGTAAAGGCGATTAAGGATGCCGGCGCTGTCTGTGCCATGTCTCTGGTTCCCGCCAACACCAAGCGCCTGTCGCCCGTCGTGGCGGAAGCCGGCGGTGATATCCTGGTGGTGCAGTCCACCGTTACCAGCGCCCGCCATATCTCCAAGAGCTACCGCGGACTAATCTTCTCCGAATTGAGCCGGCAAATCAAGATGCCCATCGTTGTCGGTAACTGCGTCAGCTACACCGCCTGTCTGGAGCTAATGAAGACCGGCATCGCCGGCGTTTTAGTGGGCGTTGGCCCTGGGGCTGCCTGCACCAGCCGCGAAGTCCTCGGCATCGGCGTCCCGCAGATAACGGCGACTATCGACTGCGCGGCGGCGCGGGATGTGTATTTTAAGGAGACTGGGAAGTACGTGCCGATTATTACCGATGGCGGCCTGCGCAAGGGCGGCGATATCTGCAAGGCTTTTGCCGCCGGCACCGACGCTGTTATGATTGGCTCTCCCTTTGCCCGCACCAGGGAAGCCCCCGGCCGGGGCTATCACTGGGGCATGTCCCATCCCCACCCCGCCCTTCCCCGCGGCACGCGCATCAAGGTAGGTACTACTACCACTCTGGAGAAACTGCTTTTTGGTCCCACCTCGGTGGTGCACGGCACGGAGAACCTCGTCGGCGCCCTGCGCACAGCGATGGGCTTCTGTGGCGCCGCCACTATTCAGGAGTTCCATAACGCCGAGATGGTCATCGCCCCCTCCATCGTCACCGAGGGCAAGTCCTACCAGATGACCCAGCAGGTCTAGGGCAGCTCTCCGCCCCTCACCTTTTCCAGGTAGATAATCACGCGTGAGTCTATATCTTCGGGATAGGCGTATCCCAGTTTATCGCCTACCTCTTTAGCCGTTTTTCTAAACAGTCCGATGGTGTTGTAAAGCTCTTCCCAATAAGCTACATCCCCTTCTCCGTTGAATGTCTTTTCCAGTTCGCTGATGGTTTCTTTATCGAGATATTTTTGCAGTCCCTTGCCGTACTGCCCCTGTTTCAGCGACCACTCGTGTTCGCTTTCCACTTTCCACTCCAGCATCCGGCACAGTTTTTCGTATCTCATGAAATTAAGCATGTTTTTCAGCGGGAACAGGTCGCCGCGGCGGATATGCTTGGCGGCATAGGGCGCGTTGGAGAAGAACTCCTCGACGAATTGATGGTATTCCGCTTCGGTCGGGGGTTTGGGCACGAACGCTCGGCAGGAAGGCGCTTGCATACCTTTGGTTAGCCCGTCCTTGTCCAGCAGCACCTTATACCCATCGTCGATGTAGTCCGGCAATTCCTTCATTTTGGCTACTTTTTTCAACAGCCCCACCGGCCACAGGGTGAAATCTATCTTCAGCCCGTCCTCGTACTGCGTTACTCTGATGAATCTCTCGAACCCGAATCTTACCTCAACCGGGTCGCGATATACGGCCAGCACCTTCCCGAAGTCGCCCAGCCAGCTGTCATGCAAATAGGACTTAATGTCTTTCGCGACTACAATCACATCGTAGTCGGTAAATTCATCTATCACCGACCCCGGATTGGCGCGGGAGCTGGTTAACAATACTGCCCGTATATCCGGTTTGCCTTCCGCCCAGGCTATTATTCGGGATATTACCGCTTTCTCGTCGGTGTTTTTCATTTTATTTCTTCAACACGATGAACAAA